>JBIIFS010000194.1:0-4606 GCA_044237185.1 Luteolibacter sp.
AGCAACCGATCGGGAAACCGGAATGCTGCTGACAAATGATTGGAGCCTCTGGAGTATGTGCAAGGGTGGTTTTTCCAATTCCCGGCGCTCCTTCAATCAACACGTGACCGTCGGCCAGCAAGGCGGTGAGAAGCATTTCCGCAGGTTTTTCCGCCCGAATGACCACGGAGGAAAGATGCTTGAGAAGAGGTTGGACAGCGGAGGCATTCATGGTTTGAGCGAATTGGCGTGACGGGTGATCGCCATCGGATAGATCCGGTGTTCGATCGCCTGCAGGCGCTTGTGCAAGGCATCTGCCGTTTCATCGGGAAGAATCTCGAGCTTTTCTTGGAGGATCAGCGGGCCGGTGTCCATTCCGGAATCCACCACGTGCACCGTGACGCCCGTCTCTTTTGCTTTGGCCTCAACCGCTTGCAACCATGCGGCAACTCCCGGAAATGCCGGCAAGAGGGATGGGTGGATGTTCAGAATTCTCGAGGGAAAGGCATCAAGCAACGGCGTTTTCACCAAACGCATGAAGCCCGCCAGGCAGACGAGATCGACCCCTGCCTTTTTCAAAATCTCCGCCGTCCGCGCTTGGACGGAATCCGGAAACTTGCTTTTGTGTCCCGCACAATCCATCACCGCATAGGGAATCCCGTGGTCGGCGGCACGCTTCAATATATACGCATCCGGATGATCCGAGAGCACGATGGCGATTTTTGCCTGCAGAGCTCCCGTCGTAATCGCATCCAGGATCGCCTGCATGTTCGAGCCGGAGCCGGAGCCGAGAATTCCTAGAGTGAGCATGGCTTTGGTTTAAGACGAATTCCGAGGAGGTAACCACGAAAAACACAAAATACACGAAAAAATCAGGATCAAGCGGTTATCGTCATTGTAGCGAAGTCTACAGTTCGATTCTGAACCTTTCGTGTCATTCGTGATTTTCGTGGTTAAATTTATCAGATTCATCCATCACGTCCGATAACATCCCACCCGATTCAACACGGATTCTCTGACCGGCCTTGGGTCGCAGAGCAGACGGATGAGTTTGTCCCAATGTTCGTGCCCGGTCAGGATTTCGACTTCGATCCGGAGGAAATAGACAGGAACATTGATTTCCGTTGGCCTCGGGAAACGCACCGCGTCTTTTTCGGTGGTCAGGATGAGCTCCATATCCCGCTCGATGCAGCGCTGCATGAATTGATCGACATCACAGCGGTTGAAGCGGTGGTGATCGGAAAAGTGGCGTTTGATCTCCACTCGCGCGCCGAGCTTGGTCAGTAAGCGCTCGAAATTATCCGGCACCGCGATCGCACTGATTGCCCCCACCCATTTATCTTGGAGAAAATCCAGCGGCATTTGTTCATGCGTGAACAGGTTCTCCAAATATTTTGGCCCGTGCGCGCACTCGATGATATCCGCCGTTTTGTTGTATTTGCGGATCCGCTCGATCAGCTCGGCGTTGGAAGTGCCGTCGCATTTCGTGATCAAAATGAAACTCGCGCGCCGCAGATTTTTTGGCGGCTCGCGCAAGGTGCCGCGCGGCAACAACGCGCCGGTTCCAAATGGCGAACGTGAATCCACCAACACCACATCGATGGAATGCGCCAGATTGAAATTCTGCATCCCGTCGTCCAGAATCAAGGTTTCCGCCTGAAGCTGGCCAACAGCAAAACGCGCTCCTTTGACACGATCTTTATCAACGATGACCGATACCCCCTCCAAATTTTTCGCCAACATGAACGGCTCATCGCCAGCAAACTTGGAATCGAGCAACAAGGCGCTGCCCGTCGAGACCACTTTCGGCATCTCGCTCGAGGGAATGGGGCGCTGGTTCGCATCCTTCCATTTTTGTTTTTCATCCAGCTTCTTGCTTTTGTAGCCGCGGGACAGGATCGCGACCTTGCGGCCTTCATCGCGCAGCGATCTCGCGAGAAGCTCGACCACCGGAGTTTTACCAGTCCCGCCAACGGTGATGTTTCCGACGGACACCACCTGGACTCCAAAATATTCCTGCTCCTTCCAACCTCTGCGAAAAAGCGCGATGCGTAACTGCACCAACACTCTGAAAAGCCCTGACAAACCAAGCATCAACACCCGCGCAAGGCTGGCGCGAAAGCCACGGGCGCGGCCGAAAATCACATCCGCCCCCCATTGCTCCAGTTCGTCGATCCGTTCCTTCATGGCTCTTTCCGTGGGGAGCTTGACTACGAAGTTCCGATCAAACAAGCCCCGCGTCGCGCTTGTTCAGAAAAATAAAACGTGCCCTCAGGACTTGCGATGAGGGGGAATTAAGCTTCGGACGCTTGTTGCTCGCGGATCAACTGCAGGATCGTGGCGACCTTTTCCTTCATTTCCTTGCCGGGCTTGAATTTGACCGACGCCCTCGCGGGAATGAGCACCTTGCTGCCCGGCTGCTTGGGATTGCGACCGACTTTTGCCGCCACTTCTTTTGCCTGAAACGCCCCGAAATTTCTCAACACCACCGCATCTCCTTGGGTCAAACTTTCCGTAATCCCATCGATGAAACTTTGCACGATTTCATGCACATCCTTTTGCGTGAAAATCATGCCTTTCTCCCCCAACTGGTCCGTGATTCTCAACACAAGTTCGCGTTTGGTGACAGTCGCCATAAAATAATTCCTGATCAATATCCGGTTCCGCTCCGAATTTAAAGCACGCATCTCACAAATGTCCCGCCAAAAACAAGCTCAATCCCCGCTCCATCCCCCGCCAAGTGATTTGGCAAGGGCTGCGAGCGTGATGCGCTCTTGAGCGCGAATCTGGCTGAGCGAGAGTTGCAATTGGAGCGTGTCACGCTCGGCATCGACGACCTCAAAATAGTTGGTCAGACCTTTTTCGAAGCGATCCCGGGTCAGTCTCAGGGTTTCTTGTGAGCTTTTGTAAGCCAGTTCAAGAGCGGACCTCGATTTTCCCAAGCCTTTGAGATCCACGATGGCATCCTCCACTTCGCGGAGGGCAATCAGCAAGGCCTGCCGATAGTTCGCAAGCGCTTCTTCGTAACGGCTCTTTGCGGCGGAATAGTTGGCTTTGTTCGCGCCTCCATCGATGAGTGGCATGGCGACACCGGCACCGATGGCAAGGACGCGATTCTGCCAGTTCAAGAACTGCGAGGCATCGGTGGATTCAAATCCGCCTCCGGAAGAGAGCGAAAAATTCGGATAGAACGCGGCTTCTGCAATGCCGATTTTCGCATTGGCGGCGCGGAGTTCCTGCTCGGCAGCGCGCACATCCGGGCGGCGCAACAGGACCGCTGCGGGAAGCCCGGGCCGGATCACAGGCAACGCGCGATCGGAATCCGCGGATGGGAGGGTGAAATCCGCCGGGCTCTTGCCACACAGCACAGCAAGCGCGTTTTCCGCCGCTCCACGTTGGCGTTCCACGCTGGCGATGTCTCCCTTCACCCGCTCGACTTCCGTCTTGGCGCGGCTGGTGGTAATGCCATCGGCCAAACCGGCATCAGCTCTGGAGTTTTGCATATCAAGATAATCTTGGCGGGTTTTCAGCGTGCTCGTCAGAATATGGTGTTGGGCATCCAAACCCCGAAGCAGGAAGTATTGCCGCGCGACTTCCGCGGCGAGGCCGAGGCGCTGGGAATCGAGCAAGGCCTCGGTAGCCGCGGCTTGGGCGGACGAGGCCTCGATCGCGCGCTTGTTGCGACCCCAGAGATCCGGATCATAGGCGAGATCAAACGTGCTGCGGTAATGTCGGGATGTCAGATCAGCGCTCGCGCCGTGCGGCATGTTTGACTGAACCACATCCGCGGAGCCGCGCGAGGCATTTGCGGAACCTGTCAGATCCAACGAAGGGAAAAGCCGTGCGCGATCCACGCCGACGAGCGCGCGGGCGGTCTCGACCCGGGCTTTGCCGGCAGCGAGGTCGTTGTTTGCGGCGAGCGATCGCTCCACCAACCGGTTCAGCTCAGGATCATGGAAGAGCTTCCACCAGTTATCAGGGAGACGGGATCCGGCCGTGGAATCGGATGCTTTCCATTTCAGGCCACCCGTGTCATCCGGGAGTTTGAAGTCCGGTCCGAGCATGCAGGAACCGAGCAAGAGGGCGGCAGGTAATGCGAGAATGCGGACTTTCATGGTGACTTGTGGCGGTCGGGGGCTTCGATATACACATCCACCTGCTGACCGACATAAAGCGGAGGATCACTCGGGCGCTCGAGGGAGTAGATGACTTGCAGCACTCGGGTATCAACCCGCTCGGTGCTCGATCCTGTTAGAGAAATTTTGGGAATGACATAGGGCTCCAGGCGGATGAACTCCAATGGAAAGGTGACGCTCGGATCTCCCTTGAGATAGCCGTAGGCTTTCTGATCCGGCCGAATGCGGATCGCGTTCTGCTCATCAATGTCGGCACGGACTTGCAGCCGGTCGATGTCACCGAGAATCATCGCCGGAGACTTGGGCGAGGTCGCGGCGTATTCGCCGGCATGGGCGGTGACCTGAAGGATTGTTCCGTCTTGCGGGGCATAAACGGTCAGTCGCTCAATCAGCAGGGAAATGCGTTTGAGCGATGCCTCCGCGGCGGCGAGCTGTGCTCTGGCGGCGGCGACTTGTGCCTCGGCAACCGCCACGTCCTGCTTGCGGTTTTC
>JBIIFS010000133.1:0-4597 GCA_044237185.1 Luteolibacter sp.
CACAAGAAGCCTCAGACCAACCCGAAGGCACGATCATCCGCACCGCGCGGCGAGGATTCAAGCTTCGCGACCGCCTTCTGCGTCCCGCCAGCGTGGTCGTCTCCGCTCCCGACTCCGGTTCGGAATCTAACTAACCGAGTGCTGACGTCTCAGATTCGGAATTCAACATTCAAAGTTTCACTATCTATCCATGCCCGCACAACGCGACTACTATGAAATCCTCGGCGTTTCCCGAAACGCGGATGCTGCCGAAATCAAAAAGGCTTACCGCAAACTCGCCGTAAAGTTTCATCCGGATAAAAATCCGGGCGATCCAACTGCCGAAGATAAATTCAAAGAACTCGGCCAAGCCTACGAAGCGCTCTCCGATCCCGATAAACGCGCGGCCTATGATCGCTATGGCCATGATGCCTTCTCCGGCGGTATGGGCGGCGGGCGCGGAGGCTTCCATGATCCTGCGGATATCTTCTCACAAGTCTTCGGCGGCGCCTTCGGTGGCGGCTTCGAGGAATTTTTCGGAGGCGCGGGTCCACGGAAAAAAAACAGCAAACAACGCGGGTCCGATCTCCGCTACGATCTCGAAATCACCCTCGAAGAAGCCGCGCGCGGTGTCGAAAAAGAACTCGAGATCGAACGCAACATTCCCTGCGGCAAATGCAACGCCAGCGGCTCAAAAGGCGCCGGCGGCGTGAAAACTTGCAGCACCTGCGGCGGACGCGGGGTTGTCGGCCGGCAGGCTGGAATCTTCATCCAACAATCAACTTGTCCCGAATGCCGGGGCGCTGGGGAAATCGTCTCCGATCCCTGCGGCGATTGTCGCGGACAAGGTCGTGTTGAGCGTGAAACCCGGATCAAGCTCCGCATTCCCGCAGGCGTGGACACCGGTGTGAGGCTGCGTTCCACGGGCAATGGCGATGCCGGAGTCCGCGGCGGCACTTCAGGTGATCTTTATGCTTTCATTCACGTCGAGGATCACGATGTCTTCGAGCGCGAGGGAAATACCTTGTTCTGCGAAGTCCCCCTTCCTTTCAGCACCGCAGCACTCGGAGGCGAGCTCAAGGTCCCCACTCTCGATGGCCAATCCTCCATCAAAATCCCCGCAGGAACTCAGGGAGGCACCACTTTCCGCGTTCGCGATAAAGGCATGCCTTCCCTATCCGGCGGCTCGAAGGGCGATCTCAACGTCACGGTTCAAGTCGAAGTCCCGACCAAACTCAGTAAAGATCAGCAAGAAAGACTCAGGAACTTTTCCGAATCTATCGGCGATCAAAATTCACCGGTTCATCAGAGTTTCCTCGAAAAAGCGAAACGCTTCTTCGATTTGTAATCATGCCATTCACTCTGGAACACACCGACGGCTCGGCCCGCGCCGGAACCCTGACCTTGCCACACGGCGAGGTGCGCACACCGATTTTCATGCCGGTTGGCACCCAGGGCTCAGTCAAAACCCTGCACCCCGCCGAGCTCGAAGAACTCGGCGCCCAGATCATTCTCGGAAATACCTACCATCTTTGGCTGCGCCCCGGAGACGAGCTGATTCAGGAAATGGGGGGGCTTCATGACTTCACCACCTGGCAAAAGCCCATCCTCACAGATTCCGGCGGATTTCAAGTTTGGTCGCTCGCCAAAATGCGCAAAATCACCGAAGAAGGCGTCCGCTTTCAATCCCATCTCGACGGCTCGAAGATGATGCTCAGCCCCGAAAAATCGATGGAAATCCAAGCCGCGCTCGGCTCAGACATCGCCATGCTTTTTGATGAATGCCCCCCTTATCCCTGCGATGAAAAATACGCAGCCACCTCGCTCGCCCTCACCACCCGCTGGGCAAAGCGCTGCAAACAGTGGATAACCGACAACCAACCTCTCACCGCCGGTCTTCCCCAAAACCACTTCGGCATTGTCCAAGGCTCGGTCTATGCCGTTCTACGCGAGCAGTCCGCCCGGGAACTCGTCGAACTCGACTTTGACGGCTATGCCATCGGCGGAGTGTCTGTCGGCGAACCCGAAGAGGAAATGTTCCGCGCCATCGAGAACGCCGTGCCGTTTCTCCCTTTGAATAAACCCCGCTACGCCATGGGCTTGGGAACTCCTCCGCAGATTCTTGAAATGATCGCCCGCGGCGTGGACATGTTCGACTGCGTAATGCCAACCCGCATGGCTCGCCATGGGGTCGCTTTCACCTTGGACGGACCCATCCATATCAAAAACCTCGTTCACTCGAAAGATCCGCGTCCAATCTGCGTAAGCAGCCATCCACACGTCTCCCGTTTCTCCCGTTCCTACATCCGCCATCTCTTCCGGGCAGGCGAAATGCTCGCTTTACGATTGCTTTCCTTCCATAATCTGCATTTCTACCTATCCCTCACACGGCACGCGCGCGAAGCAATTGCCAACGGAACTTTCGAAACATACAAAAACACTTTCATCCAACGATATAACGCCAACCACACTTAGTCATGATCCAACTCCTCAACAACCTCGCCGCTGCCACTCCCGCTACCCAAGGCCCACAATCCATCATCGGTCACCCGATGTTCATGATGGTTGTGATGATCGTGCTGTTCTATTTCCTTCTCATCCGTCCCCAGCAACGCCAGCGCAAGGAACAAGCCGCCCGTATCGCCGCTCTCAAAACTGGTGACAAGGTCATCACCACCGCCGGACTCCACGGAATCGTCCACAACGTGAAAGACACCACCGTCGTGATCAAGGTCGCAGAAGGCACCAACCTCGAATTCGATAAGGCGTCCATCGCCAGCGTTGCGAAAAAAGACTAATTCATTATCCCCCCGGTCATCCACGCCCTTTATCGGCATCCACTCTCAAATTCTTACTGAAATCCCATGCTCGCCATTACATTTTTCAACGACCCTCTCGTCATCTTCCTTACCGGACTTGGCCTCCTGATCTTGTTCTTCTGGTATTTCGCAACTGATCTGGAAAGCAGAAAACGTAACATCGGCAGCATTCTCATCCTCGGCATCGTCACGCTCTGCACTTTCGCGGTTCTTCCTCTTGAAGAACGTCTCAAAGGCGGCATCGACATCGTGGGAGGCTCATCATTTTTCCTTCGCATTCAGCCCAAAGATGACGGCAACGGCAACCCCCTCCCCATCACCTTGGACCAAGTCGAGGAAGCAAAGCGCGTCATTGATGAACGCCTCAACTCATTGGGAACCTCCGAACCTATCATCGCCAGCCAAGGTGTCGACGGAATCATGGTGCAAATGCCAGGCATCGAGCCCGAGAAATCCGCTGAAATACGCGCAATTCTCGAAACGGTTGCCAAACTTGAACTCAAAGAGGTTTCTCCAAGAAACGATGAAATTGGAGAAAATGGAAAAACTCTCGCTCAACGCGTATTGGATGGCGAGGCGATCGAGCCCCGCTACACCGCCCACACCTTGACTCAGAAAAATCGTGACGGCCAAGAAATCACGACCCCAATCTTGCTCAGAAGGGTCGCGGCACTCGGTGGCTCGGATATCGCGTTCGCCACTCCCTCCATGGAACGCTCCGATGCGGTCAGTGTGACTCTGAACAGTGAGGGAGCGGACAAAATGTTCAATCTCACCAAAGATATGCGCAAAGGAATCGATCGAATTGCGATCGTTCTGGATGGAGTGGTGATCAGCGCTCCAACCGTCAATGACACTCTCAGCAAAAACTTCGAGGTCAGCGGACTCGATGATCCGGGTGAACCCAAAGAACTCAGCAACGCCCTGATGAACCCATTGGAAAATCCGCTTATCGTTGAGCAAGAGAGCACGGTTTCCCCAACGCTCGGTTCATCTTTCGTCAAGCAGGGCATTATTTCCGGCATCATCGGCCTGGGACTGACTGTGCTCTTCATTCTCATCTACTACCGCTTCGCAGGATTCGTCGCGATCATCGCACTTGGAATCAATGGCATTATTCTTTTCGGAGTCATGGCGATGTTCGGCTTCACTTTCTCTCTTCCCGGCATTGCAGGTCTCATTCTCACCATCGGCATGGCCGTGGACGCCAACGTCCTAATCTATGAGCGCCTGCGAGAGGAAATCGCAAATGGCAAATCCCTCAAAAGCGCCATCGCATCTTCTTACGATAAGGCATTCTCATCCATTTTCGATTCCAACCTCACCACGCTCATCGCTTGTGTCATCCTCATCGGTATGGCCAGCGGCAGCATCAAGGGATTCGCTTTAAGCCTTTCGATCGGACTGGTTGCCTCCATGTTCTCCGCCATTCTGGGCACCCGGGTGCTGTTTCGCTGGGGAACCGATACCGGAATGCTTCGTAAACTGACGTTCTTCAATCTCATCAAATCCGCCAATTTCGATTTCATGGGAAAAGCAAAAGCCTGCGCCGTTTTTTCCGGAGTTCTGATGATCATTTCGATTGCAGCCTTCGGGATCAAACAAGAATCCTCTCTGGGCATCGACTTCACCGGCGGTTCGATCATCACCTTCCAGCTCGGTGACAAGTCCGTGAATCTCAACGACATCAACGCCGCACTTGGAAAAGCCGATCTCACCCGTGAAGCCACCCCCCAAATCCAAAGCGTTGCCGCTAGCGAATCACTCCTGACCATTCGTGCCGACAAAAATGACAATGA
>JBIIFS010000026.1:0-16274 GCA_044237185.1 Luteolibacter sp.
AAGCGTTCGACTATGCATCTGAGCATGGTTTTCGATCTCTTGATTTCTTAGGTATTAAACCAACAGGCTATAAGGAGTATTTATCTAGTATTATTTACAGAGATAAAAATTGTTTAGGAATTTAAAATAATGGCTCAAGCTGCAGCAAGTCGCCGCAGAGAAAATAGCATAACTGCCAGAACTTGCAGAAATCTGGCACCTCTACAAGAGGGGTTCTGTTGGGCGCTTACTACAGGCCGACCTTATTCAAGGAGGAGCAGGGAGCGGTTTTCTACTCTCGGTCTATGAGCTGGATCCCAAAGTCCGGTGGCCTTCGCTAACAGTTTGAATCCGCCTATTCTTAGATAGAGGAGTTCTGTTGGGCGCTTACTTTGGTTAGTTGCTGTTTGTAGGTTTTGGGTGGGAGATTTCCGAGGGATGACTGAGAATTCGGTTCCTTGAGCTGGCTGTTATTTGGCTTGCCATTTCATTCGTAATTTTTCCCAACCTAGCTCCAAGAGAGGGATCATACACCTAGCCTTGCGCAGGGAATGCCGGCTATGAATAATCCCACCATTGGATCGAACTTGATCTACTCGCTGCTCAATGATGCGACTGAGCATGGCGAAAAGATTATATTGCTCGAGAACCAGCCGCCTTGCTTCACAAATGGCAGGTAAACGACGCTCATACTCGCCTGGGATAATAGCGGCTTGGATCGCAGCCAGAGCACCCTCAGGATTTTCAATATTTATGGAAATAAAGCTGTCTTTCGGAAAATAGTCCGCTGCGTTTGCGCAGCCATGGTAGATCGGCAAACTCCATCCGAGATAGCAGTCGGCGAGTTTTTCCGTCCAATGATGCGGTGCGACGTGATTCTCTATGGCGATGTGACAGCGGTATGGGTCGATTGCGTCCGCTTTATCATCGATGAGACGAACACCGTGTCCGAAGACTTCGAGCTCAGGTATTTTTTCATGAAGTGACCGGATGAATTGATAGCGTTTACGGTGTAGCGTATGTCCTTGTTGTTTTGACGAACAAACGGTGGATATAGCAGCGGTTTTCTTCGGGGGTGGCATCGCTATGAGTGTGTCAAAATCTCGTACGGTATCTTTGCTTATGCCGTAATACCATCGGAGCCCAGCTTGTGAATGGATTGCCTGTGGTTGGCGTGTTGCCCAAGGTTCTTGACTGGTCAGAATCACCCCGAATTGTCGTAGAAATGAAGCTCCGTATAGCTTTATCGATGATGGTTCCATTGTAACGAGCAAGGTGTTTTCCCTAGGGCAGGAAAGTTTTTCCGAGGTTCCATTGGGCAAATCGTCGTAAGCGACCAACCAATCGTATTCGGTTGCGGCGGGATCAAATACAAATTTGCATGCACCCCATGTGGGAATACGACCAGGGAATTGGCGTAGCCAGCGTATCGGATCAACTGGGCATTTGCCCTTGGAGACGAATTTCACGATTATCTCACGCTTTGAATTTGAATAAGATCTGGTCACGCAGCTGAAAAATATGTCTGGAATTAATGAAATAGGTTCACAGCCATCCCACAGCATGAGCACGATGCTCTGCAAGCCTTGAATTTGCCAGAATTGATACTTCGTTTCGGGTGATGTCAATTGCGACTTTTTTTGAGTTGGTGAAATAATGACGAGTTTACATGCCCATGCTTTCCCATGAGATTATGTTTTGAACGGTGAAAAGCCTGGAAACCAAGCGGTATTGAGGGCACCTATTACTTTAAACCGTCCCGATGCTGTCCCATCGGATTTCAATAATTCGAGCAGGTTGATTTTTTCCCATAACGCGGAGCGAACCACCGCAAACAGACGGGTGAAACTGTGACCCCATTTCGAGAGATGCGCCATGTATCGAAGCAGAACATAGACAAGCAACTCCGTGTAAACCTGCCATCTCACCGCGTTGTCGCTATGACCCAACAAGCTTCCAATCTTGAGACTTTGCTTCACCTGCTTGAAGAAAACTTCGATGTCCCAGCGGCGGAGATAAAGATCACAAACCGTGCGCGGAATCCATGAAAGGTAGTTGGTGATAAAAACCATAACACGCCACTCTCCGTCCAACTCCACCCACGCTTCAATCCGGCACAGTTGAAGCCCTTGGTTCTGGCCTTTGAGCTGACAGTTGGATGCCTTTTTCTGCTTGGGCGGATTGTGAGTAGATGGAGCGGGCTTTGAGAAACCAAGTGAGGGCTGATCCGGTTTGTTTGGGGGTGCGGTTTTGGAATTGGCGGGCTTTGTCAAGAGCGAGGGTATGGCCGGAAATCAAAAGGATGTCTCTCATGCGCATGATTGGAAGATGAACGAACGGAAAGACACATGGAACATCGTTGTCTTGCTGTAGTCGTCGTGTCAACTGCGCCGCAATTGAGTATCATAACGGATGGGTACTGGCAAGGGGAGCTTCGCACAAGCACGATGCTTTTCGGGGTGTGATCGGGCCAAAGGCATCAATAAACCGTACGAATTACCGGCAATATAAGGAGACCGCTTCAGCTGGCTTTAGGCGTGGGGCAGGTAACGGCCCGATGCGCACGCCGGAACCAAGGCAGCCTTCATCCACGCGGGGTGATCCGCGATTTATTTTTGCTGCAGGTCTTTTGGCGGTTAGAATCCCATAAATAATTTTCGCGCCGCACTTAAAAAGTTGTATGCATAAGAAATATAACAAATGAGCAACTTATAAACGCATAATAGAAAAAAGCATGATCCTTTGCGGATTGGAAATTCCTGTGGATTGTCGATGGTACAGGCGATATTTGAAAGTTTTCCCAAAATATCCGAAAATCCAGCCCGTTGGTTAATCAATGGTGGGGATACCGCTAACACTTTGAATCTTATCCCCAAATGGGAGCTAAACCACCTGTCTATGGCTCTGTGCAAAGCCAGCCAGGGCCATATCGAGGACTCATCTGGAAGCTTTCGCAAAAGCCAATCTTGCACGTTCGAATTGACGATATAGGCATGCGTGCAATGACAGCCGAAAATTTGTGTCACATGGTGTCCGCCCGTAAGCATTTTGATTGTTTTAAAAGGCCCTTTCGCCTTGGTGAATCCGAGGTAAACCATATCCCATTCAAAGGAATTATCCGCCATGGCGAGCCCCAATTCGTTGGAACTGCTTGAAAAGCCCGAACTAAATTCGACATCATCCTCAAGAATCAGCACACGCTTCCAGCCACGGTCTCGGGCGAGTTCAAGGGCCCTCCTGTGAGAAAGCACGCACCCGCCTCTTCTTGCCCAAGTATCAGCCCTGAATCCGCCGCGAAACCATGGGCGCTGACCGTATCCTCCAATCTTTTCTCCTGGCACAGCTGTGACGCGATGAATAAGCTCCTGCGGGATGATATTACTGCTTTGGGCCAGAAAATCCTGCCAGCGGTCCGTGCTGTGTTCTAAATTGATGACCAATACCGCATCAATTTCACTCCAAAATCTGGAACTCTTTTCTTGAATACCTGGAAACATGGGATGTCGACCGAAAATCTTGCGCTTGTCCGCGCTGGCTGAAAATATGGTGAATTTACCCAAAGCTCGGCCACCAATAGGCTGAATGAAGTATGGATCAGTGAAGAGGGAAATTGCTAGGAGATCCGAGATCTTGAGTCAACGCTATTCTTCCTCACTGTGGCGACAAGCTGATCCACAGCCACCAAACTATTTTAACGATTCAGGGGGGCGCTTCCATGAATTCCCTTGTAGGAAATAAGTTGATCTAAGCGTTCTAGCGGTTTGGCGCCAGCGGGTAATAAGCAATTTTAAAGATATCGCCTCGCCCTCATTGGAATTTTGATTACGGCTAAAACTAGCATACCGAATAACACGGGATCCTTGAAAAATCGGTTATCGTAGTATTTGAAAGCACCCTTAAAAATGGAAATGGCTTCTTGAAATTCTCCAGAAAACAAACAAGCGCCTGCGCTCCAGATCATTTTTTTTCCGAAAGAATTGAACAAATTCCGGTGTCCCAGACAATCAAGTTTTTTTATGTTTTCGAATCCTTCGATATCACAATTTTTGCTAATGACTTTTTTAAGATTAAGAGCCATTCGATTGTAATTATGTGAGGCATTAAAATCATGTGATCGATAAAAAAGAGAAAGCCTAGAATACTTTCGAACCTCGCCCAAGCGTGAAAGGCGTATCCAGATATCAAGATCATCGGCACCCCATATGCCCTGATCAAAACCGTCTACCGTATCAAATGCTTTACGCCTTATCAAGGTCTGACCAGGTGATCCAAATGGGTTACTGGTGAAAAAAATATAGGTTGGAAGGAGCTGATAAATATCCACTCGCGACGATTCATTCCGGCGAATATGACGATCTCCATCGTTAAGCCCGCCAACCACGACTGTATCCGAATTCTCCATCACCTTCACCTGCCACTCAAGCTTGTCTGGCAACCACTGGTCATCGTCATCGAGAAAAGCCAGCAACTCTCCTTCCGCCATCTTGGCTCCATGATTTCTAGCAGCAGCAGCACCTTGGTTTTCCTGCCAAAAATATCTGATCTGCCCTCCCTCGATGTAAGGTCGCAAAACTTCCTCCGTGTCATCAGGGCTGCCATCGTTGACCACGATGATCTCAAAATCCCGATAAGTCTGCGCCAAAACCGAATCAATCGCAGCCCCAATGAACTCGGCATGACGATAGGCAGGAATAATGACGGAAACTTTGGGCATCTACGGCACACACTTATGCCGCAATGACTACTGCATGACAAGGATTTACAAACTGGTGAAATCAACGGGAGAGTATCCGCTTTAGGCAGGGCCGTCGTTTGGCGCCCAATCAGCGCGGCGGCGTTGCTTCAATTACTGTGAATCATCAGCACACCAGTATCAGAGCGCACCATCTCGAATAGCACGGCGTCCTGTGAGGAGAAATGAGATGATGATCTGGAACTGTATCAGAAATTCTCTTTTTAAGATTTGCACGAATGATTGAACCAGATAAGGATGAACATCAGTTGGACGAAATCAGAAGATGCTGTTTAGTTTTTTCAAAAAAATAGATCTCTCTAAAAAAATTCTAGTCATCCACATTCCAAAGACCGCAGGCACTTCGCTGAGGCGGATGTTGGAGCGCGAATATGGAGCAAAGAACATCTATCCGGGAGGTTTTTATCTCCAGAGCCTTGGTGGTCGCTATCCGCTGGGTAGTCAGATGCTCAAAGATTACCCGGGGTTTCCTCCCCACAAGGTGCTTGTTGGTCATTTCACAGCGGCCATGACCGACATGGTTCCGATGCCTTACCAGGCTGCAACCTTTCTGCGAGAACCGATCCAACGATCCTTATCCATGCTCAGCCACTTCAGCCGCATGTTGCAAGTCCCGGTATCGACGCTACTCGAAAACAAGCAGTTCATGACGGACAATATCGCCGACTTTCAGACAAGAATCATGGGAGCCAATGGTGTGTGCAATCCGCACGAAGTCGGTAAAGTTGATGATGATGTGCTTGCTCGTGCCCTCGGAAGACTGGAGTCCCTCGATTTCGTCGGCATTACCGAGAAGTTCGCTGAGTCTTGTCGAAGATTTGATAGGCTCTTTGAGACTCGGATCTCAAAATCCATTCAACGAATCAATGTGCTCAGGCCGGAAGGAAACGAACTCGAAGAATACATACCCCGGATCGAATCGCTTATACAGCGTGATCAAGTTTTGTATGATGCGGCGGTTGCTCGATTTAAAGTTGAGTGAATTCACGGGAAATGCTCTCCCAGCCAGGGCTGCACCATGACAAGGATTACGAATAAACCCGGAGTCGCGACACTCAGCGGCCCAGCAACGAAGCAACCAACCAACTCTTCAACCGGCGACGCTGCACCTTGAACGCCGATGGTGCTCGGCTCGCCTTGAGAAATTTTTTCTTAGAAAAGGGGTGGAGAATATCGAAGAAAGGGGCATCAACGACCTTCTTTGCAAAAAGCATGCTGTCATCAGAGGCCTTGCCGGAATTGGCATTATCGACACTCAGCTGCTTGTCATGAATTCGGAATGAACTCAATGGCTCATCAACAAATCCCACCTTGGCTACCGTCATCAAACGGTACCACATGTCCAAATCAATCAACTGACAAAGGTTCGGATCAAAGCCCCCCACATCAACCAGAGCTTGCCTCTGTAGCAACACGACCGAAGGCTCGCCAATCTTGTTCCAAACCCCTTGAAGTAGGCACGGATCCGCTAACAAAGCGGCTCCATCCTGAATGTCTCGCAATTCAGACCAACCCTCGTGCAATACTGCGCAACTTTGGGCAATTTTCCAAGCGGGCGATGCTTCATCCTTCACTCCCTCGAAAACAATCTCCCGGGGCGAGAAGATCAAAGCGACTTTCGGATCCCGAACCGCCAATTCCATCATTCTGGAAATGCAGTTCGGTCGCATGAGGTCGTCCTGAAACAAGAATTTGATATATGCTCCCTTGGCATTCGCCACGCAGTTGTTCCAGTTTCCCGCAAGACTCGTGTGTTGATGATGAAGCAGCTTGACCTCAAATCGCGATGCTGCGGCAAATTCATGGATCCGCTCCACCGTACCATCCGTCGATCCATCGTCAGAAAAAACCACCTCAAGGTTGGGATAATCCTGGGATTCGATCGATGCCAGCGCTTCTTCAAGGTGCCCCATCCCATTGTAGGTCGGAACACAAACGGAAACGAGAGGAGTTAAAATCTTAGGCTGCAAAGTGCATAAAGTTCCACATTTCAACTTCGAATGGTCAAGACTGGACATTGTCATCCTGCCGCAGTCGCATTTTATTCAGCTTGTGGGAAAATCCGATTATGACGGGTCTGTTCCATCCATCTTCCGCTTGGTCTAGGTGGTGCGATAACACCTCTTGCCATGATTGCGGTGCAGTTCCTTTATGATCAGTTCATGATTAACACTCAGCACCCGGGCAATCTCATACTGCGGTTTTAAGCTTTCCTCATTTGGTAGTTAAGGTTAAGAACCCACTCGAGAAAATGTCAGATTTTCTGTTTTTGCGCCGTTTTTTCAAAGCAGCGCTAAACTATCACGTCGTTCTCTGCAGTCTTGCTAAATTAGCTAACAAGTTAAATCCACCCATTACATCGTGAACCGCTTAGATACTTTTCGCAAAGCCATGCTCCCGGGCTCCCGGGGCATCGAAATCGGCCCCTGGCGCAATCCTGTGGCCGCGAAGAGAGACGGCTTCCAAACCCTCGTCATTGATATTCTGAGCACGGAAGACCTGCGTGAAAAGGCGAGAAGGATGAATATCCCCGAGGCCCAAGTCGCACGCATCGAGGAGGTCGATATCGTTGGAGATGCCTCCCGTCTGCTCGAGCTGGTATGCGGCAAGGAGGAGATGGCTAGATTCGACTGGATCGTGAGCAGCCATAATTTTGAGCATCTCCCCGACCCCATACGTTTCCTCCGCGATTGCGAGAATCTTCTCAAGCCCGGCGGTTTCGTGGGCATGATTATTCCCGACAAGCGCCACTGCTTTGACCGTTTCCGTTATACCACAAATATCGCCGACCTCGTGCGTGCGCATCACGACAGCGAATCGACCACGGCGGCGGCGTTCGCCATGTTCGCCCAGCAGGCACTCAAAACCACACTCGTTTTTCCCGATGGGACTGAGCACCGTTCTTGGCCACAGGACATCAACCAGCCGAAGTATTTGGAAACACAGGACATTCGAGCCAAATACGAAATGCTAAAAAAATGGTTGTCGACGAGTCCGGTTCCCGAGTTCATCGGTCACCGCTGGCAGTTTTCCCCTGCCGCTTTCGAATTAGCCATGCTCGACCTTCGTGTCACAGGCCTCACAAATTTCGTTTTGGAGGAAATTGTCTCTGTGCAAGGTTGCCAAGAATTCGCCGTCCGTCTGCGTTCGAGTGCCGCAATTGAGATTAGCCCAGAGGAATGCGCGAAACGCCGCAGCGAATTGTGTCAACGAATCGAAGACGAGTCGGCCGCAGTTACCGGACATTGCCTGCGATTGGAAAATGAACTGGCGATCACTCGAGCAGAGCTCGCTGAGGCTAAAGCCCTTCTTGCTGGTCTGGATGGCTTCCGGACGAATGGGTAGCAACTCACTCCTGAGCATTGAGAGAGTGTGTGTGACCTGCCTAGTTATTGCGGGGGACGCTCCAGAATTACATCATTTTTTTGTAAAAATAAATAAAGTCTTCTTCCGCAAAAGAATTAACCTCGCTGATCATTTCTTTCGTATAATAATTTATATAATGATCATGATCAAATTTATTTATGTGAGGTAAAATGGTGGTTTCCGGAATATTTAATTTTTTACAAATATAACTAAAATCTTCGTTAAGGTTTTCATATCTTCCTATGAAATCAACAATAACTCTTTTGTTTTCTGAGATTTTTTTAAACTGCGATATTTTTTGGGGCGGTAATTCATTAATATTAATAGGATAATTATCATCCATAATAAATTCACTGAATGAATGAATGTTTTTTTTGATGTGTGATTGGAAGAGATTTGAGTTTGGCCTCCATCTATTTTTATCAATCATATTATACCAGGAAAGCAACCGTTCATAAGGGTTTCTTATGAAAGTAAACTTAAAATATTCATTCCATATATTAGATCCGAATTTTTTCTTTATTTCAAAAGCGCTCCAGTGTTTTAAAGAAGGATACGATTCTTCGCAAAACGGATTAAGCGCCGAGCTAATACTTGTTCCAGCGGTTTTCTGAATATGAATAAAAATAAATTTGTGTTTATGAGAAATTAACATCGCACCTATTATCTGCTCCTAAGATTTCGTTTGCTGAGTTGCGGTTATTAGATTTGTCTTGCGGAGTCTATACCGCCAAAAACCGCTGAGAGGAAATTTTTTGCCATGCGCGCTGTCTTTTCCGGACCAAAGCGCATTCTTGTATCGATGCGAGCCGCTTCGCCCAATTTTGTCCTGAGTGCAGGGTTATCCGATAATTGTTGGAGAAATCCGCGCCACTCGCTTGCTTTCGCCGCCAGTAGACCGGTCTCTTTGTTGATGATTGCCTGTCGCATGGGTGCGGTTGCGGAGGCGATTGTAGGAATTCCAAGCGCTGCGGCCGCCGTGTAGCGTATCTCGCTCTTTGCTTCACAAAACGGATTTCCAACTTCCAGTGGAGCAAGATTGATGTCGAAGCGTGCCAGCTCTGTGTAGAGGTTCGCCATAGGAACGGCGGGGCGGCATTCGATCTGGTCCCAATATGGAGCCAAACACGGAAAGCGGACTAGATTCAAATATCCGACCAACACAAACCGTGCGTTCGGGTTACCAGCCAGAAAATCGGCGATGGCTTCCGCGATCGTGGCAAAGTCTCGGGTGTGGGTTGGTGTGCCACTGGCAAAGCCAACACGGATGCAGCCATCCACCGAAGAGGGTTTGGGGGCCGTGTGCCAGGTCTCCGCAGCGGCAAGCATCTCGCGACTGAAGCAGTTTGGGATCACAAAGACTCTAGGCGCGTGTCGGGAGGCGGCATTGGCCAGAGTTTCCGTGGTTGCAATGACTGCATCGCAGGAAGACAGCGCAGAACGAAATTCCGCCGCTTCGCGCAAAAATGCTTCTCTGGCATCAATGCCCAGTTCTTCGAGGTAAGCGAAGTATCCGGACTCCATCACGCTGGGCTCGAAAGTTAGATCGTCCACATCGCAAAGCAGCGGCACGCCGCGTGTGCTGCAGGCGTTCCGGATCTCACAAAATTTTTCACCCCATGGTCCACGAGAGACAACCACAACCTCGGCCTGCCTCATGGATGCGGTGAGGGCGGGATCCGTTGCCGCGAGCCACTCCGCATCCCAACCAGCCTCGGAGAGTTTCTCAAGAGGATGAAGAACTCGATAGGTATGCGCGCGGCTCTCCGGTGTTCTCGAAACAAATAAGACGCGGGGGCTAACGGCGGGCAAAGATTGAGTAGAGATTAGCGATGGATGCAAGGTTTCCAATTCCTGAACAATCCTTTCCGCCCAGATGTCGCGAGGGCAAAGCCTGTCGAGCTCGGAGCGTAGCGGTGCATAGCCGTTGACGAGACGTCCTAAGTCCGCCGCTATTTCATCCAGCGAATGTTGATAAGACTCAAACGAAACCGAAAATTTCACTGCGTCCGTGACCGAGGTAAAAAAATCCGCACTTTTTTCGGATGCTCGCTCAGAAGATTGGCGACGCAGATTACGATCCAAGAAAAAATTCATCTCTAGGCTTTTTGGGTCTTCGTGCGCTGGCAAGGTCAAGTCTGTGCAAAGTGACGGAAGCTCCTGCAGAGCGGTGCGCCAGTCGGATACCAAATCCGCGTAATCTACAGCGATTCGAGGAAGATGGCGTGTCGATCTTTCGGCCTCCAAAACATGGCGCAACCAGAGAAGATGGGCGCGGCTATGCGCGGGGATGGCTGCGGGATGGAGTGAGGGATTGTCGAACCGAGCAGCCAGTGACGCGGCGACTTCACGCGGATCGCGCAAGCACACCACCACCCGTATATCGATCCCCTCGCTTGCCAGAACCTTTTCCCAAAAAGGAAACAAGCGACAGAGGCGCGGATCCTTTAAAATAAAGAGCGGCGCATCATCGAAATCCTCAGCGAGAAGCATACGCGCCTCCTTATAGTGTTCAGCTCTCGCGGCTTCGTCGCAAAACCATTCGGCTTCTATAGGAGTATCGCTGTCCCACCGAAGGTCGGCGGATTGGAGGAGGCGATTGTTAAATTGAGTGATTTTGCGCGACTCCCAGTAGCCCGACGGATTGTCTTCAGAGCTCGGCATCAAGTCTTCGGGCGCTACGGCGCCAAGCAGGCTGAGCGCTCGCGTGAGCGCGGATGTGCCACTACGGTGCATGCCGAGAACGATGATAGCTTGGCGCGGCATTTGCTGATTCATGCTTGACCGGACTGGGCCATCGAGGCGGAAGCCGCGACGAACGGGAGTGCCTGTGGCGGCACCATGCCGAGATAGATTGGCGATCGTTCAGGAAAAAAATAATCGCACCCCTTGAGATCTTTGTATTCCTGCAAAAATCTTTTTCTATCGGGATGGTCCAGCAGTATATTCGTCGCTGCACCGCCGTGGAATTGGTGGAAGGTGCCTTCACCCAGCAGAATCACCAAGTCGCCGTTCTCTTCACAGGCGCGCTTATAGAAATCCAGATTCACGAACCCGCCACCTGGCGTTTGGAATCGCTCGTCCAGCCCGCCAAGCCTATCATACCATTCTCTCCTCATGGCAATGCAATTGCTCTCACCAATGGGCATGAACCATCCCTGTGAGGATGAACCCGCCAAGCTGGAAATGCGGAACAATTCATAACCCTTCCTTTGCCAGTCGATGGTTTGGAGTAATAGATCCTCGGTCGTCTGATCGTAACCTTCCAGCATTGAGACCATCTGTATCTTGGGGCCAAGATGCCAAGCCAGCGTTGCAACAATTGGATTTTTTCGTGCGCTGAAAGCTTCGAGTGTGAATCGCAAAATTCCTGGGCTGAGCATGCGAGCCCCATCGATGCAAACCATGACGATTTCGGTAGAGCACTGTTGGACGGCCTGATTGATGGCTCGCGCAGGGGAAGGTGAATCCTCGAATCGAAGAAGTTGGAAATTCATTCCATATCCCCTCACAACTTCGAGGCTGATGGGAGCCGTCGATCCGCAATCCAATACGATCACTTCGTAGTCTGATTCATTGACTCCGGATTGATAGGCGGGAGTAAGGGTGTGAAGCGTACGTGGCAATTCGCGCTCCATGTTGCGAGCTGCTAAAATGACAGAAATTCGAGGATTTTTGTTCATAGCAAAGTTTGACCGGCTTGCTTGTCATACCAAGCAAGCCAAGCGCTAAAGTCTTCCCCGAGATACTCCGACAAGGAGCGGATTTTGAAATCATATAATTCACTGAGCGCTGGCCTCAAAGAAGGCCGAAGCGGTTCCGGAGAGCCTTCGCGGACCTTGGCGCGCAATTCCGCATCTTCTTCGGACTCAGCCTCTGTGGAACATGAATCTATGTGCGCATAGATTGTCTCTAGGCCAAGATGGTTGAAACATTTGCCGAGGTAGGATGCGGGGTCGTTCAGAATTTCCTCAAAGCGAAGGATGAGCAACTGCTCCTTCCGGTAGAAGCGAAGCCAATTCCGTATGCATGTTTCGTAATCTCCACGCGCCAGCGACTCAGCGCTCCGGAAGTGCGAGAGAAACCACTCGTCCGGCACATCGGCGATTTTCATCCCGGCACGTAAGGCGTCCATTTTCGCAGCTGACCAAGCCCGCTCTGCTGGATCGCGGATCGTATAAATCAAGCGTAGATTGGGGAAAAGGCTGTGGCATTCCGCGATCACCTCGGGCGGCAGCACCGCATACGCCGGGGTCATGTCGCCATGCAACCTGCAATCTGGCTTGGAGAACAACCCGACATACCAATCCTTGCCCCGTTCCCTGAAAAGATCCCAGAAATGGACCTCCTTCCCACCGGGAAAAGAAATTTTTTCATGGTGCTTCCCCAATTTTCGGTTCAGCCAGGTCGTTCCGGCTTTTTGCGCTCCAATGACGAGAAAATCCAACATGGCGATGAAAATGCGTCAGTTTTTATATCCGAAATGTTTTAACCGTGGTCCTGACATCTTAATGATCTCGCAGCAAAAATCCATTTCGAGATGCGAGAGTAAGTAATTCAGTTTGCGGAAAATTTGTTAATAATTCTGATAATTTTTTCATAGAAAGATCATGGAAAAGAACAAGTGAATAAGATGTTACCGTTAATTGGCTCCCACAAAGTCGGGCCATGCGACCCATGTGCCCAAGGCCATGCCCTCGAGGACAGGGAGATAAAACCCTTCCCCCAGAAGACGATTCGGCAGAAAAATTGTGATTTGAGATTGAGCAATAAGATATTATTATCTCGGTTCGCGAAAGTTTTTTTTTGTCAAGCAAAATGCTTCCGCTGATTCTGCTTGAGGTAAAATCTATATCTGCATGTGCGATGCTTAAGCACGAAGCTGCGATCGACAAAATGTCATGTTTTTGGGGTGAGCCATTTCAAATGATTAGTGACAGAGTTGGAGCGAGATAACGACATCAAGATGGATTCGCAAACGCCTTCTGCAAAATGGGCGGGGGACTAGCGGATTTGGCAGTGAAATCAGGATGAGTGGCAAGAGCGTTGGATGGGCGTCATCTTCTAGAGTGGCTTTGAACGAGTATGAAATAAAAGCGGATTTGCCTCTTTAATCACGGCAAGCCGATCTTAGATCGACCACACCTGCTGCCTATTCGATCAGAGAAAAAACCTTGATCCGAAATCCAAAGTCTTCCATCAATTTGTCACACCCTTCCACTCTAGTTTAGTTTAGCTTCTGAGTGGTCGGATTTTCCGGGCTGCCTCATATTGAATTTTGAAAACCCTGCTCTTCTATCGCAATTTTCGTGGGTTCACCGGAGGCCACTTGAAGGTTTGGAATTACTTCCAACACACGAAGGCATCTGGGATTTTTGAGCCGGTGATTTATATGACACCCGACTCTTTGCGCGATGATTCAAACCCATGGGTGGTAAGTGGAGAGAAAATTTCCAACGTGTGGGATCCAAACAGCGCGGATGCCCTTTTTCTCGCCGGCATGGATTGGCAGGCTGTGCCTGAAAATTGCGATAGGCCTGTTATCAATTTAATTCAGGGTCTTTGCCATTCTTTTCATGATAATCCCCGTAATGCCTTCCTCCGTAGGGCTGCGACTCGGATTTGTGTCAGCGAGCAGGTGGCTGACGCGATTCTATCAACCGGCTTGGTTAACGGTCCAGTGATAACGATTCCGGCAGGTGTGGACATGGAATCTTTCCCTGATACTTCCGATCAACGCGATATCCCGATCCTCATCGCCGGACTGAAGAAACCAGCCATGGCCAAATCACTCTCGGAAATTCTGACCAACCGGGGCATCCGGTGCATGTGCCTGACGAGGCCGCTTCCTCGAGCGGAATTTCTCAGAATGCTTGGCCGCGCCCGCGTCACGGTCTTTCTCCCGCAGATTGTCGAAGGGTTCTACCTCCCTGCCTTGGAAGGTATGGCTATGGGAACTCTGGTTGTTTGCCCGAACTGCGTTGGAAACAGCGGCTTTTGTAGCGACGGAATCAACTGCCTGCAGCCGACCTATGACATTGATGCATTGGGAACCGCATCTCTGGATGCTTTTGATCGAACGTTCAAAGGTATTTCCAATGAAATGATTAAAAGAGGGCTCGAAACTGCCCGAATGCACAGCCTCGACTTGGAGCGCGATCGTTATCAATCTCTGTTATTAGAATTTCAATGAATGTTATATTGACTGGAATAGCTAGGTCAGGAACCACGCTTACTTGCGCCTTGCTGAATAAACTACCCAAGTGTGTAGCTCTTCACGAACCCATGAATCCAGCCAATCTGGCAACCCTTCAATTTCCATCCGGTTACCTTGATGAAATTGCGAGATTTTTCTCCTCTCAAAGGGCATCCCTTTTATCAAATGGCAGCGCGATCAGTAAAGCAAGAGATGGCCAGGTTCCGACAAACCCATTCGAGGCCGCATCGAATGAAAAAATACTCAGGCAATCGATTGTTAAGAACGAACTCGTAAATTTTTCGAAATGCCTGCCAAGTGACTTTCTGCTCGTTATTAAACACCCCAACTTGTTCACAGCGACCTTGTCGGTCTTGAAACATTCCTATCCGTGCTATGCGATTGTTCGCAATCCCCTTGCTGTGCTCCTTTCATGGCAAACCATTCAAGCCCCAGTCAACAAAGGCCGCCTTCCCTATGGGGAGGCGTTCGATGCCGAATTGAGAATCTCGCTCTCGCAGGAATCTGATCGCATACAAAGGCAGTTAATTATATTGAGATGGTATTTTAACCAATACCGTTTGCATTTGGCAAAGGAGAGCGTGATTCGATATGAGGATATCGTTGCAACTGGAGGCAAGGTTCTGGCGAAAATCGATAAGGATGCAGAGTCTCTGGATGAAGCCTTGTCCAGCAATAACATCAATAAAGCTTATGATGAGGAAATGATTCGCGAATTTGCAGAAAGATTGCTTGGCGACGAGTCCATTTTTTCCGACTTCTATGCACCTACCGAGATCGAAAACCTCATCAACGAATGGAAAATCAAATAGTTCAACCCGAGGCATCCTCAAGACATGGGCTGGTTGGATCAGCCGATTTGTGGGAAGCCAAGAGGCGCTTCCAAATGGATTTCCTGCGGGGAGTCGGGCTGCAGCCACACCATAAACTCTTGGATTTTGGTTGTGGAACACTCCGGGGAGGTTTGCCGCTGATCGATTATCTGGAAGCAGGCAATTATTATGGATTGGATGTTAGGCTTGAGACTCTCAAGGAGGCTTGTAGCGAATTGGAAGAGTCTGGTCTTGATCAAAAAATGCCAACTCTCATGCATTGCCACAATCTTTCATCGCTCACTTTCACCGGTGGCTTTGATTATATTTGGGCATTCTCAGTGCTAATCCACCTCAATGATAGCAAACTTGAGGACTTTTTGTCATTTGCTGCAAGAAACCTCGCGCCTTACGGAAAAATTTTTGCAAATGTTGTCTATGGAGACAAATCCGATGGCCGCTGGCGAATTTTTCCTTTGGTCGCACGCTCGCAAACTTTCTATCAAAATACCTTTCTTAAGCATGGGTTGAAAACTTGCGATATGGGTGCACTTCGAGAATTCGCTCATGTTGCGCGTCCAAGGCCTTTGGAGCAAGAGTTGTCGCAAAGAATGCTTGAAGCCTCGCTTATTCCAAACTCATTTTAATCTGAAAATGATTACATTTCTAGGTATCGGAGCACAGAAATCGGGTACATCGTGGCTCCATGAAAAGATGAGCCTTCACCCTCATCTGTAAGCGAAGGAAACGCTGCCCCCTTGACGTGATTCAGGCGGCGGCGGATTTTTCGCGGCGGGCGGCGGCCTTGCGGGCCGGGGTGAGGCTGGCGATGGTTTCCAGATCGGTCTCGCCGGGGAGGTGGGTGAGGAGTTCGCACAGGTATTCTTCCACTGGGATGCCATGCCTCCGGCAGTTTTCAACGAGCGTGTAGATCACCGCCGCATTGTGTCCGGCATGTTGCGATCCGAAGAAGAGCCAGTTTTTCGCTCCGAGTTTGAGAGGCCTCACGGCATTCTCGGCGGTAAGCGCCCAACAGAACCCCTCTATTCAAGGATAGCATAGATGCCATAGATTTGGATTCTATGGCATCTATACAAGAGACAATATCAGGCACGTTAGTGAAGAGCGATCGCGTAGGGCGCACGCG
>JBIIFS010000134.1:0-4555 GCA_044237185.1 Luteolibacter sp.
CAAGTCTTCACTCCACACATCGGCAAGCTCGATCTGTATCGCACCTCCGGACATTTCCCTTACTACCAAGACAGCCAGTTCGCTCCGATCGCTGAGCGCGATACTTTGGAAAAACTCGCCGACGAAGATGCGACCTGCTCCACCCTGATCAACGGCCTCGAACAAGGAACCTACGAAGGTTATTTGCTCAAACCGATGAACTGCCCGCATCACATCAAAATTTTCGCGAGCGATCATCATTCCTACCGCGACCTGCCTGTTAGACTCGCGGAATTCGGAACGGTTTATCGCTGGGAACAATCCGGCGAACTCGGCGGCATGACCCGCGTGCGTGGTTTCACTCAGGACGATGCTCACCTTTTCTGCACACCGGATCAGGTGGCTGCGGAAGTGAAAGGTTGCCTGGACCTCGTGAAAAAAGTTCTGCAAACCCTCGGCATGAACGACTACCGCGTCCGCCTCTCCCTGCGCGATCCGGAAAGCGATAAATACGTCGGCTCATCGGAAAACTGGGACAAAGCCGAGGCGGCTCTCCGCGAGGCCGTCATCCACCTCGGCGTCGATTACACCGAAGAACTCGGCGAAGCTGCTTTCTACGGACCGAAGATCGACTTCGTCGTCAAGGACATCATCGGTCGCGACTGGCAACTCGGCACGGTTCAGGTCGATTACAACCTTCCTGTTAGATTCAAACTTTCCTATGTCGGCGAGGACAACAAACCGCACATTCCGGTCATGATCCACCGCGCACCTTTCGGTTCGCTCGAACGTTTCACCGGTCTGCTCATCGAACACTTCGAAGGCAAATTCCCAACCTGGCTCGCTCCGGAACAAGTCCGCATCCTGCCGATTTCCGAAAAGACTCTCGAAGCCGCGGAATCCCTCGCCGCAAAACTCGCCGACCTCGGCGTACGCGTCACGGTCGATCGCTCCGCGGATAAAGTCGGCGCGAAAATCCGTAACGCCCGCATGGAGCGCATTCCGAACATGGTCATCCTCGGCGTGAAAGAAATCGAGGAAGGAACCGTGTCACTACGCATCCGTGGACAAGAAGAGCCGATCACAAAAACGACCCAGCAGTTTATTGATGATCTGCTGACGGAGATTCGCGAGCGGAGTTTGTGACGTGGCGGCGGATTGTATCCGCCATGCCGATTTAAAAATGAAACAGAGATTTGATTCTGGCTGCGATGACTCCTTGGAAAGGAACCGCGATTTTCAATCGCGGTTCCTTTCTTTTTTGCGCCTTGCGACCAGATCAATTCCGGTATGTGAAAATTCAATGTCTACCATCTCCAAAACCCCACGCAGCCCCACGATATCATCGGTGGCTTAGTTTTTCTCGGCCGCACGACCGACAAGATCGTGAGCGATTTTGCAAAAGGTGAGCCGCGGTTGAAAATGCTTTAGGAGCTGCCGTGTCTCACGGCATGAGGCTAAACGATGTCTCACCGTTTGATTCCTCACAAAGGGTGAGACACCCTCATGCCACAGGGGGTGATGACTCCCCCGCTCCTGATTCCCTGACGAGTTCGCGATTGGAAATCGCGGTTCCTTTCTTTTTTGCGCCTTGCGCACCGCCCAAATCCGGTATATACAAATCTTATGGCTGCTACGTACAACATGAAAGAGGCTCAAGCGAGCCTGACGAAACTCTGCCGGTCGGGAGAGCGTTTTGTCATCGCGAACCGCAACGAACCGGTGGTTGTGGCTCTGCCGGTTGAGGATTTCGAAGCGTTGATGGAAACCTTGGATGTACTGGGTAATCCCGCTGCAATGGAGGCCATTCAAGCGGCCAAACAAGGCAAAACCCATTATCGCCCGCTCGATCTGAACGATGAAAATTTCGGCCTCTGAGCAAGTGGCCGACTGGTTGGTCGGGCTGCCACCGCAGACCAAACGCCGGGTGCGACTTGCCTTGCGCGATCTCGCCAAAGGAAAAGGCGAGATCAAGGGACTGCAAGGTCCTTTGGAGGGTTTCAACCGACTCCGCATCGGTGGCCTGCGCGTGATCTACCGACAGATTTCAGCAAATGAAATCTTGTTGGAATACGGATGCACCCGTGATGTGGTCTATGAGCTATACGAGCAGATTTTGCAGAATCGCAAAGGCTAGCTGAACTTTAGCGAAAAGGGACGGACCATTTTTGATTAGCCTTGCCTCCCAGAAAGGAACCGCGATTTACAATCGCGACTCCAACTGGCTGCGTAGTCCATGATATTTCACTTACGAGGTCGCGATTGAAAATCGCGGTTCCTCTCTTTTTGAATCAAATCACCCCGTTCGCGCAGTTCGTCTCGCCTTGTCCGGAGAGTGCGTTGATGAGATTGGTGAGAGATTTCATCGCCTGGCGTGGCACCGATTCGAACGTGCGTGAACCGATGTGAGGCGTGACGATGACTTTCGGGTGATACAGGAGCGGGTGATCGGCCGCAGGTGGTTCTTCATCCAACACATCCGTCGCGTAACCGGCGAGTTTTCCGGAATCGAGGGCAGCGATGACATCGGCTTGATGAATCAATTCGCCACGACCCGTGTTCACCAACCATGAGTTGTCCGGCATGAGGGCGAGACGTTTCGCGTTCACGCAATGATGGGAATCCGGGGTGAGCTTGGTGTGGGGTGAAATGATGTCCGAGGCAGAGAAAAGACTGTCGAGATCATGGTGGCGGGTGATGCCGTATTGTTCAGCGACATCTTCCGGCCAGAAGTTTCCGAAACCGTGCACTTCCATCCCGAAGGCATGGGCGCGTTTCGCGACTTCCTGCCCGATCCTACCGAGACCGATTAGGCCGATGCGTTTATTGAGCAATTCATAGCCGGTCAGGCGGGTCCATTTGCCCTCGCGGGTCGCCTGGATGGAGGGATAGAGATTTTTCGTCAGCGCCAAAAGCAACGCAAACGTATGCTCGGCAACGGTATCGTGATTCACGCCGGGAGTGAAAAGAACAGGAATCTTCATTTCCTTGGTAGCTGGGAGGTCGATCTTATCAAGACCGATGCCGTATTTGGAAATGACTTTGAGTGTGGGAGCGCATTTCGTCAGAACCTGGCGAGTGATCGCATCATCACCGCAGAGAAACGCATCAAACCCTTGTTCAGCGAGCTCCAGCATGCGGGCCTCGGAAAGCGGCCCGCGCTCACGGGTGATTTCCCAGCCTTGCGCTGCCATGAGTTCATGGTGCGGGCCAGGGGTATCCTGATAACTGCATGTCGTAAGAAGAATTTTCATGTGCTCGAATTCAAGATAGCAGTCGGCCAATTGTCGATTGAAGAAGTCAGGGATCAGATATTCTCCCGATCCACCCCGAAAATCTCCCCGGATGAGCTATTCCATGGCAATAAGAGGCGTGACATCTTCCGACTCCTGTGCAGTCTTTAATTCATCTTTACCTTTTTCGCCTTATGGAACCTATCGGCAATGATGAATCATCTGAATTGAACCTGTTCGGGAATCTTTCCCGTCGTGGGTTCATCACATCTACCCTTGCGGCCAGCACCGCGACCCTGACGAGTTGCAAGGCTGTTCCCGGAATCGGTGAAGTTTCCAATCGCCCCCTCCCCCGTAATCCGGCGGGCAACCATGCGAACTATCCTGTTCCAAATTCGGGTGTTACCTTTACCCGTGTGATGGTCTCCGGAAACCATATTGCGATCACCTACGACGATGGCCCTCATCCCGCCAACACCCCTCGGCTGCTGGACATGCTCGCCGAGCGAAACATCAAAGCAACGTTCTATGTGATCGGGAATAATGTGAACCTATACCCTAGCGTATTGCGGCGCACCGTTGCAGAAGGTCACGAGATCGGAAACCATTCACAAACCCATTGCCTGCTCTCCAAACTGAGTGACTCACAACTCCGTCTCGAAATGCAGCGCTGTCAGGATTCTATCGGGCGCGCTGCTGGCATCCGCCCGCGCACCATGCGGCCGCCCTATGGCGGACTCGTTCAACGCCAACGCCAGCTCGTCTTCGATGAATTCGGCTACCCGACCATTCTCTGGTCTGTCGATCCTCTCGATTGGAAACGCCCCGGCGCATCTGTCATCGCAAACCGCATCGTTTCCAGCACCGCAGCAGGCGGAATCGTTCTTGCTCATGATCTCCATTCCCAAACCGTCGATTCCATGCCGCAAACGCTCGATGGACTTTTGAGACGCGGGTTTGAATTCGTCACGGTATCCCAACTCCTCGCCATGCAAGTCAGCTCGCCGCCGGCTCAAATTGCCTCCATCCAATCCTACTGAGCCTGTAACCGATTCCCCAGCCAAGTGTGAGCCAACTCAAGTTCGGAAAGCGCTATTTTAACAACCGTGATCACCTCTCACGAGTCTGGTCTGGAATTCGCGAACTGGCAAAACTCACGGAATCCGATCTCAGCGAAAATTCCGATACGGCCTCCATTGAAAATGAAATCCATGCGCCATTTTCATGCCTGGTGTGCGGTGATACAAATTCAGGAAAATCCTCTCTGATCAACAGCCTGCTGGATGAGGAGCTCTGTCCAGTCAACGCACTACCGGAAACACGGCAAATCATCCGTTTTCGAC
>JBIIFS010000135.1:0-4515 GCA_044237185.1 Luteolibacter sp.
CTTGGTATAATAAGATCTAGCCATTGATCCATGCCGGCCATGGCGGCGACGCTTTGTCTGTCGGTGAAAGGAATGAGTTGGATCGCATGCTCGGGAAGTCCGGCTTTGGCGCCGCTGGTGCTGAGGGTGGAAGCAAGTGCGCGGTTGGAATGGATCGCTTCGCTTCCACCACGCAGGATGGTGGCGTTGCCAGTTTTGAAACAGAGAGCTGCGGCGTCGGCCGTGACGTTGGGTCGGCTTTCGTAGATGATGCCGATGGTGCCGATGGGGACGCGGATTTGTTCGATGTTCAGGCCATTGGGGCGGGTCCAGTTTTCGAGGACTTGGCCGACGGGATCGGTTAGGGTGGCGACGTGTTCGAGGGCGCTGGCAACGGCTTCAAGCCTACTGCTGTCGAGTTTCAAACGATCGATCATTGCGCTGGAGAGCCCTTTTTCCTGACCTGCGGTGAGATCCTTTTGGTTTTCGGAAAGGATCTCAGCCATGTTATCACGGAGGCCCTGTGCCATGGCGCGGAGGATGGTGTTTTTCTGATCGGAGGAAAGCGCGGCAAGTTGGTAGGCGGCAGCACGGGCTTGTTTGCCCATGGTATGAATTTGCTCGGTGACGGGATCAGACATGGGCTTACTTTTTAGCGATGAAGTGAGTGGAGATGCCTTTTCCTTCAAGGATGTCGGAAAGTCGCTCGGGGTTGCGACCGTTGGCGATGTGGACTTCGATGCCCGCCTCTGTGGCACATTTTACGGCTTCGAGTTTTGAACTCATTCCGCCCATGGAGAATTTCCCTTTGTCATCCTGGACGTGACCGAATGCGGCATCGATATCGCTGACCTCGGGAATGAGTTGCTTATTGGCGGGATCAAGCAAGCCATCGACACTGGTGAGGAGGATCACGCGTTTGGCTCCGACCAGTTTCGCGACTTGGACAGAAAGCATATCATTGTCCCCAAAGCTGAGTTCGCGGATCGCGACCGAGTCGTTTTCGTTGATGATGGGAAGGATGCGGGGTTCTTTGAGGAGGCGGTTGAAGGTGTTGAGGAGATTGGTGGCGCGGGTTTCGGACTGGATGTCCTCGGTGGTGAGGAGGATTTGGGAGACGAGGATATCAAAATTGGCAAACAGAGCGCTGTAGGTGCTCATGAGGCGGGCTTGACCGACGGCGGCGCAGGCTTGGCGGGTGGCGATATCGTCGGGGTATTCGGTAAGTCCCATTGCGGAAACACCGGAGCCGACTGCGCCGGAAGAAACAAACAAACAGCGATGTCCCGCATTGATGAGTTCCGAGATGGAAGAGACCAGATGAACAAGGGCTGCGCGGTCGATGGTGCCGTCGGCAGTCTTGGTCAAGACACCTGTGCCGGCTTTGATGATGGTGAGATCGCTGGTCATGGATACAGGAATTGCGAAGAGGAGGCATAAACCGTAGCGTTCAGCTTGCCAATCCAAACCTTGGGAAACCTTCGGACGGATTTTTCGAGTTCCGCTTGCGGATAGCAATCGGCAGTTCTATAAACCGGCCGCGCGCGCACCAATAAAGATGAAAGCTATAGCCCTACTTGTCCTTTCTGTTTTGATTTTGAGTCTCTCACCGGCCTTTGCTGCGGGTGGTCATGGAGCAAAGCCGGCTTACCCAGAGTTGTCAGATGGCAGCAGTCAGTATGCGGCTTTTCCCAAACCTACTGAAACATACAAAGAGGTAAAGGGTGATGCCATGGCTATTATTAAAGCCAGAGCGTCAGAAGATCCTTTCAACGTTGCAGCGACGATCATTTTCTTATTGGCAATTTGCCATACCTTTGTCGCCATTCCATTGGGTAAATTGGCTCATCATTACGATCATATTCATCAGGAAAATCTGAGAAATCGCGGACCACGTGACCATGATCATCCAGATGGCGAACCTGAGGTTTCCTTCAAAGCTACATTTTTTCACTTCCTGGGAGAAGTTGAGGCGATTTTCGGAATCTGGGTGATCGCGTTGGCAGGTGCGGCCACATATTATTACAGCTGGGATGATTTTAAATTGTATCTCGGCAAAGATAAAATTTTCACCGAGCCCTTGTTCGTCGTCGTGATCATGGCGATCGCGGCAAGTCGTCCGGTTCTGCGTTTTGCGGAGAAATTGATGTCTATTGCTGCATGGTTTGGAAAAGGAACTCCTGCCGCGTGGTGGCTGAGTGTTTTGATCATTGCTCCCATTCTCGGTTCGTTCATCACTGAGCCGGCTGCGATGACGATTGCGGCGATGTTGTTAGCTAAGAGATTTTATAAACTCAAGCCCTCACCGACTTTGGCCTATGCAACGATCGGATTGCTTTTTGTTAGTATATCGGTCGGCGGTACATTGACGCATTTCGCTGCGCCACCTGTTCTGATGGTGGCTAGCACATGGGGATGGGATACCCTTTTCATGTTGGAACATTTCGGTTGGAAAGCTGTCATTGCCGTTGTTCTGTCTACCTTGCTCTACTTTGTGATTTTCAAAAACGCATTGTATCAGATTGCCGACCGTGCGGATGGATTGGAAGACGGCGAAATTCATACGCAATCATGGCAGGAAAGGGAAACGCCGATCCCATTTTGGGTTATATTAGCACACTTGGCATTCCTTGGATGGACCGTTTATGCAGCACACGAGCCGGTACTTTTTGTGGGAGGCTTCTTGCTCTTCCTGGCGTTCATCATGGCGACTCGTCACCACCAGAATGCGGTTTCAATGAGAAGTCCGATGATGGTTGGTTTCTTCCTTGCTGGCTTGGTGATACACGGTGGCTGCCAGGGATGGTGGATCGGTCCGATTATCCAGACGCTTTCAGATGATGCATTAATGTTGGGATCGACTGTTCTAACAGCTTTTAATGATAATGCTGCTATTACGTATTTAGCATCACAAGTTGAGGGAATCTCAATTAGTGCCAAACATGCTGTCGTTGCTGGTGCGGTGGCAGGTGGTGGTCTAACCGTGATTGCAAATGCACCCAACCCGGCTGGTCAGAGTATTCTGTCAAAATACTTCGATGGTGGTGTCTCTCCGTTGAAATTATTTCTGGCTGCGCTTGCTCCAACCATTATCGTCTATGCTTGTTTCGTATTCTTACCGAATGGACCAGCCAAAGAGCATAAGCCAGTAAACACTCACTCCAAAGCTGTGATCGAAAACGTGATTACGGCTCCAGTTGACCCTTGATCTGAAAAAGCTCTTTAGGGTGATCAAAGAGGTAAGTCGGTTTGGCTTCTGCGAGTGATTCGCGGGAGTTGAATCCCCAACTCACAGCGGCATGCGGAATACCGGCTTTTTGGGCGGCTTTCACATCCCGCAATTCATCGCCGATGTAGATCATTTCTGAATGCTCTAAAGAAAAGGTTCTGCGGATGGCGCGGAGATGGCGCGATTTTCCGGTGAGTTTCGAGGTTGAGGATATAAAATCGAATAGTTCTCGGATACCGTGGTTTTGGAGAAATACGTCGACGTTCGCAGTGGCATTGGATGTTAGAATTCCGAAATGATCCGTTTGGCTTCTGAGTTCGACGAGAGCTTCTTTCATGCCATCGATAAGCTGAAGTCGCTCGATGTTTTTTCGCATCATGGATGTGCCGCGAGCGATGATGGATGGAACGCGATAATTTGGGATATCTAGTTTTAATAAAATCTCTTTTAACGAGAGATGCCTGAGCGCGGAGACCTCGTGCTCTTCGACTTCACGAATGCCGTATTCAGGAGCGATTTCATTGAAAATTTTTCGAGTCTCACCAAGCGTGTCGGCGATGGTGCCGTCAAAATCAAAAGTGAGCGCTCGATATTTCATTGGCGATAAATTGGTTGGTAGAGAGAGAGCAGTTGCGAGCCTGAAATCCAAAGAAGCTCAAAGTTTGAGATTCGGATCGATATCACCATCCAGGGGATCGGTTTTTCCTGATAGAAAACGCAGCAGGCCGGCGAAGGCAATCATTGCTGCGTTATCGGTGCAAAGTTCGGATTTGGCGATTGCGAGGTCGATCCCTTCTTTGTTGCAGCGTTGGGTGAATGCTTCACGAACGGTGCGGTTGAGGCTGACCCCACCAGAGAGGCTGATCAGACTCGACTTCGTGGCTTTCTCGGCACGGATGGATTTTTCAACCAAGACATCGACCACCGCGGCTTGGAACGAAGCGGCGATGTCTTCGATCTTGGCGCTTGGGTCTTTTTGCAAGGTGTAGAGCACGGCGGTCTTCAGACCAGAAAACGAAAAATCGAGCTCGCCACCCTGCATCATCGAGCGAGGGAAATCGTAGGCGAGGGGATTTCCATTGCGTGCGGCTTTTTCGATCTCAGGTCCGCCGGGGTAGGGCAGGCCGAGCATTTTTCCGACTTTATCAAAAGCCTCCCCAGCTGCGTCGTCGCGCGTGCCCCCGAGTTTCTGGTAGTTTCCTGGCGAGAAAACTTCCATGAGCTGAGTGTGCCCACCGGAAACGATCAATCCGATGTGATGCGGCACCGCGGTGCGATCGATAAAGGGTGAAAGCAGGTGGCCTTCG
>JBIIFS010000027.1:0-15865 GCA_044237185.1 Luteolibacter sp.
CTGCAGCCGCCATACTTGCGGCGGAACCGCCTTCCGCTTGGCACCCCCCGACCTCTGCGGCGAAGGTCCAACGGGTCGCAATGAACACTCCGATGATCCCGCTCGCCAACAAAGCTTTTACCATTTCTTCTTCACCCAGATCCATCGAATCCGCCATGGCCACAACCGCTCCGGGTAACGCCGCACAGGCGCCAGCAGTAGGTGCGGCAACGATAACCCCCATGGAGCTCTTTACCTCCATCAAAGCTGTTACATAAAGAATGATACGGTTCAGCGCGCCACCATCAAGCAACGTTCCAGCACGCATCATTTCATCAAACTTGCCGCATTGATGGCCGAGCACGCGATCGTTGTATACGGTTCCTGCGATTCCCTCGGAAATGGAGCGACGCACGATTTTCACGATATCCACCATTTTCGCGATCACTTCCTCCTCGCTGATACCTCCCCTCGCCATCTCATAGGCCACAGCAAGTTTCCAAAGCGGGGTTTCTTTGCCTGTATCAAATGCCAGCATTTCCTCACAGGTTGTGAAAGGAACTTGCGTGTGCTTTCCAGAAGTCACCGGAAGCACTGGCGACAGCCTTTTGACGGCACGAACATACGGGAGTCTCGACGTAATTGCCTCATCGATAAAACTCCCCGCCTTGACCTCGATCAATCGGCGGTCTTCAGATTCATGGACGATTATTTCATAAGCTTCGAATTCGCTTTCCAGAGCTTTGACAAGTTCCGTCACATCCCCATTCGACCAAAGCAAGGTTTCATGGCAGTCGCCAAAAAGGGAAACCGCGAAGCCATCGATATCGATCACTTCCATCATCCCGCCGCCTGTGGAAATCGCTCGGAGTGTGTGCGTTTCTTTATCGCTGCGAAGGGTCAACCGATACGTGTTCGGGTGCGGATCGCCAGCATCCACGGTCTCAATCGCGATCTTCACTCCCGTATCCAACAAGGTCTGCATCGAGCCCGGCAAACGCTCGTCCGCCGCATCCCAACCCATCAATCCACCGAACAAACCCATGTCCGAGCCTTGCATGTCATGCGTGGTAGGTAACGATCCATTGCGATCAAATTCCACGAGGACATCGGTGAATTCATTTCCCATCAATTCACGCGCCAATCTGCCAATCCGAAGCGCTGCCGCACAGTGCGAGCTCGAAGGTCCGCGCATCACAGGACCGATCACATCGTTGAAAATACTGACTATCATAAAGTGAAATCTGTCCTAAGCTTTAAGTTCTTTATGCTCGATTGCAAGATCTTCTCCCTTATGTGGATAAACCCGAAAGGAACCGCGATTTTAAATCGCGACCTCGTGAACGAAACCTCTCGGACTCGGTGCATGGTTGCAGTCGCGATTTAAAATTGCGGTTCCTTTCTGGGTGATCAACCTGCGCCAGACAATGGAGCTTCGTTACGTTGCACAATCTCCCCTATCGCCCATTCCGCGTGTTCCGCAATCAGCGGATCCTGATCCTTGGCGGCGATTTCCAAATCTGGCAGATCGGCAACTGTTCCGGTATTTCCAAGCGCCACACAGACATTTCTTAAAAACCTCGGACGTTTGATCCGCTTGATCGGAGATTTTGCGAAAACCTGCCTGAATGCTTCATCATCCATACCGAGAAAATCTCGTAGGCTGTGAGCAAAAATTTCTTCGCGCGCATGAAAGCTGATTTCGCGTGATTTTATCGCGAACCGATTCCATGGACAAACTTCCAAACATTGATCACAGCCATAAATTCGATCTCCGATCGCACGTCGAAACTCATCGGGTATCGGTCCTTTGTTCTCAATCGTGAGATAAGAAATACAACGCCGCGCATCGAGCTTGTGCGGAGCGGTGATAGCTTGGGTCGGACAAGCATCTATGCAGCGAGTGCATTTGCCGCAATGATCCCCGAACGCCGGATCAGGACTCAGGTCAAGGGTGGTGAGGATATCCGCGAGAAAAAACCAAGTGCCCATCCGGCGATGAATCTGCACAGTCGATTTTCCATTCCAACCCAAACCGGAGTCGGTTGCAAAATCCCGTTCGAGAATGGGTCCGGTATCGACGTAGTAACGCTGCGTTCCGCCAAGCCCCATGAGCGCCGCATTGAATTCCGCCAATCGCTTTTCAATCAGATCATGGTAGTCATCATTCCATGCATACTTTGCGATCCGATAGTTTTTGGGATGTCCGTCTGGAAAAGGGTCATCTCCCGTATAATAGTTCACCGCCAAGCAAATCACCGATTTGCAGTCCTGAAGGACTTCCCGAGGATCGCAGCGACGGTTGGGATTTCTCTCCAACCATTGCATTTCACCATGGGAACCGTTTTCAATCCACGCCTCGAAATCATCCGCATGGGTCGCACGCTTGGCCTGAGCAATCCGGCAATCGTCAAAGCCAAAACCGGCAGCCAGTTCCTTAACTTTTAAGTTCAGATCGTTCATTCAGAATGTGTGAAGTGATACCGAGCGCTTTCCAAAATCCCAGTAGCAATTTCTTTGAAATCCAATCCCGCAGTATCGATTTTCAAATGAGCGGTTTCGCGATACCATGGCTCACGTTCGGCCAACAATTTTGAGATCCTCTGCCGGGCATCCATGTGGTTGAGCAGCGGTCTTTCCTGATTGCGCGAGGTTCTTTCATAAATCACTTCCTCCGGCACTTGCAGCCATACCACGTATCCGATCTTGCGCAAAAGACTGCGGTTTTCCGGACGGATGACCACACCTCCACCCGTCGATACGATCTGACGTATGTCGGCTTGTTTTGCGATTTCGACGAGCTTTGAAGTTTCCAAATCCCGAAACACCGACTCGCCTTCCTCTTTGAAAATCTCAGTGATTTTTTTCCCGGTCGATTCTTCGATCGATCGATCCGTATCTATCAGCGGATAACCCAAGCGTTGGTGGAGCTCGCGCCCCACCGTGGATTTGCCACTTCCCATAAAGCCGATCAGAACAATGTTCTTCGGTGTGACTGCGGTTTGACTCATGGACGGATACTACAGTCAAATCGTCCTCGGTAGAAACCGGAAAATCGCATCATGCGGGGACTTCTTGTCGGAACCTAATTTCCCATGCATGTTAAGCCCATGTACGGATTGAAATTGGATCCCACCACCCACTGGGGACTGCTCGGAATTGGCTTGTTCTATATGATCGGCTTTTTTCACATACTGCATGCCCTGATGAATACCCGAACCTCTCAAGGAACCATCGCATGGGTGGTTTCCCTATTTTTCATGCCATTTTTAGCGATCCCGTTGTATTGGCTTTTGGGCAGAAGCAAATTCGAGGGCTACGTGCGAGCAAGACGCGGAAACGATGCTAAGCTCAGAAAGATCTCGAGGGACATGAGTGTGAGCCTGAGGGATTTTGCCATTAACTACCCGGTTGAAAATTTTTTCGAACGATGTGCCGAGGAACTGGGAGGCCTGCCTTTTACGCGGGGAAACCGTCTCGATCTGCTCATTGATGGGGATGAAACGTTTGAAGAAATTTTCTCGGCACTGAACCGCGCCAAAAAATACATCTGTGTGAATTTCTTCATCGTGAAGAATGATAAAATCGGGAAAAAATTTCAACAATCCCTGATCGAACGCGCCAAGGCAGGTGTGAAAGTCTATTTCCTTTTCGATGAAATCGGCTCTCACAAACTTTCATCGAAGTTTCTCGCAGAACTCGAGGACGCCGGTGTCGAATGCCAGTCTTTCGGAGCCAACCGGTTCTGGTGGTCGCGCTTGCAGCTGAACTTCCGCAATCATCGAAAAATTCTCATTGTTGATGGTATGGAAGCCTACCTGGGCGGAATCAATATCGGAGATGAATATATGGGACGGAGCGCTGGATACGGTGCCTGGCGCGACACTCATCTTTATATTCAAGGACCTGCCGTTCAAGCCGTTCAAGTCGTTTTCCTCGAGGATTGGTTTTGGGCATGCAACCGCATTCCGAATCTCTCTTGGGAGTCAAACGAACAACACGAGGACCAAACAACTGCAATCATACCCACAGGCCCGGCGGATCCTATCGAGTCATGGCAAATGCTGGTTGTAGAAGCCGCAAATATCTCTAGGGAAAAGCTTTGGATCGCCAGTCCGTATTTCGTGCCTGACGACGGAGTCATATGCGCCCTGCAACTGGCCGCGATGCGGGGAGTCGATGTCCGCGTCATGCTGCCGGACCGCCCTGATCACATTCTGGTCTGGCTCTCATCCTATTCCTATTATGAGCAAACCATTCCATTTGGTGTGAAATTATACCGCTTCAACGATGGGTTTATGCATCAGAAAGTCATGCTTGTCGATCAACGCATGGCGACGATTGGGACTGCCAATCTGGACAACCGCTCATTCAGGCTCAATTTTGAAATCACAGCCTTTATACCGGATATCCATTTCATCCAAGAAGTGAATCAGATGCTGACTGAGGATTTCTCGAAATGCACCATGGCAACGGTGGAAGAATTCATGGAAAAACCCTATCTATTCAAATTGGCATGCCGTACGGCGAAATTGATGTCACCGCTGCAATAGATGCCAGAATGGTTCAAAAAAACCGCCTATTGCATCGCAATCCGTCGCAAATCCGGACGCTGGCGTGTGATGTTTGACAACATTTGGCGGCAATGCGCGAATTTCTTGCGATCCTTCAAAATATCTGCACTGCGTTCGAACGATCCCCATTGCAGAATGCTGATCTCGACATTGCGTCGCCCCCACAGGTTCATCATGCTGCGACTGGGCTGATACATATCGATCGTTCCTGTTCCAGTGAGTGCAGAACCGTAATCATCGATCACAAAAAGCTGTCGCATTCCTTTGACGCGAAAAACCGTACCAACCGGATAAAATGACCAGTCTGCCGCTGCGCTTCTCACCTTGTCGGAGTAGCGAAGATAGGTTCCTGTCGCATTTTTGCTACCGTATTGAATGTGATCCAACTCCGAACAGGTGTATGCCGTGGTGCGGACCAACCGACGACGCTCACTGAAAGGATAGACCGGCATCTTGTGTTTATCCTTGGGCTTGGATGCCGCAGCTTGCACCAGGGATTGGGAAGGAGCTGACAACGAGCTGTAATCGGATTTATAAAATCCACGAATGTCATTTTTTGAAAGCGTGTTGATACCTGAACCACAACTGATCAGGAAAGGAATGATTACGAGCGAGAGAATAACCGGGGGTTTGCAAAAAGGCTTCGTCATGGGATTAGTTGGCTACCGAGAAAAGACTGAGAGGGATTTGAAAATGATGCGCGAAACGCCTGTCATTAAATAAACTTGCGAATTCAACCCACAGAAACAACCCAAGGCAACCTTAAAAACCTCATTTTGAGAGGGCTAATGGGGATATCCTTATGAAAACAAGGAGTCAAAGCCCTGCTAGGACATGAATTTCGTGAGAAATCCGATGGAAATCAGCGGTCGAAATGACCGGGTGAGAGCGTAAAAGCAAGCCATCTGGCGGTTCGGGCAACTCAACCCAAGAGCGGCAACCACCGAAACGCTTATCGTATTCCAAGCGCCAAGGCTTCTCAAGCTTGGCTACTCTGACAAAAGCCAGATGAATACTTCCCGTGGACATGCCTTTTCCAGACCAGTCAAATCTCTCTCTGACCGTTTCTTCCGTATAGATGTGATACGAAAAAAAACGCGACACTTGTTCCCAATTCTGCGGTGTAACGGCAAAAAGAACCTCGGCATGGTGGCAAATCTCCAATATGTCACCCGGCTTCCATTCCATCTCCTGTTGGAAATTTCCCTCTCTCACCTGATCCAGCTGGGCGTGGAATCGCGTGGGAAACAAAAAGAAAGAGTTATGTGCAAAGGAAAAGCCTTCGCGGCCCTCATGAATCCCACCCTTTCGGAGCAAGATGGTCTGCCTGCCGCCAGCCAATGCGTCACAAACGACTTGCCATTCTTTAAATGCCACCGCCATGAAAGGATCTCCTAAGAAAGATCATCAGCCGTTACTGATCTTTGCTCCCTGCTACCCAAAAGAACCGCCTGTTTGGTGACAGCGTCCGGTGCATCGTCAAAACGGAAGCTGTGGCAGTTTGGACATAGCGCAGTGGCTCTGCCCACAATCGAATCACAGCCCTCACACACCTTATATTGGTAGGGAGATGCAGCGATTTTTGCTGCGGCTTCGGCGCGATTTGGAGATGAATTTGGCATGGTTTCAAAAAAGAAAAGCGGCACCGGAAGACCGGACCGCTTGACTGAAAGGAAAAAATGATCAGAGATCAGCCAATAGCGGCAATGGCTTTCGCAGTCTTGCTCTTGATGTTGGCCGCTTTGTTCGGATGGATCAAATTACGCTTGGCGGCCTTGTCGAGCACGGATGACAATTTGTCGCTTGCTTTGGTGGCTTCTTCTTTGTTGCCGGATTCAATCGCAACAAGAGTCTTCTTGCGAATGGTCTTCATGCGGCTTTTCTCAGCGCGGTTCCGCTCGGTACGGGTCTCGGTTTGACGGTTGCGCTTAATTGCGGATTTGGTATTTGCCATGATGTATAGAATTAAAAAAGTCGTTTTGCCTTGCGGGGGGCTGAAAATTAGTGGCTTTCACCCGTATCTGTCAAGCTCATGTTTTGTCTTTTCCGGAGGAAATTTGAGACAGCTATCAACGGGCAACGAGGTTTCTCTCTTTGGTCAGATGACCCAGAGAGCCGCGGACTACATAAACGTCGGCACCCGTTCCAACCCGATTGTACAAATCAATCACATCTTTGGTTCCCATACGGATACAGCCGTAGGATGCTGGGTTTCCGAGGCGATCTACTTCGGGTGTTCCATGAATGTAGATGAAGCGATTGAAAGCGTTGCGATTATGTCTTTCTGTTCCTTTGAGCCATAAAATACGACTCACAATCGGATCTCGCCCCGGTGAGTTCGGTTGGATGATTTCACCTGTCGGCCTGCGGCTCTTAAAAACAGCTCCAGCGGGTTGGCCATCACCAATTTTCCTGGCGACTTTCATATGCCCGAGTGGAGTGCAATTGGATCGGGGCGTGTCTCCTATCCCGAACTTGGAGGTGGAAATCTTGTAGGTCTTCACAGGCTGATCATGATTCATCAGAACCAATTTTTGATCACGCACACTGACAATCATTTTGTCGCTCTTGTCCACCTGAGGCGCGCAGCTGCAGAATGCCACTAAGCAAAAAAGACTCAACAGCGAGAGTGGAGCTTTGGCGAACTTGGAAAACATAACCGATCAATGGGTGTCAGTGGTATCAATTACAGTCGCTTTAGCGGCCCTTGTTCCGGCAAAAGAAGGCATCATGCGCGCGATCGAACCAAATGAAGTGTAGAAGAAACCAACCGGGAATGGCAGCAGCAGAATTGCGGAGGACCATTTGCCATTCATCGCCGCCTCGATGACAACGAAAAGGAAAAAACAACCGAACAGAAGCTCAACTACAGGAGTAAGGGTTTTGATCGCCTTGTAACTGCTCTTTTTCCAATCCGAGTTCTTTAACTCGATCCCATATTTGGGAGTCCGGATAAAGGCTGTTTGGTGATTGAAAAGCGCTTCCAAAACCGCCTTGGCGTTCGTGATCGACATGCCGATTCCAAGCGCGAGCAACAAAGGAAGATAGGGAATTTCTTTCCACCAAGTTGCGGGGCGAAGCGCCTTCTGCGAGGTAAGGTAGAACAAAATTACAGAAACCGAGGCAAAGAAGAAGATCGGTACATTGACCATGTAATAAGTCAGTGCGCCGAATTTCGGCTGGGCATACTGGCTGGGATAAATCAGGAAGCACAAGCAAATCAACAGCAGGTAGGCAAAGTTGGAAGTCAGGTGCGCAGTCGCTTCCATCTTGACGAACAAAGGGACTTTGCTTCTCCAGATTGCGGGTAGGACTTTTTTACAAACCTGGATAGAGCCTTTGGTCCAGCGGTGTTGTTGGCTCTTGAAGCCATCCATATCCACCGGCAGCTCGGCGGGTGTCTCAACATCGTTCAAGAAAATGAAACGCCAACCTTTCAACTGGGCACGGTAGCTGAGATCCATGTCCTCGGTGAGCGTATCGTGCTCCCAACCGCCCGCATCCGCGATACAGGATTTCCGCCAAATTCCAGCGGTGCCGTTGAAAGTAAAGAATCGACCGGAACGGTTGCGAGCGGTTTGTTCAAGCTCAAGATGACCATCGAGGAACATCGCCTGAATCCGAGTCAATACATTAAAGGTACGGTTCAAATGACCCCAACGGGTCTGGATCATACCGATTTTTTCATCGGTGAAATAATGAATCGTTTTCAACAACACATCCGCATTCGGAACAAAATCCGCGTCCAAGATGAACAGATACTCGCCTTTTGCATAAAGAGTACCGTTTTCCAAGGCACCGGCTTTGTAACCCGTGCGATCCGTCCGATGAATGTGCTCCGCATCAAAACCCAGGGCACGCATCCGCTCGATACCTGCTTTGCAGATCGAAACCGTGTCATCGGTCGAGTCATCCAAAAGCTGAATCTGAATTTTATCCTGTGGATAGTCGATTTTTGAGACCGAATCCAACAACCGGTCCACCACGTGCATTTCATTGAAAACCGGCAACTGAATAGTCACCAGTGGCAATTCAATGAAGTTCTTCAAAGGCTCTGGGCGCTTTCTGGAATGCTTCAAATACAGAAAAATGATTGTCAAACGGTGGGATCCGTATCCGGCAAGACCGATCAAAACGGTAATGTAGGCAAAATACCAGAGCGATGAATTAAGATGCATGTGAATGAAAAGTGGAGCTTGTGTCGGGGGTAAATGGCGGGGAATTTTAGATCCCAAAAAGGATAGGCTTTCTTAACTATCAAGATAGCTGTGGTAAAAAAACTGCAAGAGCAGGTCAACAGACCCGTCTCCACCTGTCAAGCCCAGAAGTCATGGATTCAAGCGGAACCATGCAGTCTTGATGCCATTTTTCCGATCAAAAGGCCGTCGGTCAGAGAAAAAACTTCAAATTCCTTACCCCTAACCCTAATTACCCAAATGCGCCTTGCTATTTGCAATGAGACTTCGATCGCTACCGAACTGATCCGGGGAGGCTACGACAAGTGGGTCTCCGTGGAAGTTTTTGATACCTCTATCAGTCCCGAAACACTCGCAGCAGAGAGCATGAGGCACCTCCGCGATGCCTTTCCAGCCTAAGTGGAAAAGCGACATACGCGTAGTTGGAGGTTATTCCTCTGGCAATGGCTTACCTTTGGTTTCAGGAAGGAAGGGAAGAACGATGAGTCCAAGTAGGAAAATCAAGCACATCCACGATGCTGCATCACGAAAAGCATCGATCTTGGCAACGGCCACATCCCCGCCCATCTCGGTAGCTTTGAGAGCCGCCTTGTCCGCCAGGTTCTTCGCTAATAAGGCAAGTGTCAGAGGCCCTGTCGCAGCAAGGTAACGCCCGACGTTGTAGCAGAAAGAAACACCGGTCGCACGCAGGCGGGTCGGGAAAAGCTCGGGAAGATAGATCGAGAAACCTGCAAATACCGAAAGCTGGAAGAAGCCCATCAACGGCGCCATCCAGAGGATATCCCAACGTCCGTTGATTTTTCCAAGCATCTGGAACACAAAGACCGTGAAACCCAATGCTCCCAGAAAAAAGATCGTGAAAGCCTTTTTGCGCCCCAAACGCTCGGTCACCCGTGTGAATACCATCATCCCGAAAAACGCACCCACATTGAAACACAGGAGATTCAGAGAGCCCCAAACCTGTTTTCCTTTGTTGATCGCCTCAGGCGAAGCGCCACTTGCTTTCAGGTGACTCGTGATGATATCGCCAACCAGATCGGTTGAAAACACCCCAATACCCCAGAGCCCGATGACACCCGCGCATGAAAGAATCATTCCGAGCAAGGCATGTCGCCGCCAGGTGGAATGACTGAAAAGATCCTTGTAAGAACCGGATTTCTTACCTTGGGCCGTGGCCCGATCCCGGGCTGCGACCCAAGCCTCTGGCTCTTTGACGCGTAGCTGAATGGTTGCGACCATGAAGGCTGGCAATGCGCCAATCACAAACAGCCACATCCAGTAATTCGGATTGGTGCCGATTGCGGTAAGGGCGATTCCCAATCCAATAAAACCTGCGGCCACGTTGCCCACCGCTGAAAACGATTGCAAAACACCTAGCGCCCGCGGTCTTACTCCGCTGGGTACCGTGTCTGCCACAAGCGCCACCGCCAAGCCAAAAACTCCACCCACACCAAGCCCGGTGATGAAACGGAAGATGGTGAAATCCATGTAATGTGGCGACAGCCCCTCAAACCAGGGAATGGAAGTCAAATGTAAGGTCTGGGCAATCGTTGGAAGCTTGGGAAATCCCGCCAAAGCCGAGAGACCAGTTGCCAACGAATAGAGCAACACCGTGACCGCCAACATCTTAGCCCGACCGTAGCGATCTCCCAATGATCCGAAAATCATGCCACCTGTCGCCCATCCGAGCACGAAGATCGCCGTCGCAATACCTCCATAAAACTTCGTGTCCTGCCCCTCTTCCAGCAGCGCCGCCATCGCGGGGTTTCTCGCCAGATTGAAAAGCTGCTGATCCAAGCAATCGAACAGCCAAGCAAGTGTAGCCACAATGAACACGAGGCGCTGATAAGGCTGAAGTTGTGACCACCAGCCATTGCTGCCATTCGGGGAGTTTTCAACAGAGTTCGACATAACTTATTTAAAATTCAATTCATAGAGACTCCAACGAGAGTCACACCAACCCGCAAGCACTATTTACGCTTTCCACTCACGACAAAGTGAGAACGCATGCGATCACGTAATCTGTGTACCTGCGGACTTGCACTTTCTAAGCCTTAACTCAATCATCCGGACATGGATTATGCCACCGAAACCGAAGTCGCCGATGCCGCCAAACACCTGCGCTCGCTTGAACAAGGACTCAATCACAGCGGCTCATAATCAAGAACATCCCTATTTCTCAAATATAAACAGATGAAAACTATACACGGAGCTGCTTCTTTTTCGCTTTCTTCGGACCTTGTCTCTCTCTTTGTCACGCAAGAGGGCGGTCATCTTGCGCCTGCCACATTTAAAATCGATGATCGCATCGTTTCACCATACGCACTTGCACCGTGGTTGCCGGATGAGGTTGATGCCACATTGCCCGTCCTTTTGAAAAATCTACGCGGGGATTTTCTCTGCCTCCCCTTCGGCCCACAAGAAAACGGCCCGCCGCATGGTGAAACCGCCAACGCTTCATGGAAATTCGTTTCTCAAGTGGATCTGTCACTCACTCTTGAAATGGAGGCTTCTGATGTCTCCGCGAAAATCACCAAAACCCTATCTCTTCGTCCGGGTGAAACCGCGATTTATTTGACGCATCGTTTCGACGGACTTGAAGGCGATTGGTCTTATGGCACCCATCCGATTCTGGATCTCTCAAGTTTGCCTTCCGGCACTGCCAGACTCAGTGTCTCTCCTTTCCGCTGGGCCTCGGTTTATCCAGAATGCTTTTCCAATCCCGCGGATGGTGCGCATCAACAACTCGAAATCGGCGCGATCTTTTCTGACCTATCAGAAGTTCCATTGGCCGATGGCGGAACAACCAATTTAACGTATTACCCTTCTGAGTCCCCTACCGACGATCTCGTCATGATGATCTCCGAGGCCAGCTCCGAGGAACAACCCTTTGCCTGGTCCGCCTGTGTGTTCGACGGCTATGTTTGGTTTGCTCTGAAAAATCCAACCGACTTTCCTGCAACCATGTTCTGGATATCCAATGGCGGGCGTTCGGCCGCGCCATGGCACTCCCTTCACACCGCACGCATCGGAATCGAAGATGTCTGCTCACATTTCTGCGATAGCGTCGATATCTCCCGCAAAGACCTTCTCCGCAATCTCAGTGCCCCCTGCACACGGAGTTTCTCCAAAGACCAACCTGTTACGTTGAAAAACATTCAAGCCGTCGCAGCCGTTCCTCCCAACTTCGGGAAGGTCCAATCCATCATTCCCGTCAGTGAAAATGAGATCCAAATCACCGGAGAAAATGGCGATAGCGTCACCGTTCCCCTGAACTGGAATTTCGTAACAGGCCATTAGTTTTTAAATCAGAAACTAGTCACTGGACCGCGCGTCTCCAGACACGCCACTCTCACAGCATGTATTCCACGACCCGTTTCGCGACGTAAAGCGACGGCTCGCTTTTGATTGAGCGGAGAATTGCGTTATCGTTGTTTGGTCATCAAGGACAGCCCTGAGTTCAACAGCAAAGGTCAATCTCTTGATTTCCTAATTTCTAGATTCAGCCGGCCGGAGGCACGGCTCTCCAGTAATTGACCGGAGGCGCGGCTATCCTATATGGGACGTAACAAGTAGCCGGCGACCCAGCCTTGAGCGCCGGATTCATTCTCGCACCAATGCCAGCCATGGATTTGCTGCAATGAGGTAAGCTTGTCTCCACGGGTAATCTTCAAAACCGTCGGATCAAACGCTTTCAACGCTGCCCAACGATCTTCACCGAGAGGTTCAAGAAATTCGGCAGGGACATAGCCATTTCGACCCGATGAATCGGTGGCCCAAATCCAGCCGGGCCATGTTTTATCGGCGGGACCGCTGGTGACTTCTTGGCCGGCCTCGAGACGGATCGCCTGGGTATTGTTTTCCTCATAATCCGCATTCGCGGTGAAACCCTGCTTCTCCATGATCACTTTGCTTTTACCTTCCTGTTGCCTTTGCCCGAACCTTCGTCCGGATTTGACGTATCGAAAAGCAATTCCTCGGTTCCTTCCTTACGGGTGACCCGAACTTTATCGCCCGTTTTGACGGTCCCCCTTAACAAAGCTTCAGCCAACGGATCTTCCAAGTAACGCTCAACCGCACGGCGCATCGGACGAGCACCGTAATTCGGATCGAAGCCTTTTTCGCTAAGCAGCTCGCGAGCTTCCTCGGCAAGGGTCATGTCGATGCTTTTCTCTTTCAAGCGAGAAACCAACTTGGAAACTTCGAGATCGACGATCTGATTGAGATCCACTTTTTCCAACATATGGAACACCACGAGATCATCCAAGCGATTTAGGAACTCCGGTTTGAAATAGCGTTTGGATTCATCAAGAATCTTCTCCTTCATCCCTTCGAAATCAGATTCATCCGCATTCATCGCGCCGAATCCGAGCGAAGTCTGACGCTTGATCGTCGAGGCTCCGACGTTCGAGGTCATGATGATGATTGTGTTTCGGAAATCGATTTTACGTCCCAGAGAATCCGTCACCGTACCGTCTTCCAAAATCTGGAGCAGAAGATTCATGACATCCGGATGGGCCTTTTCAACCTCGTCAAACAAAACGACCGAGTAAGGACGACGACGCACCGCTTCGGAAAGCTGACCGCCTTCTTCATAGCCAACATATCCCGGCGGAGACCCGATCAAACGGGATGCGGTGAATTTCTCCATGTATTCCGACATATCGATTTGGATCAGCGCCTCTTTGTCACCAAACATGAAATCCGCAAGGTTTCTTGCGAGGTAGGTTTTACCCACACCTGTGGGGCCGAGGAAAAGGAAAGAGCCGATCGGACGTCTCGGATCTTTGAGATCCGCGCGTGAGCGACGAAGTGCTTTGGAAATCGCAACAACCGCTTCATTTTGTCCAATGACCCGACTCTTCAGCTCATCCTCCATTTTAAGGAGTTTCTCGGTTTCCTTCTGCTCCATGCGCTTCAGAGGAACTCCGGTCCATTTGGAAACCACCGCCATGATATCCTCATCATCCACGACAACGACTTTTTCCTCGGACGAAGCACGCCAATCTTTCAGCGTGTCCTCGAGTTTCTTTTTGGCGTTTTTCTCATCGTCACGCAATGAGGCCGCTTTTTCAAAATCCTGTTCGGCGATCGCCGCGACTTTGAGCTTATTGATTTCCTCAATCTTCAACTCCGCTTCCTTGATCGACGGCGGACGCGTCATCGTGCCGATTCGCGCCTTAGCGCCCGCTTCGTCCAAGACATCAATCGCCTTGTCTGGCAAATAGCGGGCAGTCAGGTAACGAGAAGTCAGTTTTACCGAAGCTTCAATCGCCGCAGGCGTATAGAGAGCCTTATGGTGGGTTTCATACTTTTCACGCAGACCTTGCAATATCAGGATCGCATCCTCGATGGACGGCTCGTCCACTTTGACCTGTTGGAAACGACGCTCCAGCGCCGAATCCTTCTCGATGTATTTGCGATACTCATTGAGTGTGGTTGCACCGACACATTGCAGTTCGGAACGACTGAGCGCCGGCTTAATGATATTGGACGCGTCCATCGCTCCCTCGGCGGAACCCGCTCCGACGATGGTGTGAAGCTCATCGATAAAGAGTATCACGTTCTTCACTTTACGGATTTCATCCATCACCGCTTTGATGCGCTCCTCAAACTGACCGCGGTATTTTGTTCCCGCCACCATAAGTGCGAGGTCTAGAGTTATCACCTTTTTATCACGCAGCAGTTCCGGAACATTTCCACTCACGATCTCTTGCGCCAGACCTTCGACAATGGCGGTTTTACCCACACCGGCCTCGCCGATCAGCACCGGATTGTTTTTGGTACGGCGGCAGAGGATCTGAATCACGCGTTCAATTTCAGATTCGCGCCCGATCACCGGATCAAGACCGCCCTCCTGTGCGAGCTTGGTCAAATCGCGCCCGAATGCTTTAAGAGCTGGCGTTTTGGATTTCCCTTCACTGGATTCCTGCGGACCGGATTCAGGTTGGTTTTCAGCCCCATCTTCAAACACGCCCATATCCTCTTCCTCATCATCGTCGTCGTCATCATCCATATCCTCGGGTGAGAAATTGGGATCGATCTCAGCAAGAATTTCATTACGGGTGCGTTGGATATCGACATCCAACCTTTTCAAAACTCGAGCGGCGACGCCTTCACCTTCACGAAGCAAACCCAGCAACAGATGCTCAGTACCAACGTAGGAATGATTGAGTGCTTTGGCTTCCTTGTTGGCGAGTGCCAGAACTTTTTTGACGCGTGGTGTGTAGGGGATGTTTCCCGGGCTCTTCTGGGGAGGACCTGAGCCCACTTCCTTTTCTACCTCCATCCGAACGGTATCGAGTTCAAGACCCATGCGCTCGAGCACATTGACTGCAACACCTTGGCCGAGCTTAATCAGACCCAAAAGCAAATGCTCGGTGCCAACGTAGGCATGATTGAAACGATCCGCCTCTTTCCTTGCCAAGGCCAGGACTTGTTGCGCTCTAGGAGTGAAATTGTTCATGATTTAATCGGGTTGATCACCTGGGACAGGGCGGTCTGCCTTATAACCTGATGAAAAGTTATATGGAGAATCGAGGGATTGCAAACGAGAGCGTAAAATTTCTGCACGGATGGCATCGCGATGTTCCGGAGATAATTTCATGCCGGCATGAAGCTGGAGGTGCGCTTGTTGGATATCCATCAATAACGAATCGCATAAATTCACGGTTTCTTTGGCAAAAAAACCGAGATTGCCGCCAAGGCGCAACAGGGAAAGATAATTCAACGCCTCCTTGGAATCGATGAGGAAAGCATGCCGTAAGACTCCGTATGCGCGGCCGATTTTGTCCGCGACCATGTCTGGGTCATCTTCCATCAGCTTCTCGCGCGCATTTTGCTCATGGCTGGCAACCTGGGATATGACACGTTCCAAGCGACGGATGATGGCTTCCTCACTCTCGCCCAGCGTCGATTGATTGGAGATTTGATACAGATTTCCAAGTGATTCCGTTCCCTCACCATAGAGACCCCGTACTGCCAGGCCGATCTTGTTAACGGCTTGCAAGACTTGTCCGATCTGATCGCTCAACACCAACGCCGGAAGGTGTAACATGGCTGAGGCTCTCATCCCAGTTCCGAGATTGGTTGGGCAGGTCGTCAGATATCCCCAAT
>JBIIFS010000136.1:0-4405 GCA_044237185.1 Luteolibacter sp.
GCGTTACGCACGGCGCAATCCTACGCCGATCTTGAATGGGTGCCCCAAGCGCGACACATCCGGCACGGCAAGGACAAGAAAGGCGTGACCGTGCATACGCCAGACTCAAGCCTCAAGGATCATGGCGACGATCGTGGTTGGTGGAAGCCCGGGGTTCCTGCCCAAGGCATGGCCTACAAATGGGGCGGTTTCGATACCCCGGAAACGTTTCTTGAGGGTCTTCGAAAGGGCAAAAAAGCCGGTGATATCGCCAACCCGTACAAGATACTTCTCGATGATGCGGCTGTGAGCCAGGGCAGCGTTGGCATTGATTGTTCCGGCTTCGTCTCGCGCTGCTGGGGCCTTTGCAAACCGGTTTCCACCAGAGACCTGCCTTCGATTTGTTATCCTGTGTCTTGGGAAGAATTGAAAACGGGAGACATTCTGCTCAAGAGCGGTCACGTCGTCTTGTTTGTCGCCCGCAGGGAAAATGTCATCATTGGATACGAATCCGGGGCATTCCCGTCGTGGCGCGCGCGGCGCTTTGCGATGACGGTCGGATACATGAAGCATGACGGTTACGCCCCATGGCGCTACCGGCACATGGCGGAGCCTCAAGAATCCGTCGAGCTGCCTCTCGGTGAAATCAAATTGTGTCGCCCGGATGACAGGCTATGATTCCATTTTCACGACCAGCCGCTCGTAGCCGATCCGGCGTTGGAAGTCAGTCGTTGTCTCGATGTTCGGAGTTTCTTCCAGGATGGTAATTTTGGAAACCGTGTTAGCGATTTGTTTGAGAAGCTCGCGGATGATGAGTCGCGCATGAAATGCGCCGAGACAGAAATGATCGCCAGCACCGAAGGCGATGTGCGGATTGGGTTTGCGATCGAGCCGCACTTCATCGGGTTGTGGGAACGCGGCAGGATCCCGGTTCGCCGCTGCCCAGCCGAGCGAGACTCTTCCGTTTGCGGGAACTTTTATGCCGTGAACATCCGTCGCCACCGGACAGACCCGGCCAATGTGAGTGAGCGGTGAAACCACGCGGAAAAATTCCTCGGCCGCGAGCACGGCTCGTTTCGGATCGGCGCGAAGGAATGCGATGGCCTCCGGATGTCGCGCCAGGTAAGCGATGACCGATGTGATCGTATGAATCACCGTATCGCGACCCCCGGCGAATGTCAGATTCGCGAACCCGGCCATTTCATCTCGCGTCAACCTTCTTCCTTGAAATTCCGCTTGGGTCAGAGCGGAGAAAAAATCCGTTTCCGGATTGAGTGCCGCGCGATCCAGTTGTTTTGCGATATAAGCATCGACCGCAGTTTCGTTAGAATTTCCATCGATGAGATTGTGAAACACATGGGTTCCCCAAGCGATCCATTCATCCGCCTCCGATTCCGGAAGGCCGAGCAAATGCGCGAGCGCTTTCGATTGCAGGGGCACGGCAAATTCACTGACGGCTTCAAACGAGCTTTCCTTACACGCGCCATCCAAGGTTTTTCCTATCAATGCGGAAATCTCTGCAGCGAATAACGGATCGCGTGGTTTTTTGAAAAACGGCTCTACGATTTCGCGATATTCTCCATGCAACGGCGGATCGGTTTCGATCGGTAGCTGGCGAACTTTCCGCACATGTTCTTCAGAAGGAATCGGCACGCGGAAGGGCGCATCCGAGCTGTATGTTTTCCAATCCTTCGCCGCAGACATCACGTCGGCATGTCGCAGAATCATCGGGATGGTCTCGTTTTGAAAGCGATATGCCGCCACAGGGCAGCGCTCGCGTGGAGGCTGAAAGGTTTTGTCGTTTTCCAGAGGCTCGTTCATCGGATTCAGCGAAGTTCGTTTTGAAGCTCGTCAAGGACTCCTGCATCCATTTCCAAGAGATTTCCCGCTGCTGGAAATGCTCCGCTTTTCACATCCGTCGCATATTCTTTGAACGCGGCGATGCGTTCTTGCTGGAGTCTCCTGTGCTCGCCGGCGAAATCGCGGTAAGCCTTCGCATGTCTCGGCAGGCGCTCATTGTAATCTCCAAGAATATCATCGGAAAACAGGAACTGGGTATCACAGCCCGCGCCCGAGCCAAGCGACATCAGTAGCAAGCGGGTTTGTTTGCACAGCCATGAGGCGAGATTGTGCGGCACGCATTCGATCTCGGCCGCATACGCGCCGGCGTTTTCCAAATCCTTCATCGCTTGGAAAAGCGCTTTTGCCTCGCCCAAGGTTTTTCCTATTCCGCGATAATTTGTCCACGTGACATGCCGGGGAATCATGCCGAGATGGCCGACCACGGGAATACGTTCGCGCGCCATGCCCTCGATGATATGCGGACTCGCCGAGCAATAGACGGAACTCGCACCGAGTTCGAGCGCGCGGAAGCCGATCCTGATCGCTTCCTCCTGCGAGGCCATGCCGTGCGGAGTGGAGCAGGATAAAAAAGCATGAGGCGCGGCCACAACCAGTTCCGGAAAGCGGGCTTGGGCTTCTGGGTTGTCAAACGGACAACTCATCAAGTCGATCCCCGCCGCTTCTGCCGCTATCGCTTCTTCGGGAGTTTTGACATGAACATGAGTCAGGCAGCGTTTGCCTTTGAGATTTCTCAAATCATGGACCGTGTATTTTTTTCGGGGTCTGAGCATGTTGATAGGTTTTCGCGGATGATGGGGAACGATGGGTTTCTATGCGCCATCTGAAATCGAATCGATCAGAAAAAACGCCAAATTACAAAAACTCCAAGTTGAGTAGATCGAAAAACTCTTTACCTTGCCACTTATGAAATGGAATGCCACCAGCGTAAGCGCTGCCTGTATCGTCATCGGAGTCGGTGGATTTTTGTTGGGTAAAATCACCAGCGGCAACTCAGCGCTGTCCGAAGAAGACCGTCTTGCCGAAACACCTGAGAAGCTGATCCATCAACGCCCAGTCGGTGGCAACTCCGATTCTAGAAGCCGTGCCGGCGCAAATCGTTCCAACCGCCCGACCCAGCAGAAAACCGATATCAGCTTGGATCAAAAAATTCTCAAGATGGAGCAAATCGTCCGTGGCGAAAACGCTCTGGATCGCAGCCGCGCCATGCTCGATTGGATTGAATCTCTGGCGCCCCAGGACTTCGAAGCGGCGGTCGCCCGCTTCCGCAGCCTTGGACTCACGGAAGCCCGTATGGGTGAGTATGCCATGTTGCTCACCGCATGGGCAGAGGCGGATCCCATTTCTGCTCTGGCCTATACCACGAAAAATACCAATTCCGGTATGGCCACGAACACGGTCCTCAGTGCATGGGCCAGTCGCAATCCTGAAGCTGCGATTGCATGGGCGAAGGCCAATCACGAGGGTGATGATGCCAATCCTCACATGGCGGGAATTATTCGCGGTCTGGTCGGAACCGATCCGACCCGCGCCACCGCCCTACTCAAGGAAATGCCATTCAGTGTCGAGCGTGCCGATGCTCTCGAGGCGATGATTCCGCATCTTTTGCAAATTGGGTCCGAGGATGCCAAAAAATGGATTGCGGATCTCAGCGATGAGCGCCTCAAGGGCGGAGCGGTTGCACGATATGCCGAGGCGATGGCGAAACAAGATCCCGCGGGAACCGCATTTTGGTTGATGGAAAATCTCACCGAATCATCTGTTAGAAGTGTGGATGATGTTTTCCGTGAATGGGCAAGAGCCGATTCCGTGGCAGCGCTGGCGAATTTCGAGGGCCTTCCGGCAGGTGATGCCCGCTCACGTGCCTTGCGCGGCATGGTCATGGCCGATGCCACCAAAAATCCCCAAGCCGCCGCTGACCTGATGAACCGCTTTCGCGAGGATATCACGGACGGCACCGTGCAACATTTCATCTGGAACTCTTTTGAAAAAGCTCCCGATGTAGCAACCAAGCAAATCGGCCTAATCCAAGATGAACGGTATCGCAACCGCATGTATGAACGCGCGCTGGGTGCCTGGTTGGATCGCGATCAACCCGCCGCTCAAAAGTGGATCAATACCGCGAATCTTCCGGCATCTGTGATCGAGTCTTTGGGTAAGCGGTAAGATGGAAGCCCGGAATCTTCAAACACAGGGAGGCTGCCCTTCATCAGGGATTCAATTCGGTCCTGAGCCGACAGAAAAATTCACAAACCACCATCTGGCCGTGAATTGGGGTCTGAATTGGGGTCAGTGTGAATTGGGGTCAGGTGTCGCATTTTAACATTTATCTTGCTGCTCCCAATGAGATGGCCAGGTTGTGGTCATGCCACGAGCGTTGAGACATCAGTATGCGGGAGCAGTTTATCATGTCATGGCCAGAGGTGATGGAGGGAAAGTAATTTTTGAAAACGATGAGGATAGGAAGGCTTTTCTCTTCCGGTTGGGGCAGGTATGTGGGAGTCATGGCTGGCGTGTGCATGCTTGGGTGCTCATGAAGAATCATTTCCATCTATTGCTAGAAACC
>JBIIFS010000137.1:0-4397 GCA_044237185.1 Luteolibacter sp.
TCCTCACCGCATCTGGCGGTCCTTTCCGCGACACCCCTGCAAGCGAGTTATGGAACGTCACTCCGGAAATGGCGCTCAATCATCCCACTTGGAACATGGGGCCGAAAATCACCATCGACTCCGCCACCCTTTTCAACAAAGGCCTCGAAATGATCGAAGCCCGCTGGCTGTTCGGAATCGAGATGGATCGCATCGAAGCCATCATCCACCCTCAATCCATCATCCATTCGATGGTCGAGTTCACCGACAGCTCCGTTCTCGCCCAGCTCTCAAGGACCGACATGGGCTTCCCCATCCAATACGCCCTCACCTACCCTGACCGCATCGCCGGCTCTCTCAAACCTCTCAACTTCGCGGAACTTTCCAAACTCGAATTCTTCGCACCGCGCACCGAAGACTTCCCTGCCTTGAATCTCGCTCGCCAGGCCGGAAATACAGGCGGCACCCTACCTGCCGTTTTCAATGCCGCCAACGAAGTCGCCGTCGATGCCTTCCGCTCCGGAAAAATCCGCTTCCCAGCCATTTGGGAAACGGTCGCCGCAGTGATGCGGTCACACGAATCAGTTCTCAAGCCGTCTCTTGAACAAATCCTCGCAGCCGATGCGCAAGCACGAGTCGCAGCTCTGGATCATCTCCTATCCGCAAAGCTATAACAGAGCTTTTACCCTAGCCCGCACCAAAGAATGGCAACTCTTTGACCTCGTTAAAGATCCCCAAGAAATGAAAAGCGTCCACGAAGACCCCGAATACGCCGAGATCTTTGCAACGATGAAAAATCGCTACCAAGAACTAAGAACCGAGTTCAACGTGCCGGAGGGCATGCCGAAATGAGCTGAAGCTTCACTTACTGACTCCCCCCCACTCCAGTCACATCCATGATCCAATCTTTCGCTGACAAAGAAACTCAGGAGCTATTCAACCAGGAAAACAGTCGCCGCTTCAACTCCATCTCACGCGTCGCCCTGCGTAAACTCATCCAAATGAACCAAGCTGCGGCTCTCTACGATCTTGCCGTGCCTCCTGGAAATCGGCTCGAAGCTTTAAAAGGAAACCTTGCGGGTTACCATTCGATCCGAATCAACGACCAATGGCGTATCATTTTCATTTGGACTGAACACGGTCCAACCGATGTTAAAATTTGTGATTATCATTGACGCACCCTTATAACGTTATACGTTATACCTATGAACCCACCTATCACTCCCGGCGAAATTCTATTAGAAGAATATCTCATTCCCATGGGCATTTCCCAAAACGCCATGGCTCGTGCCATCGGTGTTGCTCCGCGTGCAATTAACGAAATCATCCACGCCCGCCGATCCATCACTCCAACCATGTCCATCCGCTTCGGCGCATTCTTCGGACAATCACTCGAATTCTGGCACGGTATCCAGGTCGATTGCGACTTCCGCGCCCTAGCTAAAGATCAAAAAAAACTCACCGCTCACATCAAACCCGCGATGACCATCGCTCGTGCTTCTTGAAGATCCTCTACAACGAGTATTTTCTGTGAGTCGGGGAACTTATGCCCTCTCCTCCACTCACTCGCCCAACCAGCACATGCCTTCACTCGCAGCCGCACCGCCTTCACCCGCGCCTTGAGAAATGCTGTCTTCGACCTAGTCAAAGCCTTCGCCGAGGGAAACACCGCCGCCATCCTCTCACAGATCGAGCCGAATGATCCGGATGGAGCATCGTGGACCGCAGCACGTATTGAAAAATTGTTAGACAATTACTTCACCGAGCACACACACATCCGTCTCGACCCCGAAGCCCGCGCCACCAAACACACTCGAATCACCGAAGAATCCCCACGCCGCTGGACCTACGAACAAATCCTCGTCGATCCCGAAGAACTCAACGACTGGTCCATCAATCTCGTAATCGATCTCGAAAAAAGCGACACCGAAGCAAGGCCTGTGCTGATCTTAGCAAACCTAATACCGATTCTCTAGACCGTTTCTCAAAGCGCGTATACTATTCATTGTGGCAGGGGATTCCAGCTCCAGGCCGTTCTTGGAATCGAAGTAAAACGGAGATGGAGGGACTTGAAATCATAACTCCTCCCTCAAAATCTTGCCCCAAGAATCCATTTGGGCCGCAGGCGATCCCATCTATCGGAGACAACAACAATCTTGAACTCGGATTTTGAAAATTAATAAAAAATCTCAGTTCAAAAACGCAATGATATTACCCTCACCGTCATCCTGCGCAAATGGAGAATCTTCCTTACAAAGTCGCTCATATTCGCGAGCAGGATATCCATAGGATCCATTGATAGTGGTCAAATAACCCTTCAATTTAAGCTCCAAGTCATCAAGGTATTTGTGTTCACCATGCTCTAACACCACATCGAGATAATAAATTAGATTATTCTGGCAGGAGGTAAGGCTCGGAGCAGATCCAGATAGCGTTGTGATGAGAAGTTGTATTGTAGAGGGGTATTTGACTTTGTAATTCTTTAGTGAACCCATAATTTTTTCATGAATACCTCTGAACAACCCCTTAATATCTCCAGGCTCAAGACTTAACAAAAATGAAAAACGCGTGACTTCATTCGTCATAATAAAAATACGCGCTTTGGTTCCTTTCATAGCGAAGCATTCTTCACATCGCCAGCTTGATATCCAGTGATGCCTAGGATCATTCCATGACTTACTCCAGTCCTTAAGCTTGATTATCTCAGGGGGCTTGAATTTGAAAAATTTAGCTACCTTGGCGCTAAGCAATAGATTGAGAACAAGTTGATCTATCTTGGGAATCTCAGGCATAACGGCCTGCTGCTTCTCAAAAGACAGAAGAGCATCATCATCCCAACCACATTCATCCAGAATATCATCGAAGTCGATTTCAGGATCGTTAAAATATTTCACCCTCAACAAATAGAGATGACTCTCATCATCTATGTGTTGCCGAAGCTCATCGAGCCGTTCTTTTTGGACTTGCTTGGTTTCTTCAAGGTAACCAAGAAATGCTTTAAATCCCTCAATATTTTCACGCAACGAAGCCTCATCAGACCACATACATTTACGGATGAACCAATTACCAATGAATTCCGGAAAACACTCCAGACCTTCAAGCAAATCGTATTCGTGGTAATTGATCAGATATTCATTGGAAAAAAATTGAAGCTGGCTGGCATACTTCGCCATACGGTGCTTACCCCTTTTCGTGGTCTCCACGGCATGATTGACGAAACTTCCAATGATTTCCTCATTCGCTTTTCCAATCTTTCGCGCATCTCGTTGTATTCCTCAGTCACAGAAACTAAGCTCAATAAATCGAGAAATATATCCAGCCTCTTTTGACTGACTCTTCTCTTTCTTATCGCCTCCTCATCAACGCCGCGGCACCCCACAACACCGCCGGCACTCCGAGTGAAAACGCTAAACCCCACGCGGGTTGATCTCGTCCGATAGCCCCAATCCATGCGAATAGGAAACCCATCGGAATAGATCCGCAGGCGAGTGCGATCACAAACTTCCCAAACGGCATCCTTAATAAACCAGCCATACACGCGATCACTTCGGGTAAAATAGGCAGCGCACGACTCACGGCCACCACCCACGCGCCACTCTTATCAAAAAGACTTCTGCCCTTTTCAAAATCTTTTTCGCCTAACCAACGCTTGGCAAATTTCTCATCAAAAAACCGACCCACCCCGTAGCCAAGAATTCCAGCCAACATTGATCCAATGGTTGCAATAAGACCCCCGATCCAAAATCCATAAACCACCCCCAAAGCCGACATCACAATCGTTCCGGGAATGGGCAACAACAGATCTACCAGCAGCAGCAGAATCCCTAACAACCACGCCCAACTCTTCGCTTGCTCGAAATAGCCGGCCAACTTTTCCACATTCCATACCTCCTCCAAGCCCTCACCAAACAATCCCCAGCTAAGTAGGAACAGCGCGGCAATACCGATCATTAACCAGATTATTCTCATACAAACTTTCTGAATGACTATAATTCATCTTCTAAAACCTGCCCATGCTCCTTGAGCCATGCCTTTGCTTTTTCCGTGGAGGGCGCCTTGGCCCGGACGATGTTCCAGAATCGTGGGGTATGGTTTGTTTCCATTAGGTGCGCGAGTTCATGCACGATCACGTAGTCGATCACGAACATCGGTGCTTTGATCAGACGCCAGTTGAAGTTCACGTTGTCCTTCACCGTGCAGGAACCCCAGCGGTAACGGTTGTCCACGATCTTGACCTCGCCGAACTCCACGCCCAACTCCCGGGCATGTCGCTTCACTCGCGGTAGAATGGTTTCTGTGGCGCGGCTGACATACCACTCTTTCAGCACCTTCCGCCGTTTTGCCTGTTGGGCTGCGGGGATGAGAAACCGGCGAGAAAACTCAACACCTCCGCTCGGAGTCTCTGCGATCTCAATGAG
>JBIIFS010000138.1:0-4381 GCA_044237185.1 Luteolibacter sp.
CTCCTCCGGATTCTGGAAGGAATGAATTGCTTGCTACAGCTCGCGTGGCGTTCGAACCCAGATTTCCTCGCTTCGCTGCGGAAAGGGATTCTCGGTCCTCTGGTTCCGGTAGTAAAAAAGCTCCCGGTTGGGAGCTTTTTAAAGTGGCGGAACGAGAGGGATTCGAACCCTCGGTAGAGTCACCCCTACGTTCCCTTAGCAAGGGAGTGCTTTCGACCACTCAGCCATCGTTCCGTTGAAATCAAATTAGTCGACCCGCTTTGAACCACAGGAAGCGGTGCGCGTCAAGGTCAGCTTGGAGAAATATCTGCTGGAGAGCCGTGTCTTTGACCGGCTTCTTGGATTTCTCAGCCGGCCGGAGGCGCGGCTCTCCAATACCGCCGCACGGTGAAGGTTTCGTGGGTCTCGACGATTTCCACGTTCGGAAAATCAGATTCAAAAGGAGCGAGGTAAGTATCTCCTTCGTAGGTTTCGTGGACGTGGCTGACCAACCATTCGTCAATTTGTGGGGAAAGGGCTTTGTAAATTTCCGCACCGCCGATGATGAAAATTTTCTCTTCAGAAACAGGGATCTCCGCAGTGCTGTGGAACACCTCGACGCCTTCTTGGCTCCAATCCTTATCCCGGGTCAAAACCATATTTCGGCGTTTGGGAAGAGGCCTGCCGATGGACTCGAAGGTTTTCCTGCCCATCAAGATGGGATGGCCGAGCGTGGTTTTTTTAAAGAATGCGAGATCCTCGGGAAGATGCCAGGGCAGAGTGCCATCGCGACCAATGAGGCGGTTGGGATCCATGGCGACGACGGCGATGAGCATGATTTTAATGATATGTTAGAAGTGAAATTAAACCGCGAATGAACGCGAATGAACGCTAATGCTCAGCTTGTGAAAATAATTATATATGGGTTTAGTAGGTTAATTTTTTCATTTTGATCACTGATGAATAAATCTGAATTTAATTCTTATTAGCGTCCATTCGCGTTCATTAGCGGTTAAAATTCTTAAACCGCGATTGGGGCTTTGATGGTCGGATGCGGATCGTAGCCTTCGAGAGAAATATCATCGAAGGTGAAGTCGTCGATGGATTTGACGTCGTGATTGAGGCGCAGGGTGGGAAGAGGACGCGGTTCGCGGGTCAGTTGGAGGCGGGCTTGGTCAAGATGGTTCTGATAGAGATGCAGATCGCCGAAGGTATGGACGAAGTCGCGGGCCTCGTAATCACAAACCTGAGCGATCATGTGGGTGAAGAGCGCGTAGGAGGCGATATTGAACGGCACACCGAGAAACAGATCCGCACTCCGTTGATAGAGCTGGCATGACAGGCCGGGGCGCCCTCCGTCCTTCGGTTCATGCACGTAAAATTGAAACAACAGGTGGCAGGGCGGCAGCGCCATGCGGCTCAGATCGCCGACGTTCCATGCGGAAACGATATGGCGTCGCGATTGGGGATTTCCCTTCAAGCCATCGATGAGCAAGGAAATCTGATCGATCGTCCGTCCTTCATCGGTCTGCCATGATCGCCATTGTTTCCCGTAAACCGGACCGAGCTCGCCTTCCGCATCCGCCCATTCGTCCCAGATCGTGACGTTGTTTTCCTTGAGATAAGCGATGTTGGTCTCACCTTTCAGGAACCACAGCAACTCGTGAATGATCGAGCGCAGGTGAAGTTTCTTGGTCGTGAGGCAGGGAAAGCCTTTGCGTAAATCGTAGCGCGCCTGCCTGCCGAAAACCGAGAGCGTGCCGGTGCCGGTGCGGTCTCCACGCACCTCGCCGTTTTCCAAAACATCGCTCAATAAGTCGTGGTAGGCCTTCATCTGGGAAAAGACTAAATTTTAAACTCCAAACCTCAAGGAATATTGGAAAGCTAACCTGTGCAACATGGTCCATTCATGCCGACTTTTCGCAAAGGGTTCAGGGCGGTTGCGGATTCCGCATTTCAGAGATACGTTTTGGCCATGAGCAAACGCGTGGTGATTTATGGAGTTAGCGGGTTCGTCGGCAAAGGTCTCGCCAGCATGTTGGCATCCGAGGGCTGGGAAGTCATCGGCGTCAGCCGCAAAGGCACGGGTGCTGGCGCGGGCATTGCGAAATGGACCACCCCCGCCGAAACCGATCTCTCCGATTGCGAGGCCGTGGTGAATTTGTCCGGTGAGCCCATCGACCAACGCTGGACCGCAGCGAACAAGCGTGCGTTTCACTCCAGCCGGGTGGGAGTGACGAATGATATCGTCAAAAAAATCTCCGCTCTCAACCCGGAGCACAGACCGAAAGTTTTGGTGAACGCCTCGGCGGTCGGGTATTACGGCGGACGCGGCGATGAGGTGTTGGATGAAACCGCATCACGCGGCGATGGCTATCTGGCGGATCTCTGCGCGGAGTGGGAAAACGCCGCGCTGCCAGCCGAAGCGCTCGGAGTGCGGGTCGTGCGTTTGAGAATCGGCGTGGTGCTGGGCCGAGGAGGAAAAGCTTTTGAAAAACTGTTAACTGTATTCAAAGCGGGAATCGGCGGTCGCTTGGGAAATGGCAAACAATGGACGCCCTGGATCCACGTCGATGATCTGCGCCGCGCCATCGTCTTTTCCCTGAATCATCCGGAACTCCACGGCGCCGTAAACGGCACCGCCCCGAATCCGGAAACCAATGGCGAACTCACCTGCAAGTTCGCAAAAGCGGTTGGACGCCCGGCGTTTTTCCCGGTCCCGGGATGGGTTCTGAAACTCGCTTTGGGCGGCTTCGGTGGAGCTTTGCTTCAAGGCCAACGGGCGGTGCCGAAGCAATTGCTACAAGCAGGTTTTGAATTCCGGTTCGCCAAACTGGAGGATGCGCTTCAGAATTTGGTCACCACCGGTTAATTTAAGGGTAGAGCACCATCGCCGAGGCCACCGCGTTCAGAGATGGGGACAGACCAAATAGGACTTCGCATATAGGGACAGACTCATTCAGGAAATCAATCCATCTTTGTCGGTCTGATCCATTTGCCAAGCGTTCGCAGCCAAGCTCGAACCTCTTCTTGCCGTGAAGCCTGGCGGTTCAGCCATTCCAAAATCCTGTGGGTTTCCGGATCGATCACAGAATAATCCGCCTCATCCTCCTGCAACATTAGTGGTTTTTTTTCCTTGGACGCAAAAAACATGTCGTGCGCCTCATCCGGCAAGAAATCGCGCATGGCGGCAAGATAAAGCCTGCGACGCTCGGCTTCGGGCAAATGACGCGATATTTTTTCCAAGGTGTCTCTGGTGATCTCCCTTGTGCCGGCGCATAGCCGTGAAACAGAAGCCGCTGTCATACCAGTTACTTCCGCAAAATCACTCTGGTTTCCGCCTTGAGTGACCGCTATCACCTTGCGCAAGGCTGAGGGAAATTCCCTGTAGATTCTCATAAGATTGCGTCGCCAGATCATCATAATCCCAAAAAAGCCGATTTTCCAGAATTAAATCTTGTCAGAGTATTCCTTTAAGGTAATTTTACCACATCGGTATGATTGAACTTCTCAAGGCCAAGTTGGATTTGCTTTCTGTCGAAATGGAAACCGTGACGCTGCTAAGGCACACCGCAGTCAGTGATTCACCCCACCACTTCGTGGCGATGGAACGGCAAATAGAACTCACCCAAGAAATCTCACGGCTTCATGAGAGCCTTGGACAAGTCATGCCGGTGCCGACGGCGGACTGTGATCACCTTTAAGAGACAGCAACCCAGCCCCGAGCCTAATTGACTCACTACCCCCTTCTATTCAGAGTGAACACGACCGAGGCCACACATACCCATGATAATAAAACGAACCATTTCGAGTATCTCCGTGAATGCATTAGCCAATACGCCAAGAAACACGGTATGAGCCCGAACGACGCCGTCTGCCATGCCTTGGCGATTGGTCTCAAGGAACTTGAAAACGGACAGGCCATCGATTCATGTGAAGAGCTCGAAGACATGTCGGCAAGACAACGCGCTGTCCTCGAAGCTTTGCGAAAAGGCCATGCGGTCAAAGAAATCGCCCACAGCCTGAGCATATCCGAAGCCACGGTCAGAACGCATATCTTAAGAATCCGAACCCGACTGGACTGCCCAGATCTTCTGAAACTCCGAATGCAGTGATCCGAATGCAGTGATGCGAATGACTTGCTCCATACGGTATTCGATATGTCACAAGTTTTCACACACCGGGTGCACAGTTCTTGCCATGTCAAGCGCCTCAGCTTTTTTAACGAGGACATCTAGAAGTTAAGTCAGGGAAGACGCTGATGAGGGTTTTTCGAGCACTGGAAACCTGTAAGTGCAGGCGAGGTGCAACCCGCCGTTTCCGTATGGACTCACATCCAGACTGCCTGCACTGGAAATACAATCTCGCAGATGCCATCCGCAGAAGATGACTTGATACTAAA
>JBIIFS010000028.1:0-15589 GCA_044237185.1 Luteolibacter sp.
GGACATGGTTAGAATTGAGAGGCCAGAATCCAGAGGCCAGAAAAGAGTTCTTTAGAGGGAGATTAAGATGATGAGGAAAGTTTTTTGATTATAGAACCCAGAATACGGGATAGCTCGCGGGTCTCTGGGATCATTTCGGTTGTCCCACCGAAAGTAGCGACTCCGAGTTCTTTGCAAACAGCTTCATGAATCATTAGCTGTGTCCTAAGTTCACCGCATGAGCCTTTGCTATAGGTGACGAAGCGTGAGAAATCTGTGTCGCTAGTGCGTTCCGCACCTTCCGCTATGTTGGATGGGATCGAAATCGCCGCACGAGTCATTTGATCTTTGAGAGCGAAGTCCCTTGAGCCATGAGTCGCCACACAGAGTTTAACGGCCAATTCGCATCCGCGTTTCCAAACCTCCAAGTTCTCGAAGTTGTGAGTTTTCATTTAGTCCGGTATCTGGCTTCTGGCCTCTGACAGCTCATTTATCCTTCATCTCCGAAATGAGTCTCTGGACGATTTTTTTGGAGGTCATGCCTTGGGATTCGGCGGCGAAATTGGTGATGACGCGGTGGTTGAGGACGGCGGGAGCGACGGCTTCGAGGTCCTCAATGGAGGCCATGTAGTTGCCGCGGAGGGCAGCGCGGGCTTTTGCGCCAAGTATGAGATATTGGACGGCACGCGGACCAGCGCCCCAACCGACGGTGTCTTTGATCCATTGTGGAGATTCCGCTTGCCCGGGACGGGTTTTGCGGACGATCTCGACCGCGTAGTCGTAAAGGTGATCGGGAACGGGAACGCGGCGCACCAACTGTTGGAAGGCGATGATCTTATCCCCGTCAATAAGCTTGGTGAGGGCTTGTTTCGCGGCTCCGGTGGTTTCGCGGGCAATACGCTTTTCTTCAGCGGCAGTCGGGTATTCCACTTCGATGAGAAACATGAAACGGTCGAGTTGTGCTTCCGGAAGCGGGTAAGTGCCTTCTTGTTCAATCGGGTTCTGGGTGGCCAATACAAAGAACGGCGGTTTTAGGGTGTAGGTCTTGCCGAGCACGGTGACTTTGTTTTCCTGCATGGCCTCAAGCATCGCCGATTGGGTTTTGGCTGGTGCGCGATTGATTTCATCTGCGAGCAGGAGGTTGGCAAATACAGGCCCTTGGACAAATTCGAACTCACGTTTGCCGCCGGTGGTTTCCTGGATGATGTCGGTGCCGGTGATGTCGGCGGGCATCAGGTCTGGTGTGAACTGGATGCGGTTGAAGGAGAGATTAAAAGTCTGAGCGACAGACGAGACCAGTAGGGTTTTCGCGAGGCCGGGAACACCCATCAGCAGGGCGTGACCGCGTGCGAAGAGGGCGATGGCCAGTTTTTCAATGACGTCATCCTGGCCGACGATGATTTTGGCGAGTTCGGCACGGAAAGCTTGGTAGGTTTTGCCTAATTCATCGATCGCAGCGACATCGTCCGGAGGCAGCTGAGTCAGAGACGGGGGCGAGATGGTTTCTTTGGCCGGTTCGGCGGGAATTTCTGCTTGTTTATCCATGGATATATTGTGATTTAGTGAAGCTAGGCAGGTGTCGGTTTTTGTCGAGGCGTGATACTTTAAAAATAAAAATTTCCTTACGGTAGCGTGGAAATCATAAAAATTGTGTCCGTTTCGAGGAATTTTTCCATTTCCGGCTTGCCAGTGAGTGGAAGTCTGGTAAATCACCCGCCCTGCGGGGCTTCCGATAAGAATCGGCGCTCCATAACAATCACGCGAAAATCTTCACAACATGGCACGCATTTTAGGTATCGAAATCCCCAATGAGAAGCGCATCGAGGCTTCTTTAACTTATATGTTCGGAATCGGACGCCCGCTGGCGAGCCGCATTTTGGATCATGCCGGCATTGATCCGGACATTCGTACGGGTCAGCTTAGCGAAGACCAGTTGGTGAAAATAGCTCAGGTAATCCAAGCCGAGCAAATCATGGTTGAGGGTGACCTTCGTCGTGAGCGCCAATCTCAACTCAAGCGTCTCACATCGATCAACTGCTATCGTGGTATCCGCCACAAGCGCGGTCTTCCGGTTCGAGGTCAGCGCACCCGCACTAACGCCCGTACCCGTAAAGGTAAGAAGAAAACCGTCGGTGTTAAGAAGTAAGCCATTGAGCTCACGTCCACTCTCCGGAAGTGAGAACTTCCATTTTATATCAAGACATATGTCCGAAGAAACCAACAACCAAGAAGCTGAAGAAGTAGCGGTTCCCGCTGCCGAGGCTAAACCCGAAACCCCGGCTGCCGCTGCAGCGAAGTCGGATCAAAGCATAGAGGCTCCTGCCGCGAAGGCAGAGGCAGCTAAGAAGGCTGACACGTCCGCCGTCCAAGACGGCGCTCCGAAAAAAGAGCAGAAGAAGGATATCTTCGCTGAAATCGGTGGTGGCGAAGAAGAAATCAAGATCCACAAAGCCAAAGGTTCGAAGAACGTTTCGCGCGGTATCGTACATGTGACCGCAACGTTCAATAACACCCTTGTGAGTGTGACGGATCAGAGTGGCAATGCGATCGGATGGTCAAGTGCCGGTAAAATGGGTTTCAAAGGTTCACGCAAAAGCACGGCCTACGCTGCGCAGGTGGTTTCGCAGGATGCCTGCCGCCAAGCCATGGGTCACGGTCTCAAGGAAGTTGATGTTCGCGTCAAAGGTCCTGGTTCAGGTCGTGAGTCCGCGGTCCGTGCCGTCCAAGGTTTGGGTCTCGAAATTCTCTCGATTCGTGACGTTACTCCAATTCCTCACAACGGCTGCCGCCCGAAGAAAGCGCGTCGCGTTTAATCATCAATATTTAAACACTTAACTTTCCAAGATCATGGCACGTTACACCGGTCCCCGCACCAAAATCTCCCGCCGCTTCGGCGTTTCACTTTTCGGTCCATCCAAGTCTTTGGAGCGCCGCAATTTTCCACCAGGCCAGCACGGTGTTCGTGCGGGTCGTAAAAAGAAATCCGAGTATGCAGTGGCGCTTGGAGAAAAGCAGAAGCTTCGTTTCCAATACGGAGTTCTGGAAAAGCAATTTCGTTCTTATTATCAAGAGGCGGCACGCCGTCGTGGGATCACAGGTACGGTGATGCTTCAGCTTCTTGAAGGTCGCCTTGATAACATTTGCTTCCGCGCTGGTTTCGGGAATTCCCGCCAAGCAGCTCGTCAGATGGTCAACCACGGTCATGTTCTTGTGAATGGCCATTGCGTTGACATTCCGAGTTATCAGGTGAAACCGGGCGATGTGATCAAAGTCGGGGCTAAACCGTCTTCACAGCAACTTGCGCTTCGTATGCTCGATTTGACTCAAGCCGTACCTTCTGTGGATTGGCTTGAGGTGGATCGCGAAAACATGGTTGCGACCATGTCACGCGTTCCTGAGCGTTCGGAGATTGATCCGCTCGTCAACGAGCAGCTCATCGTCGAGCTTTACTCTCGTTAATAAGTTCAAAATTCACAAAACGCTCGGAGGAAACTCCGAGCGTTTTTTTGTTTTTAATATTGGAGAGCCGTGTCTTTGACCGGCTTCTTTCGATTTCTCAGCCGACCGGAGGCGCGGCTCTCCAGTAGGTTCAACCTTGCTCCGCCAAAAACGATCTCCGGCAAAGTTCGGCGTATTTGCCGTTTTCCGCGAGGAGTTGATCATGGGTGCCTTGTTCAATGACTTTACCTTTTTCTAACACATAAATACGATCCGCGTTTTGGATGGTGGAGAGACGGTGTGCGATGACGAACGCCGTGCGGTTTTCCATCAAATGATCGAGTGCGGATTGGATCTGGCGCTCGGTTTCGGAATCGACGGATGCAGTGGCTTCATCGAGCAGAAGGATGGGGGCGTCTTTCAGAAGCGCGCGGGCAATGGAGAGCCGTTGTTTTTCGCCGCCGGAGAGTTTGACGCCGCGTTCGCCGACATTCGTATCGAGTTGTTTGGGTAGTTCACGGACGAATGGGTCGCCGTTTGCGGCTGCCAGGGCCTTCCAGATTTCCTCGTCGCTAGCCCCGCGTTTGGCCAGTTCAAGGTTTTCCCTAACAGTCCCATTGAAGAGAAACGGCTCTTGGGTAACGTAAGCGAGCTGGTTGCGGAGGGAGTTTTTATTGAGTGTGCCGATTTCGACTCCGTCGAGCAGGATTTCACCCGCATCTTTTTCGTAAAACCGCGCGAGCAGGGATAAGACAGTCGTTTTTCCGGCACCGGTAGTTCCGACTAAGGCGATAGTTTGTCCGGGTTTTGCGGATATGGAAATATTTTTCAGAGTGGACTGATCCTGATAGGAAAACGAGACATTGCGGAATTCCACACTACCCTCGGAACGTCCTATGAATGGTTTGCCGTCGGTCGCATGAAGCTCTTCTTCCGCATCGAGAATCTCAAAAACCCGGTCTGCGGCCGATCTGCCTGAGAGTAACATTTGATTGAGAGAATTGAGTCGGTCGATGGGTTCGTAAAACAGCGAGAGAAAAAGAAGGAATCGTGTGAAATCGCCAAAACTCATGTTGTGGTTCATCACAGCCATACCACCGAATGCCAGGACTAGCACGTATCCCGTGGTGCGCAGAAAAGACATTCCCGGTGAATAGACTGCCCACCAGCGCATCATTCTCAGGCTGGCTTGGCAAAGTTTTGCCGATGCTTCATTGAAGCGGGTGTGTTCGACGGTCTCCGCGGCGTAGCTCTTGATTTGGCGGATTCCGGCGATGTTGTCATGCAGCAACGAGTTCATGTCCGAGGTGGCATCGCGTTGGTTCCGATACCGATCCCTCCCACAGGTGGAGTAGATCCACGCGCCGACTGCGAGGAGCGGAATGGGTAGAGTTGCCCAGCCAGCGACAACGGGATTGAGAATGTAGAGGTAGACGCCGATGCCGAGCACCTGCAGGACGGCAATGATTCCCTGTTCGATGCCGTCGATGAGGACGCGCTCCATATTGGTTACGTCTTCAACGACGCGGGTCATGATATCGCCGGTGCGGCGGGTATCGAACCAACTGAGTGGCAGAAGTTGGATTTTACCGTAGAGATCCGAGCGGATGTCGTAGATCACTTTTTGCTCGAAATGGTTATTGATGAAAATTCTCAAGCCATTGAGGCCTTCACGAATGCCGAATGCGACCAAGGTAAGCGTGACCCAAAACTGGAATTCCTGGTGCCGTGAAGGATTCGGAAGAATTTCATCAACCGCATATCCCGTAATGGTTGGGAAGACGAAAAGGGCGGCGGTCATGCCAAAGGCACAGAACAGCTGCAGGCTGGCCAGCATGGGATAGCGCCTGAGGTAGGAAAATACTCTGAGAATGGATTTCATCGGTCGCCGCGCACGCTTGGTGCGGGTGGGCAAATTGTAAAGCCAAGCTTTGGTTGCAATCCGATAAAAATCAAAATTTTCAGCATTTTTGAGATTGCTGTCACCGGATAAGTCATTAGGCTGCAAACACTTTCAGATTTCATAGTCTTTAGAAACAAACCCATGGCGACAACTTTCAGCGTACTCACATTTATCATTCTCTGCGTATCGGCATTTGTTTCTTACAAAAACAATGACCAGATGAAGGAGGAAATTGAGAAAAAAAACACGTCACTCAGAAACCTCAAAATCAATCAGGACGAACTGAAATTGAGACAAGGCATCCTTGCTGATTTGCGTGTCGAGATTCCCAAGATTCAGGAAGAGACAAGATTGGCTGTCGAGGAAGCGGGCAAATTGCAGGAACTTAACAACAAGCTGAAGGCTGATGCTGAGACGAAAACACGTAAAATCGCATCCAATGAACGTGAGTATGAAGAGACGAAAAACACGCTCTCATTAGTTGGTGAGCCAATCACCCTCATTTCCAAATCGAAAGACATGCGAATCCAATCCCAGGAGTTGGACGTCATTGTTGCGAAGAAAGAATCGAGTCTTGCAAATTTGAATGCGGAGAACACGGCTGCGGAAGATTTGGGGCGGCGCTTGAAGGAAAACCTGGAAATCATTGGTCGCGGCAGTTCTTTGCCATCGTTGAAAACGAAAATTCATCACATTTATCCAAATTGGGGATTTGTCACCTTGGCGAGCGGTTACCTATCAGGCGTAACCGGTGGTTCTTCGCTGGATGTTATACGTGATGGCAAAGTGATTGGTAAGCTCTTGGTTAGCACCGTCGAGAGAAATAGCGCATCTGCCAGTATTGTGCCGGATTCGATTGGCGAAGACACGACCTTAAGAGTGGGAGATCAGGTAGTTCCCACACCCGAGAAATGAGTCACTGAGATTCCAATCATTCCTTGAATCGTTCCATCATTTCCCATAAAAAAATTCCCATCACCATGAAATTTGTTTCTCTCATTCTCGCGATCGTCATTACCGCGGTGGCAGCGTATTTTACGATCAGTCAGACTGAAAAATTTCAGGCGCTTCAAGATCTGAGGATCAATACAAACAATACCATTGTCATCGTCAGTGCAAACATTGACACGGCCTTGAAGGAAATCAAAGTTGAAGAAGGAAATCGTGAAACGGCATTGGGTGAGCGTGCAGTTGCTCAATCAAGCGTTACTAACCTGAAAGATGAAAATGGTTCGATTGAAAGCCAAGTCGTTGGCTTGGATACGAAACTGGCGACTCAGGATACTCAGCTCGGTGAGCTCAAGCAAGTGGTGGCAGGAGTCAAGCAGGAGTTAGCTCAGGTGAATCTGGAAGTAACTCTTACCACTCTGAATGATGATTTCAAAACTCTAGCTACTTTGATTGAGGGCAAGCAGGGCAAGGACAAGGGTTTGGATGAATCGACCGCAAAAGAGGAGAAGAGGCTTGTTGATAAGCGTGCGGAAATCGATCGCTACAATGGCCGCATCCAAGCCCGAGACTTGCGTATTGCTCAAAATGAGATCGAGGCACGCGTCACGGCAGTCAATCACGACTGGGGATTTCTTGTGATTGGTGCGGGCTCGAATTCCGGATTCATGCCGGATACCAGACTCCTCATCAAGCGTGAGGGCCGTCTGATCGGCACGGTCAAACCTTCGGCTATTGAACTGACCCAGACCATTGCTGATATTGATTTCAGCTCGCTATCCGCAGGAGTGCGTTTCCAACCGGGGGATGAAGTGATTATCGCCAAACCCGCTCCGAACTAGTTTTATTTTAGCGATCATGAAATACTTGGCCATCCTGCTTTTGACAGCCCCATTTTTTGTGTCATGTGCCGACCCAAAGCCGAAAAAGCCGGTGGGGCCGGTTTCTGGCTCCAGCCAACTCCCGTGGAATCTGCCTCAGAAAGGCCAAGGTAGTGGCGCGTTTGGTATGATGCCGCAGAATCAGTATCGCCGCTAATCCAAGCGATATTCAATCTCTGTGATAAGGGCTGCCAGCGTGGATCGTTTCGATTCGGTAAAGTTGTTCCATTAAGATAACCAGTGCGATTTCGTGTTGCAGGGTCATGCTTGAGAGCGAGAGAACCCAATCACAATTGTCTCTGAGCTCCGGAGCGTGTCCATCCGCGGCTCCGATCAGAAACGCGATGGTTTTGACATCCCCCGCCATTTTCATCGAATCCAAGGTTCTGGCGAGTTCCCGCGTGGTTGGGGTCTTCCCGCGTTCGTCCAAGGCGATGCGGAAACAGCCATTCGAAGCCTGAAGCAAACGTTCGGAAACGGCTTCCTGCTCGCCAGCTTTGACGATCAGGAGTTCATAGCTCCCATGTCGAGTGAGGCGTTTGAGGTAATCATCCACGGCCATTTTCGCATATGGCAGTGCGGGCTTTCCGGCTACGATGATTCGGTATTGCATCAGAAGAAACCTTGCTTGAAACGGGACTCACCTCCAGCTTCTTTTGTATTCAAGCGTAGGAAAGGTTTTCAACAGGTTTATAAAATGAGTGAAGCATATGAGGATCCCCAGATTTTGGATGAATATTTGCTGTTCCACTTCGGCAGGGGAAATGAAATTTTAGATCCGAAGGTTCAATATCCCGAAGGTATGAAGCAGGCATTGGATTTTGCCGCGCGTACTCCGTCCCATTTTTCAAAGAAGCCGGTTGCCAAAGGTTTGGATCTGGGATGCGCGGTCGGACGTTCGACTTTCGAAATGGCTCGCCATTGCCAAGAGGTGGTAGGAGTGGATTTTTCGCATCGCTTTATCGCGGCTGCAAATCTTCTTAAGCAAGAAGGTAAGCTGGGTTATTCGCGGTTGGATGAGGGTTTGAAAAAGACCTCCATGACGGCCCGGTTACCAGAAGGAATCGATTCCTCTCGCGTCAAGTTCATGCAGGCGGACGCCATGCATTTGCCTGCGGATCTCGGTTCATTTGATCGGGTTCACGCCGCCAATTTGTTGTGCCGTTTGAGTGATCCGGTTTTGTTGTTGAATCGGTTTGGAGATTTGGTTGCAAGAGGTGGAGAGCTGGTCCTGGCAACACCATGCACCTGGTTGGAGACTTATACTCCGCGTGAGAACTGGCCCAGATCGAATACGTTTGATTGGCTGAGGGAGTATCTATCAGAAACATTCGACCTTCGTTCCGAGTGCGACGAGCCGTTTTTGATTCGTGAGACAGCGCGGAAATTTCAATGGACTCGCTCGATGATCACGGTTTGGAAAAGGCGATAAGCCGCGAATTATTTCTTTTTGCGAAGGAATGGAGGCAGATCGAGATCCTCGCCGTCGATCACGTTTGGATTTTCACCTTCGAAGCGCCCGCGAGGGGTTTTTTTGAACGAAAGTTCGTCCTGATCAACCGGATGTTTTGAATCCGTTTTGAGTTGTAAAGGGTTAGCGAGATCAACCTTCGGCTCTTTTGCTGAAGTTGCAGCGGGTTCACTGCGGATTTCAGCGACAGATAGCTTGGGTTCAGTTGACGTGATTTGAACGGGAGCTGGTGGCGTGATGACGGGGAGTGCGGGTTTCACCTCGGGTTTTGCGACCGGAGTCACGGCAAGTGCGGAGGTTGGAGATTCCAATGAAATGAGCTCTGGCTCGGCGAAGGGGCGGTCGTTGGCTTCCTCCTTCGGTCTTTCGGCGGTCGGCGAATCGGCTTTTAGAGGAGGTGCGGTTTGATCAGATGATTGAGTATCAGGTTTCAAATCCTGAGCTTGAACGGAAACAGGTCCGGTTGCTTTTGTTTCCAAATGATCAAAAACCTCATCGATCAATCTGGGTTGAGGGCGTTCCGGAACGATTTTATCAGGAAGCTTGAGAGTCGGTCTTTTGGGCTGAGGTGGCTCGATGGTGCTGGAAATGTTTTTCGCAGCTTCCGGAGCGGCCTTTGCGTGGGAGTTTTGAGTCGAGCTTGCCAAAGCCTCCTCTGGCAGGGAGCTGATCAGGGTGATCGACAAGGCATCGCCCATCGAGGCATCAATGGCGGCTCCGAAGAGGATTTGCGTGTGCTCGGGGACGTGCTTTTGCAGATTTTGCATCAGCAGTTCGATTTCGAATAATGTGAGTGACTCGCCACCGGAGAGGTGAACAAGAACGCTTTGGGCATCTTTGAGAAGGGCTCCCTGATCGAGTAGTGGACTTGAAAGCGCGTTGCGTAGAGCTTTGGCAGCACGGTCTTTGCCATCGGCAATACCGGAACCAAACAAGCAGCGTGAGCGAGTGGTGCGCAAGGCGGTAATCAGTTCATCCAGTCCGACATGGATAAGTCCGGGTTTAACCACCAGACGGATCACGGCCTTGATCGACTCGGAAATCATTTTGTCCGCTGCGCCAAAGGCTTCGTGGATGCCTTGTTTGGCAAGAACGAGTTCCCCCATGCGGTTGTTATCGAAAGTGACGAGCGCATTGGAAAGAACCGCGAGTTGGTTGAGCGCGGTTTCTGCCTGTTCACGCCTCCGCGAACCTTCGAAGAGAAACGGCATGGTGGCGAAAACGATGACAAATGCGCCCTCTTCGCGGGCAATACGCGCAAGAATGGGAGCGGCCCCAGAGCCGGTTCCTCCGCCAAGTCCGACACACAAGAAAATGATTTTTTGATCTTTCAGTGCAGCGCGTACCTCCGCCTCTGCTTCCAGCGCGGCCTGTTGGCCAAGGTCGGGATCACCGCCTGTGCCGAGGCCTTTGGTTAGATTCAAGCCCAGCTGGATCTTATCTTTCGAAAGTGATGCGCTTAGCGTGCGGATGTCGGTGTTTAGGGAAATCAGTTGTGCGCCTTCAATGCTGTCCAGAGCGATTCTTTCCAGCATGTTTGAGCCTGCTCCGCCCAGACCAAGGATTTTAACGGCTGAGGTGGGGATCTCTTCTTTGGGATCACGTGAATAGGAAATCATATTTCAAGTTTTTGAGGTTGTGGGGTAGGCTCGAACTCAACGGCCAAAAGGCCAAAATAGGCGCAGAATTTTTCCGAAAAATCCGGGTGGACGCTGTGTTTCGGTTTCAATGATTTGAGCGTAGCGAATGAGTCCAATCGCTGTGGCGAATTGCGGATCTTTGAAGGAAGGATGGGAGAGATCGTTGTTTTCGGGAGCTTCGGGGCGATAGATGTCGCGACCGAAGATATCGAAGGCTAGTTCTGAAAAACCACGCATCAGCGAGGTGCCACCGGTTAAATAGATTCCGGCGCCAATCGACTCGACCGCATCTTTTGGAAGACGATCACGAACAAGCAGAAGGGTTTCCTCCAGACGTTGACGAATGACTTCATTAAGAATCGCACGTTTGACCTCGACATCCGCGAAGCCGTTTTCATCGGTGAGCCTGGCAATGCCCACGGAAAGGGCGGGATCGCTGGAAGCATTGCCCTCGAGAATTTTAAGTTTTTCCGCTTTGGAAAACGGCAACCCAGTGACGAGATGAATATCATTGGTGACATGGTCTCCACCAACAGGAATACAGCCGGATGCGGCGATGGATCCGTCCAAGTAAAGCGCGTAATCGGTCGTCCCGCCACCTATATCAATGAGTAGGGCACCGCGCAGGCGCTGCTCACGGTCGAGGGCCATTTGAGCGGTTGCGATGGGGGCAAATACGATGTCATCCACTTCCAACGGACATTCGCGTACGAGCTTGATGGAATTTTGGATGCGGTTGCTGATGCCATGGACGATGTGGAAATCAACTTCCACGGTCTTAGCAAAAAGGCCGATGGGTGAGGCGGTCTGTTCGAGTCCATCCACCAAGTATCTGCGGACGATGGTGTGAAGCGAGGCATGGTCCGTAGGATATTGAACATCACGCGCCATGTCGCGGGCTTCCTCGAGATGTTCCATTTCAATGGCCTCGTGGTTGTTCGGTAAACGGAAAACCCCGCGATTGTTGACACCCTGCATATGGGCGCCTGTGACCGATAGAAAGACCGAGCCGATTTCGACATCGCTGGAATCCTCGGCACGAGCAAGCGCATCTTTCAAACAGGCGCGCGCTTGGTGAAAGTCAGAGATCTCACCTTTTCTAACACCTGCGGATTTGGTTACGCCGATGCCGAGAATTTTGACCGCGCCATCGGGTTTGACCTCGCCAACGACGATACAGGTTTTGCTGGTGCCGATTTCCAGACCGACATGAATTTTGGTGCGGCGTGCCATGAGCTTCAGTTACGATTTAAAAGGGATTGGAGATCGTTTTTACGACGAGAGCCGGTGTTTTGTGTGGTAGGACGAGCGCCGACCGGAATGGCGCGTGGAGGAGCCGCCTCACCGCGGATGGTAATGGGGACATTTTGTTTGGGAATCAAGTTGATCGTTTCAACATCGTAACCTTTTTTCTGTGCGTGGTGAAGAGCCTGGCTGAAACACTCGAGCTGCCGGTTGTGGTCGTCGAGACTGAATGTGGCAGTTGTGCCTGAGCGGGTCGATAAGTTGATAGACCAAGGGTTCGTTTGATAAATCGTGTCTATGATTCGGATGTCATTGGGAAAAATGGTGAGGAAGGCATCAAGCAGTTGGACGCAACGGCGATATTCGGGGTGTTTCCATGTGGAATCCTCAAGGATGGGATGCTTGGGGTCGGCTTTGACACGGATGACAGGGAGATTCATTGCCAGCTCAAGCTGTTGTTCGGGGCAGGGATAAATGAAGCCCTTGTCATCGATAAGGAGTTGATTAGCCTTACGGGATGTCATGACCTGCTCTTCAGGGCAGGCGATCCATGCTTGGGGTCGACGGGTCGTGACTTCGAAAACCAAGCTGCCGGGCAACTCGCGCTCGATTTTCACATGCTCGATGGCTGGAGTCCTCGTTAGCTTTCTTTCCATCTCATCGATATCGAAATCGAAGATATTCGCGTTGAGATCGATGGCGAGTTGCTCAACCAAGCCGGACTCGTCAATGACATCGTTGCTGTTGAGTCGGATGGCTTGGAGGCGAAAATCAGGATTTTGGTGGAAGGTATATTGAATCGCCTCGCGCACCCCGTAGCCAATGACCAGCAGCACGGCGATCACGACCGAGATTTTCGCGAAGAACTTGAGCACGTCGAGAAAATTGAACCAAGCAATCCGCGGTGACATGACCTCGGATTTAAGCACCTTGACATGGTGCCTGTGGCGTCTGTTTTTCGATGTGAATTTTCGCATGTTTACTTGACTGCTAGGCTTGCCGGGCGGAGACGTGATTCCCTCATCGGTAAATCCGTCCACATTTCTCGTCGGTTCGCCACTTTCGTGGCAAGATATTAAACCCATCTTTAATGTCAATGCACTTAAAGGATGCGGAACGGCGATTTCTGCGGCATTTTTTGCAAAAATTGAATTCCCCGCATTGCGATTGTAAAAATTCTTGCAATCCTTGCCATGACCCGCTTCATTCCGCGCACCTAGGACGGCTTGGCGATGAACGCTGAGCCCATCCCTTATAAAAAATGAGTGCCAAAACAGAAAAGCCAGCCATCGACCTTAAGTCGTATCAAGCCCACGAAGGAGACACCGGTAGTTCACCTTACCAAGTTGCCCTTCTTACCCAGAGAATCCTTGATCTCACGGATCATCTCAACCTCCACAAAAAGGATTTTTCCTCTCGTCGTGGACTTCTCAAACTCGTTTCCCAGCGTCGTAAGCTGCTTGATTATATCAAGCGCAAGAACGAGGAGAAATATCAGGAACTCATCAACAATCTCGGCCTCCGCCGCTGATTCTTAAACCATTTCGCCAAAGCAGCCACGGGAGTCTCTCTCGTGGCTGACTGGCAAAAGGGGTGCGTGTCATTTAACCGTATCCTCGGGATCGTCCCGAAAACCTTGATAGCAAGGGCGGCACAGGGCTGCTCTGCTTTGACGTAAGTAAAAAGAAGAAATAAGAAAAATGAATATCCATTCCACAACGATCGAAGTCGGCACCCATCCGATGATCATCGAAACCGGCAAACTTGCCAAACTCGCCGATGGCGCAGTCACCGTCCGTTGCGGCGAAACCATCATTTTGGTTACCGCTGTCTCACAAACCAAAGTCAAACCCGGTCAGACCTGGTTTCCACTCTCCGTAGAATATAAGGAGAAAGCAACCGCTGCAGGTGTGTTCCCAGGCGGTTACTTCAAACGCGAAGGCCGCCCAACCGAAAAGGAAATCCTCACCTGCCGCATGACCGACCGTCCGCTGCGTCCGCTGTTCCCTAAAGGTTACCTTTACGAAACCCAAATCGTCGCCATCCTGCTCAGTGCGGACGGCATCAATGATTCCGACATCCTCTCGATGAACGGCGCTTCCGCTGCCCTTGCGCTTTCCGACATTCCCTTCGCCGGTCCAATCGGCGCGGTTCGCGTCGGTCGTGTCCATGGCAATTTCGTCATCAACCCGACTCACGAAGAGCGCGAAAATAGCGATCTCGATCTCATCTACGTGGGCAACAAAACCGACGTGATCATGATCGAAGGTCAAGCCGACGAGCTTCCGGAAGAGGAGTTCATCAAGGCCCTTCACTTCGCCCAAGCAGCGGTTCTCAAAATTGTGCAAGGACAGGAAGAACTCGTCGCTAAATGCGGTAAGCCGAAGCGTGAATACGAACTCACTCTTGCCAAGGAAAACCTTCTTGAAATCGCCTACGAAATCGCGGGTGACCGTATCGAAGGTGCGATCTACGCAGCCAACAAAACCGAGCGCTCGAAAAAAGTTGGCGCACTACGTGATGAAGTTGAAGCAGCGATCAAACAACGTGCGCCGGATGCAACGGACTTCGATGTCGAGCAAGCCTTCGAATACCTGCAGAAAAAGGCATTCCGCATTTCCATCATGGAAAAAGGCATCCGTGCTGACGGCCGGGCAATCGGTGATCTGCGCCCGCTTTACGGTGAAGTCGGCACCCTACCACGCGTTCACGGTTCCGCCATTTTCGCCCGCGGCGAAACTCAAGCCCTTGCCATCACCACCCTTGCACCAGCTGACGAAAAACAAAATTTCGACAACTACGCAGGTGGAGAGAGCGAAAAACGCTTTATCCTTCACTACAACTTCCCTCCGTTCTCGGTCGGTGAGTGCGGACGTATGGGAGGCATCAATCGCCGCGAGATCGGCCACGGCTCGCTTGCCGAGCGCTCGATCGAGCCGGTAATTCCTGCTGAGTCGGATTTCCCCTATGCGATCCGCGTTTCCTCCGAGGTCATGGAATCCAACGGTTCCACCTCGATGGCTTCGGTTTGCGCAGGCACCATGGCTCTTCTCGATGCCGGCGTTCCTTTGATCCGACCAGTCGGCGGTATCTCCGTGGGTCTCGTCACTGAGAACAACGAGGATGGTTCACTGAAAGAGCACAAGATGCTCCTCGATATCATCGGTTCTGAAGATTTCTATGGCGACATGGACTTCAAACTTTGCGGCACCGACGAAGGCGTCACCGGTTACCAGCTTGACCTCAAGCTTCCGGGCCTTCCTCTTTCCATGCTTGAGGAGGCGATCCATATTGCCAAGGCAGGTCGCACCAAGATCATCGCAAAAATGGCTGAGTCCATCGTTGAGCCGAAAGAACTCAGCGCCCACGCGCCGCGTATCGTTTCCGTGAAAATCCCTGCAGATCGCATCGGTGAACTCATCGGACCTGGCGGCAAAAATATCAAAGCCATCCAAGCTGAATCCGGCGCCGAGATCAACATCGAAGACGACGGTACCGTTCACATCTACGCTTCCAAACAAGCTGGATTGGATCGTGCGAAAGAGATGATCGATCGCATGTTCCAAGAAATCGAAGTCGGTCAGACCTACACAGGTCGTATCGTTTCGATCACCGCTTTCGGCGCGTTCATGGAAGTGCTTCCCGGCAAGGACGGACTCGTCCACGTCTCCGAGCTGGCTGAAGGCCGCGTCGAGAAAGTGGAAGATGTCGTCAAGAAAGGCGATCTGCTGACCGCAAAATGCCTTGGCGTTGATGAAAAAGGCCGCGTGAAAATGTCACGCCGTGCTTGGCTCCGCGACCAGAAGGCCGCCGAAGCTGAAGCCAACGGCGCCGTCGAGGAAGTGACCACACCGCTTGTCTGACAAAGCGGCGGAACTTAACCGCCCTGCCAAATCATCCAACAGCCGGTGTCCGCAAGGGCATCGGCTGTTCGCGTTTCACGGCGCACCCCGCTTCACCCTAGAAACAGAAATGGAACCACAATGGGAGCGAAGCGGACATAGACGAACACAAAAATTAAATCTCTTCGTCAAATGGACACAGATAGACACGGATAATCAAAGAGTTATGAATTTTTTCAGTC
>JBIIFS010000139.1:0-4368 GCA_044237185.1 Luteolibacter sp.
AAATTTGTTCGCCCTCGGGAATCTTATCGATGAGGTCGAGTTTGAAACGGGACGGGTTGCCCGGGCGCTCGGCGAGACCGCCGAGTCGACCCGATTCCGCCATGGCTTTCGCTTCTTCGCGGGAGATTGCCTTGTAATCGAACTTCTGGTTTTCCTTGGCGATTTTTTTCATCTCCACCTCGATTTTCTCAAAATCGTCCGGAGTGATGCGGTGCTGCATTTCGAAATCGTAGTAGAAACCATTTTCAATCGGCGGGCCGTAAGCGAACTGCGCATCCGGCCAGATCCGGAGAATGGCGGTGGCCATGACGTGTGCGGCGGAGTGGCGCACGCGCTCAAGGTCGGTCATCTGGTGGCGTTCTTCTAAAGTCTTACGGTCGGACATGGGGTGGCTTTTGAAGCAGGGATGGGAAGGAAAGTCAATGGTGGGGAGGCAGAATGATTCGCCGAAAAAGACCCCAAGTTGACCAATTTTAACATCCTAAACCAGAGGAGCTTTCCCATCGACTTTTACAATCCTTGTCACAGCTGGGACAAGGATTGCAAAAAAATGGAGTGATGGATTCTCTGAGGTGTCCTTTTTTGGATGGTTGGTTGGTGGCGGTATGGGTCGACGAGGAAAGGTCGATTTTGTATCTTCCCATTGGACGAATCACGGAATCTGTGAAATTAAGGCGTCGACATGACACTTCTTACGATCGTTTTATTAATTGCTGGATTGGTTCTGCTGGTTTTTTCAGCGGATTGGCTGGTCAAAGGAGCTTCAAAAATCGCTGCAGCGGTAGGGATTTCGCCTTTGGTGGTGGGGTTGACGGTCGTGGCGTTCGGCACGAGTGCGCCGGAGCTCGCGGTTTCGGTGATGTCAGCGATCAAGGGCGAGGCGGATCTGGCGGTCGGAAATGTGGTGGGAAGTAATATTTTCAACGTGCTTTTCATCTTAGGTATTTCCGCACTGATCATTCCACTGGTGGTGAATCAGCAACTCATCCGCTTCGATGTTCCGGTCATGATTGGCGTTTCATTCCTCCTGCTCGCGCTCTGCTGGGACATGAGCATCAGCCGTGCGGATGGGATTTTGCTGTTTGCTCTGGCAATCGCTTACACGGTGTTTCTCATTCGCCAGTCAAAAAAGGAGAGCAACGCCAAGGTGTTGACCGAATACGAACAAGAGTATGGAAAAGAACCTGGAAAGCCTGAGTGGTTAAAAAACCTTTCACTGATCATTATTGGTCTGGCTGGATTAATCATAGGTTCGAAATGGTTGGTCGATGGTGCGGTGGAAATCGCCCGCTTCTTTGGAGTCTCTGAGCTCATCATTGGTTTGACGATTGTATCCGCAGGAACTTCGCTTCCGGAAGTGGCTACTTCAGTTGTTGCTGCCCTCAAAGGTGAGCGTGATATCGCTGTCGGAAACGTGGTCGGAAGCAATATTTTCAATATTCTGACCGTGCTCGGGCTGGCTTCGATCATCGCACCAGATGGAATTGCCGTTCCGCAGGCGGCTCTGAATTTCGATATCCCCGTCATGATCGCCGTGGCTCTCTCGGCGCTACCCATATTTTTCATCGGTTACAAGATCGGTCGTCCGGGTGCGATTTTCTTTTTGATCTTCTATGGGGCTTATCTCGCGCACCTCATCCTCGGAGCGATGAAATCCGAAGCCTTTCCGCTTTATCATCACGTGGCGGTCAGTTACGTGACTCCTGTGGCGGCACTGATCTTGCTTGGAGTCCTATACCGCGCTTTCAAACAACCTAAAATCCCCGCCTAGACATTTCGTTGATCTTGGTTAACTTCCTTCACTCCGGCTGTTCCGAGCCGGCAAATACTCATCATGTCTGATCCTGAAAATAACACACCATCCCCAAATCACTCCAATCGCCCTCCCAGTGATGGAAATGCGTTCAACTGGCGAGGACTTGCCTTGTTCGGGCTTGCTGCCCTGATTCTTGGAGCGGCCCTTTTCGGCCCACAGATGAATCAAAAGGCAGAACCGCTGAAGTATGCGGATTTCCGTCAAAAACTCGATCAAGGCTTGGTGGTTCTGAATGATCCCGATCACCCGCTCAAAGTCGTCACGAGTGATTCCGCTTATGATGCCACCATCACGGGTTGGGTGAACCCAGCTCCGATCAAGCCCAAGGATGCCGATGCCGTGGTTGAAACCAGCTATTTCAAAGTCGCCGTGAATTTGGATCTCCAAGGTGAGGAGATCCGCGAGCTTTTGGGAGAAAGCATCCGCATGGGGCAAATGGCCAACTACGCTCCGCCAAACGAAGGCGCGAAAACCGCGGCACTCTCTCTTGCTGAATTTCGTAAGGCATATGCATCGGGCGAAGTGAAGGCGGATGATTCAGCCGCTCCCTTGCAAGTCATCACCTCAGATACGGATTCCACAGCCTACATTGTCGGAAAGCGTGAGGTGATCACCAACCTGATCAAGCCGACCACCAAGGAAGGCAAAGTCATTCCCGCCACTCCTTTCAAAGTCAGTGTCTCGTCAACGATCCTTGGCGGCGAGCTGCGTGAGCTTTTGAAAGACAAAGCCCAATATGTCCGCCAATCGGATTACCTAAGCCGCGCTCTGTTCACGTTTTTGCCGTTTTTGCTCATCATCCTCTTGCTGTTCTTCCTCTTCCGCCAACAAATGAAATCCGCCGGAAAAGGCGCGATGTCATTTGGCAAATCCAAAGCCCGCTTGCTAACGATGGATCGCAACAAAGTAACTTTTAAAGACGTCGCCGGCATTCAAGAGGCGAAGGAAGAACTTTTCGAAATTGTCGATTTCCTACGCGATCCGAAAAAATTCCAACGCCTCGGCGGATCCATTCCGAAAGGCGTGCTAATGGTCGGCTCTCCCGGTACAGGCAAAACCTTGCTGGCACGCGCCATCGCAGGTGAGGCCGATGTTCCGTTCTTCTCCATCTCCGGTTCCGACTTCGTGGAAATGTTTGTCGGTGTCGGCGCATCCCGCGTTCGCGACATGTTTGAACAAGGCAAAAAACATGCGCCTTGTTTGATTTTCATTGATGAGATCGATGCCGTTGGTCGCCACCGCGGTCACGGTATGGGTGGCGGACACGATGAGCGTGAGCAAACCCTCAACCAACTCCTCGTTGAAATGGACGGCTTCGATACCCAAGAAGGCGTCATCATTATCGCTGCAACCAACCGTCCCGATGTGCTCGATCCTGCGCTGCTTCGCCCGGGTCGATTCGATCGTCAAGTCACCGTATCTCTTCCGGATGTGAATGGACGTGAGGAGATTCTGCGTGTGCACGTGAAAAAAATCAAACTCGCTGCCGGTGTCGATCTCTCAACAATCGCACGTGGCACTCCGGGTTTCTCCGGTGCTGAACTTGCGAATCTGGTCAATGAATCCGCTCTGTTAGCGGCCAGAAAAGGCTTGAGCGCAGTCACACTCGCCGAAATGGAAGAGGCCCGCGACAAGGTCCGTTGGGGACGTGAGCGCCGCTCGCTTGCGATGTCAGATAAAGAAAAAATCGGGACAGCATGGCACGAGGCTGGTCACGCTTACTTGAACATGGTTCTACCGCACACACATCCGTTGCACAAAGTCACCATCATCCCACGTGGTCCTTTCTTGGGCGCGACGATGTTTCTTCCAGATGGTGATAAATATTCGACGCAGAAAAAAGAAGCGCTTGCGAATTTGATCGTCACCATGGGCGGCCGGATCGCGGAAGGCTTCCACTCGGATGATATTTCCAATGGAGCATCCGGTGATATCCGCCAAGCCACTTCTCTGGCGAGAAACATGGTTTGCGAATGGGGGATGTCTGACAAACTCGGAATGGTCGAATACGGCGAGGGCTCCAGTCCGGTCTTTCTTGCTCGCGACATGAACAAGAGCCGCAACTACTCCGAGGAGACGGCGATGGTCATTGATGCGGAAATCAAAAAATTCATTGATGATGCTTTCAATGAGGCAGAGCGAATCCTCACGGAAAATCGAGATACCGTTGAAAAAATCGCTCTGGCTCTACTCGAGTATGAAACCCTCGATGCCTCGCACCTGCAGGACATCATTGATCACGGTGAAATGCGCAATCCCCCCAGCGCTCCCAAGCCACCTCCGATTCCCGAGGAGATTTCAAAAGCCACTGCATCGAAAAAATCTCAGGAAGATAAACCTGTAGACAACGGCCCGCTTCCCGGTGCAATCGGCGCACCGGCCTGAAGGCTCATGCCATGCACCGCATGGATCCTTCCAGCCTAAGTTTCAGGATGGATTTTTTGACCTTATCAGCGAATATGTGTTGATAAGAAATCGGAAGTCCTGCGTATCTTTAGCTCTACGGACAAGGCGGTAACGATCACCAATGGATTCGTTGCCAAGGAAGTGAG
>JBIIFS010000140.1:0-4336 GCA_044237185.1 Luteolibacter sp.
GTCACCGGCTTCCATCAATTGTTGGGTTTGCCTCGGGTTGAGAATTTTGCGAAACAATTTGGGAATCACGCGTTGGTTCGATTCTTCAACAAAGGCGACGTAGTAACAAACCGTCACGAGGTCTCCCGGAACATCCGTATTTTGTTCATCATTTGCAATCGTTCTAACAAACGCGATTTGATCTGAAACCTGAGAACCGCCACTTCGTGGGGACCGATGGATCAGAGATGTGCTGGGCAGGCGTTTTGAAAGATCGGTCTGGAATAGCTGAACAAACGCGCGCGCCTGTGAGAGGTGGTTCATCGAGCGTTGCGAGAGCACGTAACCATCCGTCGTTTGTGTGAGAAGTGCGGCAAGTGTCAGTAAAATCACGGTGGAAATTGCCATCGTCACCACTAACTCGAACAAGGTGAAGCCCGCGCGACGATCCTGGTATGATGAAGTTACATGATTCATAGAATTCTTTCGCGTGTGCTGACGTATCGATATTTAAGTTTCTTGCGTTTGTTAGAAGCGGCTTGGATCTCGATGGAGACAAGCGCCAGCGGTAAGCCTTTGGCTTGATGTGTCGCCTGTAGGTATGGCTCGGCTTTCACCGATAAAAAATAGACCGCTTGATCCGTGTCATCAGCTGAAATGAAAGTTCCGTCCTTCCTGTAAGCCAGTTCCATGGTCGCTTCCGGCGAGTCTTCGGTTGGAAAAGGAAATGGAATTTCCAAATCGGATTTTTCTCCCGATTGCGCCCACTCGTTACAAATTCTTCGCTGCGCGTCACGCACCAGCCAGGCGGAACGGGTGTCCGTCTCCGTGAATTGACGGGCGCGATGCGTCGCACTCGTCGCAGCAAGGATCAATGGCACTGTGGAAGCGATGATGGCGATGGCAATCACAACCTCTGCAAGGGTCATGCCACGATGGGTGTTAAAAATCCGTAGGCCGCTCCGGGTCATGGTGTCACATTCCGGGTTTTGGCTGTCAGGCGATTGACCACAAGCAGATCAAAAACCGGCTTGTGGTTGGAAATCCGGCTCATACGAAACGAGCTCCCTTGGCGAACCGCTTCGGCAATGGCGATATGAATGGGCGAGCCGTCGATCGGCCACTTGATCTGTCCGTTTGGCGCAAAGACGATTGCATGGCATTCCGTCACACGACCCTTTTGAGATAGGGCCAATGCTTCTTCATCCACCACGGTAGGCAAATCCGATCCGATCATGGTATTTGTGACAAAATGAAAATTTCCGCGCAGCTTTGTCCATTTTTGCAACAAAACCGCATCGCCGTTTTCGTTTTCAAGCGGGACGTAACCCTCGTTCGTTCGCTCGACTTCGATCATTGCGATTTCATGAAGTCCGTTTTTTCCGCTGGATCTAACAGGAATAACTATGGCTGTGTACGTATGGTTCGCCATGGCATGGGCGCGCGCCTGCTGGAGCTTCGCTTTAACCAAATCCCGTGAAGTCAGGCGGGCGTTCTGCGATGAGTGGGAAATTCCGTTTGCCGCGATGCCTGCCAAAGAAAACAGGATCGCCATTACTACAAGTAACTCGATAAGGCTGAATGCCGGAAGCAGGGAGTGCTTCCGACAAGCTTTGAATACACAGGGGGGCATGTGATCGCGCAGGTCGGCGCGAAGCCTTTTTTGTTAGAGGAAAAAAGTAAACCGAATAATCGATTTATTTCCGATTATTTGAGCACGATCACTCTTCCGGAGACTTTTCCGCCTCGATCTGCTTGAGTTTGGCATCTGCCATTTGAAGCAAAGCCGCTTGATCCGCTTCGCCCGCATCATCTTCTAAGATGAACGCGAGCGTTTCCCTCGCCTTTTCCCGGATTTCCGGAGAGGAATGATTCAGAAAATCCTTGTAGGCGCGGATTTGGAGAGCCGGATTGGTATTTTCATTGATCACATGGTTGAGGAGATTCTCTGCCATTTCCTCGGGCAGCTGGGTATCAGCCGCCATGCCTGCGAAAACCGCCAACTCCAAGATGACACCGTGGCCCAATGCCTCAGCACGCATATTTTCCGAAACCCCTTGATCTTTCGCGATCAAAAGCAACTGCTCGGCGACTTCGCGGTTACTAAGGGTTGGGTGAGTGATGAGACGATCGATGCGTTGCAATCCGGAATCATCAGAAGGCCTGACACGTGCCGGCGCGCCCGATTCCTTTTCATCCCGGCCGAAACCCGGCAAGCTCCAACCGCTTCGCCCAGATCGTGATGGTTGATTTTCCGTATTCTCCGGAAGATTCGTTGTCTTGGTATCCGGCCAAGCCATCCAAATGGCGAATAGCACCAGAAAACCTGTTAGAATGAGTTTGAATCGTTCTTTTTTCATGTGGACCAGTTCAGGGCGCTTACCTCCAAAAGAAAACAACATCCATTCCCGTTGGGAAATGGATGTTGTGACTTAGAAATTCAATTAACGTCTTTCCTCGTAATCTTGCGTAATGTTTTGCGTGACCCCAGCGATCTCAAGAGTCGAGTAGAACCACAAGCCCGTCGTATTTTCCTGGACTGTGACTTTGACCAACCCATTGCCATTGCCCTTAAGACCCGTTCCGCCCGATACGACTTCTGCTGTGATCCATGGGATTAGGACATCAATTTGTTCGTCTGTCACGGGATCCGTCACAACCCCATTGACCGTCGCTCCAAAAGGAACCTTTACCTCCCATGCGCCAACGGTGTTGACCTGGACATAATATTCCGTGGCCGTGACAGGCACCATTTTGTTGATGGGTGAGATGCTGGTAAGCGACGGAACCGAGCCATCATTTTCCGTTACGGTGAAGCGCCCAGTTGACAAAGGACTGATATAGTAACCGCGCATTTGCTCAGACTTCTGGAGCACAACAGCAAAGCCACTGGCGGTTGTATTAGCGCCAAGAACCGCATCTGTCTTGGTGTAGCTATAGGAAATCAGCCCTGTCTTGGATGCAAAAGAAGCAACTGACTTTCTGACAGGAGAGCCTGGAATGTTAATCTTGTTATTGGCTCCCCATGCTCCTATCTCGGAAACACCATCAAAATCTCCGTCTATCAAATTGAAGCGCGTATTCCAACCGCTTAGGGTATTTTCGAAGTAAGGAGATAGTCCTTTGGACGCCGGTCTGTATGCCGAACCCATCACCAAGCGCTGTTGATCTACCGCGCCGATGGATTGACCACTCACAGGAGCGGATTGAGCATATAGACGTAAGGTTCCGTCATAATCCAGTGATGCCCGCTCTGATGTCATATGGATCGCTCCAATGAGGGCGGGTTTGTTACCCGTGTTGGAGAGGGCATTCACCACGTAATCATCCGACTTCAAGATCGGACCCGAAGATGTGGCGCGTGCGCCATTCGGCATGACAATATTGAGTTTCACAAGGCCAGTGCGGTCGATTGCTCCGGTTGCCACTGCATCACCAAGCGGGGCGGATGGCGCGGATTCTGGCAATGCGAAGGCCATGGTAACTGCGCCTGGTGCCGGATAAGGATTGGTCTTGCCGTATTTCGCCGTGCGTAGTTCAAACCCAAGTTTTTTGCCATTGTCGCGTTCCATGACACCTAATATGACCCATTCGCCTGCTTGCTGGACATATTGCATGTTCAAAGATTTAATGTCAGAAAGCCCGGTTATTCTGCCGCCAGAATAGGCTCCGTTGGTTGAGAAAACCCCACGTCCACTTGCTTTGATCGTGCGATCCAAGCCTTGGTAGCTGTAAGTGAAGGATCCGGTTTTGGATACTTTCATGAGTAGGCTTCCGATATGGCCTTGTTCGGGATCATACAAAAGACCCTGGGAACTGGTAGCTATCGCTGCGCTCGCGAAAGGAACGACTGGTCCTGGAGCAGGTAGCTCAGGCACTCCGGCGAAAGTATTGACCACCGTTGGATCGGTGCCATTGGAATATTCGTTGGAATCGCTGAGGCCATCACCATCCGTGTCCGCAACCTTTGGATCGGTGCGGGTATATTCGAATACGTAGCCGCGGCGCTCGGTCAACGGACGGTCTTCGAAAAGCTTGTCACCTCGCAAGATCAGGCCATCCGCATTATTGGCATTATTGGGTCTTGCCGCTGCCCAAGGAACCACCGTGCTGAGGGTCTGAGCGTAGAACCCCGCCCAGTTGAGTGCGCCGGGGCTAACCCAATTGGCGTTATTGAGAAGCGAGCCATCACCCCAGCGCCAGGTGCCTTCAACGGCTCCATCTGTCGCACCCAGCCAGAAACTGTTGACGTTTGTATCACTAAAGCGGCGGACCATCGCGCTGTAATCGTCGCGGTTGGTGAAGTGAGCAACACGGCCACCGCGAAGTATGGCATCGGCGATGGCTTCCGCAAACG
>JBIIFS010000029.1:0-15242 GCA_044237185.1 Luteolibacter sp.
TGTTGGTTGCCAAAAACTCCAATGCCACGGTCACGATCGCTCACTCACGATCCAAAGATCTTCCTGCCATCTGCAGACGTGCGGATATTCTCATCGCTGCCGTCGGCAGACCGGAAATGGTCAAAGCCGATTGGGTGAAACCCGGTGCTGTGGTCATTGATGTCGGCATCAACCGTGTTGCCGATCCATCCAAAAAATCCGGTCACCGCCTCACGGGAGATGTGGCCTACGACGAAGTCGCACCAAGATGCGCCGCCATCACACCTGTTCCCGGGGGAGTCGGACCCATGACCATCGCGATGCTGATGAAAAACACGCTCCAAGCTGCGAGGCAGTTGGGGTAGTTCGGAATTCTTCGGATCAACTTTTCGTTGCCAAAAAATTTGGACCGCGTGACTCCAGTCGCGCTCATTGATCTGCGCGAGTGGACTCACGCGGTCCGCAAAGTCATGGGGTAAACGGAGCTTGCTCCGTCGCGGGCGGTTGGTTCTTTTCCTGTGTTCCTCATCCAACAAGGGACAAGAATGTCCCTTCTCCTTACTTCCTCGCCCTCCAAACTCCAAACAATTCAAGAAACGCCGATGAGAAGTCTTCCGGCCGGCTCTCGCTCCAAGCTTGGATTTCAGCCAAGGGAAACGGCATCATCGAATCAATTTCCGCTGCGGGAAAATTCACCGCTCCGTCGTGTTGTGTGGTGAAAAGCCGGATGTGTTCCCAGCCATTAGCCGCGCAGGGGTTTACGGAAACGCCAAATTCGAGGTCTTCCGGTTTCTTTTCAATCCCGATTTCTTCTCCAAGCTCGCGAACCGCCGCTTTCAGGTAATCCTCTCCCGCATCCAGATGACCCGAAACACTGGAATCCCAAACACCCGGATTCTTATCTTTGTGCAACGATCTTTTCTGAAGCCACAGGTCGCCATTGCGATTGAACACCAGCACGTGAACCGCGCGATGAATGAGGTTTTTTGCATGCACCTCGGATCGCGTGGCCTTACCCACCTCGATATCCTTCTCATCCACCACATCGAAAATTTCATCATCGCTCTGCGGCTTGTCTTTCAGCGGATGCGTGTCGTAAGCGCGTGTCAGTTCGATCCATTTTTTCAAATCCAACTCCTCACCCCTCACTGTCGCGGACAAGCCGAGTTGCCCGGCGATCTCCTTCCAATCATGCGTATCCGGAAGCTGTTTACCCATTTGTTTACGGCGTTGCGCGAATCCCCTGCGCACCAATTCATCAAACAAGCGCGCATCAAAAACCGGCTCGTCCTTTTCCACTCGTGGAGTCAGCACCGCCACTGCGGAATTAATCGACGGCCGCGGATGAAACGCTTCCGGCGGAACAATTTTCAATGGTTGGATCATCCAGTTCACCTGCATCCGCAAACTTAAAATCCCATAGTCCTTCGTCCCCGGCTGCGCTCCCAAACGATCGATCACTTCCTTCTGCAACATGATCACCGCCCGAGAAAACGGATGCGGCCGACTCATCAGATTTTTCATAATCGCCCCACCCGATGAGTAGGGAAGATTTCCAAGAAATTTTACGGGCCGATGTTTAAATAAAAAACGTCGGTCAAACTTCGCGCCATCCGCCAGATGAACTTCCACATCATCCCTGTCTTTAAAGCGCTTGCGTAAATCTTCCGCCAACCTTGCATCGAACTCGATCAAGATCACCCGCCGGGCTTTTCCTAATAAATGCTCCGTCAGCGATCCCGCACCCGGCCCCACTTCCACCACCGCCTCATCCGGTTTCAGCTCCAGCTGAGAAACGATCCAACGCGAGATATTCGCATCGATCAAAAAATTCTGTCCAAGCTGCTTGCTAGGCATCACCCCCGCCCTGTCCAACACCTCACGAATTTCCTGACCATTCATCTGCACAAAACCTGATTCATCTGGCCCCGCCTGACCAGATCAGATTATGGGTGAAATGGGGCTTAAGGTGATTTCGGCAATTTTTTACCACGGAGGCACGGAGGAAAAGAGGAGGACACTGAGTTTTTAATAAATCATTCATTCCATCCACTGTCTCTCTCCGTGAGCTCCCCTTTTCCTCCGTGCCTCCGTGGTAAAATTTTTCTCGTAATAGAAACCCACGCACATCACGACTGGCAATATCCGCTTTTCCGTCTATTTTCTCGCCATCCATGGCCTCCCAAGAGCTCAAAGCCAAACTCCGTGATGTTCCGCACCAACCCGGTGTCTACATCATGAAAGACCGCTTGGGCTCGATTATCTACGTGGGAAAAGCCATCGATCTCAAACGCCGAGTCTCCTCCTACTTCGTCCCCTCAGGCAAAAATCGCGCCAGTTTAAAAACCCGCGCCCTGATGGATTCGATCCATGATTTTGAATTCCACATCGTCCGTAACGACGAGGAGTCGATGATTCTCGAAGGCAAGCTTATCAAAGACTACCGCCCGCGCTACAACATCGCGTTTAAAGATGACAAACGTTTCCTACACGCCCGAGTCCGCCTCACCGATCCCGCCCCTCGCCTTTCCTACGTCCGTTCTAAAAAAGAAGACAACGCCCGCTATTTCGGACCGTTTCCGCATTCCAGCGCGCTCATCGAGACGATCAACTGGCTCAACCGCCGACTCGGCCTCCGCGTCTGCCGCGCAGCGAATCCCGGCGAGAAAGATTACAAACACTGCAACGCCGATATCATCCGCAACTGCTCCGCCCCATGCATCGGCCGTATTTCTAAGGAAGACTATTTAGAAAAAATCCAAGAGGCCTGCCTGATCCTCGAAGGAAAAGGCAAGAAGGCACTCTTCGATGAGCTCGAAGACGAAATGCAAGCTGCCTCCGAAGTGTTAGATTTTGAAAAGGCGGCGACGTTTCGGGATATCATCGCCAACCTCAAAAAAACCCTCACTCCCACCCGCCAATTCGCGCGTGGACGCGGTGTTCCAACCACTGTCAAACCCACCGAAGATCTCGCCGACCTCGGAGAAGCTCTTGGGCTCAGTGCGCCGCCACGTATCATGGAGTGTTTCGATATTTCAAACGTCTCATCCAATCACATCGTCGCCTCGATGGTGCGTTTCACCAACGGCCATCCCGATAACCAAAACTATCGCCGCTACCGCATCCAAACCGTCACGGGACAAGACGACTTCGCATCGATGGCGGAAGTGGTTCTTCGTCGCTACTCCCGCATCCTTCGTGAAAACACCTCTGAGGAAAACGAACACTCACAAGAATCCTTGATCGATCAACAGCGCCGACTCGCCAAAGACGGCAAAGCCAAAATTATTCTCCCAGACCTCGTCATCGTGGACGGAGGAAAAGGCCAACTCTCCAGCGCGTTTAAACAACTTCACGCACTCGGCCTGCAGGAACTTCCCATCATCGGGCTCGCCAAACAACACGAGGAAGTCTTCTTTCCCGGCCAATCCGAGCCCCTCCTGATCCCCCACGATCACGGTGCCCTCAAACTCCTCCAACGCATCCGTGACGAGGCCCACCGCTTCGCCAACGGCTACAACGAGCTGCTCTACCGCCGCCGCATGAAAGAGAGCGCCCTCGACGACTGCCCCGGCATGTCTCCCAGACGCAAAGCCCTACTCTTGGAAAAATTCGGCTCCGTCACCCGCATCCGCAAAGCAACCCCAATGCAAATCGCTAAAATCCCCGGGATCTCGGAAAATTTCGCCCAATCTTTATTGGTTTTTTTGAATCAAGGTTAAAACCTCCTTGCTTAGTCCACTTACTTAGCTAAGTTAGTTTTATGATCTTCACTACCCATGAAGCCAAAACTAACCTCTCCAAACTCATCCAACGGGCTCTGGACGGAGAGGAGATCATCATCGCGCGTAGGAGCCAACCGCTGGTGAAACTCCAAGTGATCTCCGAAAAGAAACCTCAACGGAGATTCGGAGCTCTCAAACATCTCGTCTTAACGATGGACGATAACTTTGACGATGAACTCGAAGATTTCGCAGATTACGGCCCAAAAGATATTCCAAAAGTAGCCGAAGACCCAAAGCCCCATAACGCCTGATCGATGCGACTACTACTCGATACCCACGCGATACTCTGGTATTTTTTCGGAGATCCTCGCCTCAGCAGTCGTGCTCGCGATGCAATTCTAACAACTGAGGAAGTATATTGGAGCATGGTCTCAATCTGGGAAATCGGAATCAAACACAGCTTAGGTAAGCCTGGTTTCCAACTACCTGCAGGTTGGGCACGTTTTCTCCCTGAACAAATGTCACTTCAGGGATTTTCGCATTTACCTATCGATTCCTCCCATTGTGAAGCTGTTTCAAAACTCCCCTGGCATCACCGTGATCCTTTCGACCGCCTCCTTATCGCCACTGCGAAAACCGAAAACCTTACCATCGTCAGTTGCGATAATAGTCTCAAACCATACCCAGTCGATACCATCTGGTAGCCCCTTTGCATTGACCTTTGCCTTCCCCACCGCTACCCACAACCCATGGAAAACGATCTTAACTTGGCCGTCGAAGCCGCTCTAGAAGCCGGAAAACTCCTCCGCAAACATTTTGGCAAATCCCTCACGGTCGATGAAGCGCATCACCACGATATCAAACTCGCGCTCGACAAGGAATCCCAAGACCTCATCACCAACATCCTCCTCACTGCCCGCCCCACCGACGCGCTCTATGGCGAGGAAGGTATCGCCGGAAATCAGGACTCCAACCGTCACTGGATTGTCGATCCCATCGATGGCACCGTCAATTTCTTCTACGGCATCCCCCACTTCTGCGTCTCCATCGCCCTGCGCGTCGGCGACGAAGTCGTCCTCGGCGTCATTCACGATCCCATGGTCGGAGAAACCTGGACCATCACCAAAGGAGGTCAACCCATGTTGAACGGCGAACCGGTTCAAGTTTCACCGCGCACCAAACTCGAAGAATCCATCCTCTTCGTCGGTTGCGGAAAGGATACCGAAGCCCTGAACACCGGTATCGAGCGTTTCCACAAAGCCTCGCTCCGCGCCCGCAAAATGCGCATGATGGGCTCCGCCGCCCTCGGCATGGCCTACATCAGCTGCGGCCGACTCGACGCCTATGTCGAATCCACCATCTCCCTCTGGGACATCGCCGCCGGCCAACTCCTCGTCGAAGCCGCCGGCGGAAAAGTCACCCTTACCCAAAAAACCGGAAAATCCGATTCCTATTCCATCATCGCCACCAACGGCAAGATTCCGATTGAAGAGATACTCTGAGATCGTAGATTGACGATTGAAGATAATAGAGCAAAGCAATCCACTATCCACTATCAACCATCCTCTATCTCGCATGATCGGCACCGGCTACGACGTCCACCAATTCGCGGAAAACCGCCCGCTCATCCTCGGCGGTGTCACCATCCCGCACACCCACGGCCTCGCCGGCCATTCGGATGCGGATGTCCTGTGCCACGCCATCGCCGATGCCGTCCTTGGCGCGATGGGCAAACCCGATATCGGCTTCTACTTCCCTCCCGGTGATCCGTCTTGCAAAGACATCTCCTCGTTAAAAATCTTGGGAAAATGCCGCGAGCTTCTCGCTGAGGAAAATCTAACATTGATCAACGTCGATTCCACCCTCATCGCCGAAGCCCCAAAAATCCTCCCTTACCGCGAAGCCATGCAACAAAACATCAGCAACGCCCTGGGCATCTCACCAAAAAGAGTCGGCATCAAAGCCACCACCAACGAAAACATGGGCTTCATTGGCCGAAAAGAAGGCATCGCAGCCATGGCGGTCGCGCAGGTGGAGTGAACACCATTCCAGCGGGATACAAAAGGCAGGCGCCCTGAAGAGGCGGTTGTTATGCACTAAGGTTTGCTAAGATGAAGATGATGATCGCAATGGTGACTCCTATCAAAACATACTGCCAAGCGACTGCCATTAAACCAAGTGATATCGCACCACCTGATATTCTTATATGGTCCTTCTTCACCCACGATACGATTCCCAATACCATTGCTAGAAATCCCAGGGCGGCATAAACCAGAGCCACGGAATCATACTTCTCGCTCACCCCACTGAAAAATCCATTCTTCTCAGATAATGAAGGACGCTGTGGCATGGGATCTGTCTGCTTTTCTCTGAGCTTGTCTACCAGCATCTTCTTACCAGCTTCAACGGCGAGTTCCTTGATTGATCGCTCATCTTGTACTTCAGTCTCAGGTGGTGACACCACATCACGGATATTCCCTTGGAAAATTGCAATACCAACAGCGACAACACCAATAACGAGGCCAATTATGCCGATGTATCTTTTCATGACATTTTATTAAACGTGTGCACGCTCGCAATCCAAGCCATAAATGGGTGATGCGTATAATTAGAGGATATTCTCCAACCAATCAATACGCTGCTTCAGCTTTCTCACCCTATCCTCCGAAGGAGCTGGATAAAGAATCGGATACCACGCGCTCATTACGGCGGCGCGGGCCATCAGGCATTGCTCTAAAAGCGATTCATCATATCGCCCACCTACTGCCTGATAGGATTCCAAAACCTGATCCACGAAATCATGATCATTATCTAACAACTTCGCATTCCAGATGATCGATGCCAAATCCCATTCCACGGGTCCACTGAACGCATCTTCCCAATCGGTCCAGAGCATTCCTAGGGTCGTCATCATGAGATTCCCCATGTGCGCATCTCCATGCAGAGGCTGTGCGGGCAAAGGAGCGAGCACATCGATGGATTGCTGGAGATGACGTTTCAACAACTCCACCGTCGCCACATCGAAATAGGATTTCTCGAAAGAAGTATTCAGGATCTCCAACGTCTCATGCAAAATGGCAAGTGAGGGAAGAGGTTCAGGAAAATGATGCAGTATCTCATGACATTGATACAAGGTCGATCCAATCTCACGAGGATCAGGCTCCGCATCCGTCGCGGTGACGAATTGCCAGAAATTCATCGTGTATCCTTCATAATGATGGGCCGTGGCAGGAAGGTCAGGATGCAGTGGAATCACTGGAGCATGATAACGTGTCAGATGCGCAGCCACCGCCGTCTCACGCTTGAACCAATCTAAACCCTGCCTCGGTCCATCGATAACTGTGACCATTCGCGCGACCAGCGTTTCAGTCAACCGAACCACCAAGGTATGTCCGTCCTGCAAAATATCGCAGCGATCCGGCACCACACCATGACGGATTGCGACGGCAATAGCGTTTTGGATACAGGGATTCATGGCTTCTGATATGAGCTGACTTGCGAATGAGGAACCACCAAAAACACGAAGGACACGAAAAAATTAGAATGAAGCTGTAAGCTGTTCGAAAGCCAAGCGTGAAGCTCCTTCGTTTCCTTTGTTACCTTTCCGCCCCGATGAAGTCGGGGCTGTGTAGAAAATATTTTTTACAGAAGGCAATAAAGATAACGAAGGACTGGAACAGCCTAACTATCAAAACCCATTTACCAGCCCTCTACCTTTCGTGTCATTCGTGTTTTTCGTGGTTAATTTTTCATCTTCCTTCTCGCCAGCATCCCGTATTTCGGTGCGACCACCAAACTCAGCACAAACAACGATGCCTGAGCCAGAACAATACAACCACTCGTCGAGAGGTCCGCATGATAGCTGACAAGAATCCCAACGATCGTCGCGATCACGGAGGATAGAACAGCGATCATCAGCATCCGGTCAAACCGATCCGTCCATAGGTAAGCCACACAACCCGGTGTGATCAGCATTGCCACGACGAGAATAATCCCAACCGCCTGCATGGCGACCACGATGGCGAGCGTCAGCAAGCCAAGCAGTAGATACGTAAGAAACTGATCCGGCAACGCCATCACCCTCGCTTGAACGGGATCGAAACAAATCAGGAGCAGATCCCTTCTCAAAAGCACACTGATCACCAACACACAACTGCCGATCCATAATGTCTGCAGCACCAGCGCTTTGCTGATTCCCAAAATATTCCCTACCAAGATGTGATCCAAATGCAAATCGGATGGTGTCTTGCTGAAAAGCACTAACCCGAATGCGAACAACCCTGTGAATACCACACCCATCGCGGTATCCTCTTTAATCCTGCTATGGCGCTTCACATACCCACTCCCCGTCGCGCAAAACAAACCTGCGGCAAATGCCCCGATGATCAATGGAATACCTGCAATATACGCCAGCACAATCCCAGGCAGAACTGCATGCGACACCGCATCACCCATCAGCGACCATCCTTTCAGAATAAGAAAGCATGAAAGTACGGCACACATCGCCCCTATCAGCACACCCACAAGCAAGGCATCCTGCATGAACGCGTATTGGAACGGCTCTAACAAAGCATTCATGAAACACCCTCCTTCACGACGATTTCCTCTTTCAATCGGGCGCGTCGACTCGCCAGCAAACCATGCTTAGGTGCAAGGACAAACACGCCGAGAAAGACCAAGGCCTGCAAAGAAACGATACAACCACCTGTTGCGCCATTGAGGAAATAACTCGCATACGACCCCATCATGGAAGTCACGATTCCCAAGCCGGATGATATCCAGATCATTTTTCCAAACCGATCTGTAAGCAGGTAGGCCGTCGCTCCCGGTGTCACCAACATCGCCAGCACAAGGATCGCTCCTACTGCCTGCAACGCAGCCACCGCGACAGCCGCGAGCGAGCCCAATAAAATCATGTGCAATACCATCGGCTTGATTCCAAGTGCGCGGGCCTGGTTCGCATCAAAACAATACAGCATCAGATCCTTCCACTTCAGCCCCAACAAACAAAGAACCACCACCGCGATCACGACAACTTGCATCACATCCCCTGCCGCGATTCCCAATATATTTCCATACAAGATCACCTTAAGATCCAATCCCGCGGGAAACGCCGTGATCAACACCAAGCCCAAGGCAAAAAACGAAGTGAATACAAGCCCTATTGTCGCATCCTCACGAATCCTACTTTGCGCCCGAATGAACGCCATCGCTCCTGTCGCCAAAATCGCTGCGACGAAAGCACCTAACGCAAACGGCAACCCTAACAGATACGCAATCACCACTCCCGGTACCACTGCGTGTGAAAGCGCGTCTCCCATCAGCGACCAACCTTTCAGCGTTACGAAGGACGATAGAAATCCGCAGACTCCACCCACCAAGGCACTCACCCAAATCGCCCGCAGCATGTATTCATACTGCAAGGGATTGAGCAGATATTGAAGCGATTCACTCATTCGTTGTGCTCTTTGGAACGTTGTTTCAACAACTCCTCATGATCCGACCTGTCTCTGTATTCCAAATGTCCGTCCTTACCGAAAACCAAGGGCCGCTCATCATCCGAGAAAACCCGGACTTTCCTGCCGTCGTGTGCTTGAATGGTCGATTGCTCGAATTGAAACTCCCGGAGCAATCCACCAAATGCCAACGTCAAGTTTTGCTCGGTGAATACATCGGCCGTCGGCCCATACGCCAATACGGTGCGATTCATCAACACCACCTGATCACAAAACTCCGGAACACTCCCCAAGTTATGCGTCGAAACCAAAATGATGCAGCCCGCCTTTTTCAGCTCTTGCAACAATCCGATAATCGCATGCTCTGTGCTGACATCCACACCGGTAAACGGTTCATCTAACAAAATCACTTTCCCCTCTTGCGCCAACGCCCGCGCCAGGAACACCCGCTTTTTCTGCCCGCCACTGAGCTCACCGATCTGGCGATCGCGATACTCCCACATCGAAACTCGTTTCAAACTCTCTTCCACAATCTTGCGGTCAACCGCTCTCGCGATCCGCAGGAAATTCATCGCTCCATACCGCCCCATCATCAGCACATCCCAAACACTGACCGGAAACTGCCAATCGACCTCTTCCGATTGCGGCACGTAAGCCACCAGCCGCTGCTTCAAAATTTCCTTCACGGGCAAACCGTTGATCGCGATCGATCCAGAGGTCGGCTTGAGAAAACCCATGATACTTTTAAACAGGGTCGATTTTCCACTGCCGTTCACACCAACCAATGCGCAGATCGTTCCACCTTCAAGCGAGAAGCTCGCATCGCGCAAAGCCTGATGCCCGTTCGAGTATACGACAGAAACCCCCTGAACTTTAAGGGTCGGCGCGCTTTCCACTTTTTCCGGATATTCGGGATAACTCATTGAGTTTTGGTAAATCCTTTCACGATGGTTTCAGCGTTATTTTCGAGCAATCTCAGATAAGTCGGCGCAGCGCCATTCGCTGCGGTCAATGAATCCACGTAAAGCACGCCACCATAAAGAATCCCGGTTTCTCTTGCCACTTGCTTGGCTGACTTCGGACTGATCGTGCTTTCGGAAAAGATCACCGGAATCCGGTTGAGACGAACCTGATCAATCACATGACTCACCTGCTGCGGTGTTCCCTGTGCATCGGCATTTATCGGCCAGAGATAAAGTTGTTTCAACCCGTAATCACGGCAGAGATAACTGAAAGCGCCCTCGGATGTGACCAACCAACGCTGATCCTCAGGTATGGTCGCAAGCTTTTCCCTGACCGGCGCATCCAAGGCCTTGATCTTCTCCACGTAGGCCGCGGCATTCGCATTGTAGATCTCCGTATTTTCCGGATCCACTTTGACCAACGCACGGCGGATGTTTTCCACATAGATGACCGCATTCTTTGGGGACATCCATGCATGAGGATTCGGCCTACCCGTGTATGGACCTTCCGTGATTCCGATAAGCTCGATTCCTTCCGTTAAAACCGCCGAAGGCACACCTTCCACTCTCTCGAAAAATTTCTCGAACCATAGCTCAAGATTCATTCCGTTCCACAGCACCAGATCCGCTTGCTGGGCTTTGACGATGTCTTTCGGTGACGGCTCGTAACCATGAATCTCACTTCCAGGCTTGGTGATCGACTCAACGATCGCCTTATCCCCAGCCACTTCTCGCGCCATGTCAGCGATAATAGTGAAACTCGTTACGATACGTTTCTTTCCCGATTGATTCATGGGTTGACGTTCAGAACAACCCGTCAAAATAAATCCAGAAAGTATCAATGTTAAAAGTAACCCTCTCATTTCTAATGCCTTATATTAGAATGCACAAATATTATTAGTCTAGGCTAATTTTTAACCTCAATGCAGTTATTTAGCTCGCAGTCGCATGACTGCATCTTTTACGGCAAACCCTCTTAGCTACTTTAAGGGTCAACATGACTGACGACCTCCTCTTCCTTGTTACTGGCATTGCGAGAGGTAATTCCGAGAAGGCAGAGCGCGCATGGTTTTTATGATCAAGTTCCTGCCATTGGTACGGAATCCGATTGGAAGATTCATGCTGGATTCTGGCTCGTCGAGAGAATCAGCGGAGGGAATCCAAAGTTTGAACTGCGACGAAATCACTCTCCAGCTACCCAGTCAGACCGATGTCATACATTCACGGATTGGAAAGCCAAAACATTGAAATTTGAAATTTGAAATTTGAAATTTCACCCCCCAGCATTGCCTTATGTCCGCAACCAAACCCATGATGGCCCAATACCTCAAAATGAGGAAAAGCCTGCCTGCCGACATCATTCTTTTTTACCGGCTCGGGGATTTCTATGAAATGTTCTTTGAGGACGCGAAAACCGCCGCTCCCATTCTCAATGTTGCCCTGACCAAGCGAGGCGGAACACCCATGTGCGGCATCCCCCATCACGCCGCTCAAAACTACGTCGCCCGCTTACTGAAAGCCGGCAAACGGGTCGCCATCGCCGAGCAAACCTCTGAAGCGATTCCCGGGAAGCTCGTCGAACGTGAAATCGCCCGCATCCTCACCGCCGGCTCCATCGACGACCTCACCCTCCTCGACGATCAACGCCCGAACTACCTCGCCGCCCTCTCCAAAACGCCAAAATCTTTCGGCCTCGCCGCAATCGACCACACAACCGGAGAATTCATTATCGCCGAGTTTGCGGACGCCACGCAGTTGCTCGACGAAATCGCACGGATCTCGCCCTCCGAGCTCCTCATCCCCGATCACCAAATTAGCGATTTTTCAGCAAACTTTCCACACGCCCTGCCCTACGATGGTTACACGTTCCTTCCGGAGCACGCTGTCGATCTTCTGAAATCCCATTTCAATATCCATTCACTCGATGGCTTTGGCTGCGCCGACAAACCCGCCGCATCCTCCGCCGCCGGAGCCGCGCTCCATTACCTGACCCAACAGCTCCGTCGCTCCTGCGACCATCTCAACCCGCCTCGTTTGTTAGAAAACGATAAGCATGTCCTCATCGATTCAGCCTCCCAACGAAACCTCGACCTTATCGAATCGCGCGCCGGAGCCAAACACACCCTGCTCGGAGTCCTGGATCGCACCCAGACTCCCATGGGCGGCAGACTCCTTCGCGATTGGTTGCTCCACCCCCTGCGTGACATTCGCATTCTCGAACAACGTCAGGAAACCATCGCCGCTCTGATCGCCGAGCCTTTCCTTTTATCCAAAGTTCGTGAATCCCTGAAAAACATCCGCGACATCGAGCGCACCACCTCTCGCCTCTCCCAAAACTCCGGCAACCCACGAGACCTCCAATCTCTTTACCTCTCGCTCCAACAAATCCCCACCCTCAAGGAACTTCTCTCTTCCCTCTTCAATTCAAAAATCAACAATCATCAATCCTCAATAGTCAATCAACTTCACCCCCTCCCCGAGCTCACCTCCCTCCTCGAAACCGCCCTTACCGATGAACCACCCGCGAACATCAAGGACGGAAACATCATCCGCGACGGTTACAACGCTGAGCTCGATGAACTCCGCTCCGCGGCCAGCGGTGGAAAAGATTGGATCGCCAGACTTCAGGAAGATGAACGCAAGCGCACTGGGATCGACTCCCTGAAAATCAAGTTCAACAACGTCTTCGGATATTTCATCGAAATCACCACCTCGCAGCTCGCGAAAGTTCCCGAGGACTATACGCGCAAACAAACCATGTCGAATGCCGAGCGCTACATTACACCCGCGCTCAAAGAGATGGAAAACAAAGTCCTGGGTGCGGAGGAACGCTCCAAGCAACTCGAATACGAACTGTTCTTACAACTCCGCCAGGAAGTCATCGTCCACCTCGCCGAATTGAAAGAAACCGCCGGCTGCATCGCAAACATCGATACTCTCTGCGCCCTCGCGGAAACCGCTCAAATCAACCGCCACACCCGCCCCACCCTCACCGAAGGCACCGAACTCATCATCAAGAACGGTCGCCATCCCGTTCTCGAACAAACCCTGACCGATACCAAGTTCGTCCCCAACGATACCGAACTCCTCCCCGACTCCTCGCGCCTGCAGATTCTAACCGGTCCCAACATGGCCGGAAAATCCACCTACATCCGCCAGCTTGCCCTCATCACCTTGATGGCACAGATCGGCGCTTACGTCCCGGCCGATTCCGCGACCATCGGCCTGACGGATCGCATCTTCTGCCGCGTTGGCGCATCCGACGACCTCTCACGCGGCCAATCCACCTTCATGGTCGAGATGTCGGAAACCGCCCTCATCCTCAACCACGCCACCGAAAAATCCCTGGTCATTCTCGATGAAATCGGACGCGGAACTGCCACCTTCGACGGACTCTCCATCGCCTGGGCGGTCGCCGAGCATTTGCACGACGAGATCAAATGCCGCACCCTCTTCGCCACCCATTACCACGAACTCACCGACCTCGCCAACACCCGCGCAGCAGTCGTCAACTGCAACGTTGCGGTGCGTGAGTGGAACGAAGAAATCATCTTCCTCCACAAAATCCTTCCCGGCGCAGCAGACAAATCCTACGGCATCCAAGTCGCCAGACTCGCAGGCCTTCCCAAGCCCGTCCTCGCACGCGCCAAATCCATTCTCTCTCACTTGGAAATGAATTCCACCAAACCAGAAGCGCAAGAAAAACATCCCAAGCCAAAAACCACGCAGTTAGAAGACGCCCTCCCAAAAGCGAATTCTCCGCAGATGAATCTGTTTGATTTCTAGTAGCTGCTGCGTCCCGCAGCAGGCCGTTCCCGAGGAGTCTCGCCTCGGTCTTGATCCTCACGCCGCAGGCTCTGGACTGCAGTGATTCTTCACAGCTCTTAATTACGGCTCCGTTGAATCGCGCGCGAGGTAACAACCCCATCAAATCACCAACCCTGAGAGCTGCGGATAAGAACCGCAGCAGTCCAGAGCCTGCGGCGCAATCACTCACGGAGTCGGCTTCGTCTCAGGTTTCGCGCAGGAAACGTAAGCCAACGAAAAACCTAACAAAATGAGACTAATAAAGTTCCGATTCATAAAATGATAAGTTTCAGCATTTACCCAACAACCATATCCATCAGGACATCGTGTGACTCCAACGCAATTTCTTCCACGATCTGGAAGGGAAAACACACGCCAATTTTCAACGCCGTAGGTTTTGCTTGTTTGAGCATCCGATCATAAAACCCCCGACCCCGACCCAGCCTACCGCCCTTGCGATCGAATCCCAGCCCAGGACAGAGAAACACATCCACTGCATCCACACTCACTTCTTCGAGTTCATCTTTGGGTTCCAGAATTCCAAACGCGCCAACCTGCAGCTCAGTCTCCAAGTTTTTCACTCGATAAAATTTCAAGTCCTCGCCCCTGACTCGCGGAAACACCCATTGCTTGTCGATCCGTCCGAAAAGCTCCCGCAAATCCACCTCACCTGGCATGGCCATGTAGGCCGAAACCACACTGGCATTCGGCAACTGCTCCAGCTGCTTCACCAACTTCTCCACAACAACTCCGGAATCCGAATCAAGATTCAACGACACGATGCGTTTCAACTCCGCGCGCTGTCCTTTTTTATCCACATGGTTCATTCGGATCCTTTGCTAAGATGAATTTCTAGAACAAAACCAAACGCATGGCAAATGACTTCATGGTTTAGATCTGAACGGCCGAAATATCGCAAAGAGCATAATTAACCCCATGAGAGTGATCAAATAATCTACGGGACGCATCTGCTGAATGACCTCTCGCCAGTCAGTAGTGAAAATCATCCAAACGCGGTAGCCAGCAATCGTAATCACACCGGCCAAGATCAATACGCAGGCAACCACGAAGCCAATGTATGATTTGTGGAGTTTAGATTTCATGAGCAAAATTCGACTGACACAAACTCTCTGCGTCCCTCCGCGACCTCTGCGCCTTTGACTAGACTGTTTGCCAAAAGTCCTTACGTAAAAGGCCGAGCGATGGGGTCACGAGTTCAAGGCGTGATGAGGGCGCAAAGCTAATCCTTCCTCGTCCCCTCAAGGGACGCATTCCGCTTAGTCGGAGCGGAGCGTAGACAAATGAATATCCGC
>JBIIFS010000030.1:0-15198 GCA_044237185.1 Luteolibacter sp.
CTTCGATGAAAGCGTTGTCCGGGTGGGTGTCGCAGTTCAGTGGTAATTCATAGTTAAGTTGTTGACTAACTGGTAGCTCAGCCAAGCCCGCATCGGTCAAACGGTGCGGGCTTTTTTGGCGAAATCTCAAATTGAGGTCAGGTGATTTAGATACGATAAAATGAAATTATTCATTGCCATGATGACGCCGGTTATCGCCGTTTGCCAGATTTCATGCAAGGTCGGCGATACACCATCCCAAGATCAAAGACGCGTCATGTTCTCTTATGAGGCGCTGGCCGCCATGCAGCCCAGGGACATACCCACCTACGTGTATGTATTTCCCCCTTTGCAAAGCAGCAAGGGTGGCAAACCCATCGAGAAATTGACAGCCGTGTCTTCCGCATCAGGTTCCGTGATGGGTTGGAAAACCTCATCGGCGCTATCGATGTCGTTGAAACCCAAAATCGAATCCCAATTGACACAGGCCGGCTATGAGGTCGTCAGTTTCGCCGACCTTTTATCCGTGAAGCGGCCTTATGCGGTACTCGTCGTCAGTACATTCTACACCCTTCCCTATGATGTGAAGAACGATGCCGGAGAAATCACGGACAGGGCAACTCTTGTCTTGATCAAAGGGGCGCTTTTTGACGGCAACCTGGATCCAAAAACTAAAAAAGACATCATCAAAGTCGATGGCGTAACTAAAATACCGGTCGGCAAGAATTTCGCCGATCCGGTCAACCGCACCCTGAAGCAGGCGTTCTCTTGGTTTGCCGATAACTCTTCAGGTTTGGTTCTCATGGAATGACCAAAAATTTTAACCATGCCATAGACAATGAATTCTTCGAATAGAAAAATGAGTAGGCTGAAAATACCCAATCAAATGAAATGGGGCTTTGTCGGGCTTTTGCTGCTAATCGTAGCTGTAGCGACCGCTTGGAAACTAAATCTCCGTAGGCTGATCTGTCATGAAACGACTTCGAAAAGTCAGGCGCCACCCTTACCTGAAAGAGGAGAAGTGGGGAATGATGATGCAGCCATTCATGAGAAACTCCGCGTAGAATATGAGAAGAGGTTGCAATCAGAATTGGCAATTGAGCTAAAGAAATTGAAAGCCAAGGGCCTGGATCATGAGGAACCATCTTCACCATCTTTCATTTTTGAAAAGCCGATGGGAATTGTCTCGGATATCACCAATCTAAGTAACGGAATTCCTCTGCGTACGGAAGTCGTTTATGGTGATGGTGATATTGCACTCGGGGAAATACAATCTCATGACAGCTACACTGCCACCTATCAGCTGAAAATGCGGATCCCACGTCCTGCAACCCGCATCGCAGAAATCGAAAAAGCAACTCCCGGACTTAGAAAAATCCTGCCGGGCTTCGAGTCATTGTTTCCACTCGGCTTCGTTTCCCCATGGCATCAGAGACTATACCAAAATAAAATTTCCCATATCAGGAATCATTCAAAGCGACTCGGCGAATTGTTATCAAAAACCAACGTCTATGACTGCAACACGATCTTGCACCTTCGGTCCGAGAAAGGACGAAAAGTATTATTTATGCAGGCAGACCTTGACGCCACCTTGAAGGGAGCCGACGGAGACCGACTTGCGCAAGTACCCGCTGCCCAAATTGAGTCGATGCATTATGATCCTTTCACGGCATACCATTGGAAAAAAATAAGCAATCGTCCGAATCCAATGATCGCTGGATGGGAGCGGCGGATCGCGATAGGCAGGAAAGAACTAGAGGAGCCGAAGCTTTCGGCAGAAAGAAAGCTGTGGGTCGAGGAAAGGATCGCTATGTTGCAAGCCGGCATTAGCGCCATGAAGCAGCGGTCTTATCTCATTTCCGCCTATGACCCTTACATTGTGTTGCCTCTGTCAATGCTCAAGGACGCCAAAGACCCCTACTCGCCGAAGATCGGCGACTATGCCCTCGTGATACATGGAAGCAGAATCTATCCCTGTATTGTCGGCGATAAAGGTTCGGATGTTAACATTGGGGAAGCCTCTGCCAGACTCGCCATGCAGTTGAATTCCGATTGGAGGGATGGCAACAAGGCAGTTAAGCTACCTGTTGTAAGTTACCTCGTATTTCCAGAAAGCCGTGATACGGATACCAGCGTTCCCAATTATGGCAAGTGGAAGCAAAAATGCTTGATGCTCCTGAATGAAATTGGAGGTCTTGGCAGTGGCTTCGAGCTTCATCAGTGGACGGATCCATTCCCTAAAACAGAGAATGTGCGGCCGAAGTAATGAGAGCATTTCGCTCAGATCTGTAAGCACAGGATTTTATTCAGAAGCAGAGAACTTGTGCATCTCATACATGGGAATAGACAAGAATAACACGAGAAGTGTTTGCAGCACGACGAAGTCAATTTGGCATGTGAGCGTGTAACGTAAATGATGACAAATGTATGGTTGTTCGTTGATCTGACAAAATATTATAAAATAAGTGTTTTATAATAGCTATGAGATTTAATTCATATTTTACCAAGCAATTGGAAAAAAATGTCAGATTTGCGATGCAATGGATGATTGTGATGATATCGACTTTTTCTTGCATCCAAGCAGCTGATTCCGATTTTGATGGATTGGATGATTCTGTGGAAACGAATACGGGTGCTTATGTTTCAGAAAATGACACCGGCACTGATCCGTTAAATCCGGATAGCGACTCTGATAATTTAGGCGACGGATTTGAAGTAGCTAAAAAGCTTAATCCAAACGCCAATGACGCATCAAGTTCTTGGAAATTAAAAAGAGAGACAGTTATTAAGCCAACCAGCTTTGGAGATTTCTCAAATATGAAAGAAATTCAACTTTCTGGTAATAAACTTGCTGCTTGGGAATCTGCAGGAAATGGGAGAATCCATCTGTTCGATTTTACTGAAGGCCAATTGACGTATAAATCATCGATCGATGCGCCAGACACAAGCTTTGATTGGCCAGCCTTTGGAAGCAGAATTTCTATATTAGAAAATCGCTTGATTACAGGCGATCCTATAACATGGATGAGCGGTATACATGATGGACGTGGTTACCAATATAATATTCAAGATATAAACACACCTGATTTTTCTTATCGACTCGAAAGAGATCCGCAAACTGCCACTTACATTGGGGGAAATGTTCTTTCTGTTCGTGGTTTTTCATTGTTAAGTTCTACAGGATCGTCAAATTATGGAACACAAAATAAAATTCACATTTTCCGCGAAAATGGAGATTTTTACCAAACTTTAACGGACGGATATGATAAACAAATCGAATTTTCTAGAAACTTAAATTGCGATTCATTTATCACAGCGAGAACTGATCCTTCCATAGATGGTGTTGCTGGAAATACGAATGTTGATTTTTATGATGTGGTTGATCAATATATCATCAAACGTTCCGTAGAACCGTTGTCTTTTATATTTTCTTACGATGATTCAAATATATTAAATTATAGGAATAATCAGCATGCATATCATAGATTTGCATATGATGGTAACAGCGTATATGTAGTAGATGGTAATTACCTAAGAGTTTTTGATCGTGAAATTGACGTATGGCGGGAAACTTCTATTGATTTAAGAAAATATATCAAAGGCGCTGAATTTTCATCGACAAATATTTTACTAACCAAAGATTTTTTGCTAGTTAGTTCCCCAAATGCTGAGACTCCTGATTCAGTGAAAGGTTGCGTTTTGATTTTTGATCGAATCGCACCGCAAAAAACTCTTAGATTCAGAGAGGCTATCACCAATTTGAATGCACCTGTAGAAGGGGAGTTTGGATCTTACATCGCTGTCGATGAGCAAAGTGGGCGCCTTCTGGTGAGTACGGAGTATGGTTCAAGCCATGCATGGGGTGTAGTAAACTCAAACAATGGTAATTGGATCGTTTACGAAGGTCTTGCAGAAGGGAAGCTGAGGTTGAATTCTCTAGCCATAAACAACGGTGCCTTAGAGGGGATAGGTAGATACGACCCTGGCACCTCTGCCACCCTTACCGCCGTCCCAAACCCAGGCTACCTGTTCGGCTCATGGAACGGAGATGCCACGGGCGCCGAGAATCCGCTGACTATCACGATGGATGCTGACAAGACAATCGGAGCTACGTTCGTCGAAGACACTAGTGATCCAGACAGCGATGGACTTACGAACTATCAAGAAATTATTACACACGGTACCAATCCCGAACTTGCTGATACTGATGGGGATGGAATCAACGATGGTGCGGAAGTGCAGCAGGCAAGAAATCCTAATGTTGCCGAGGCTGTGGTGTCGAATTTGGTGGCCACGCAGCGAATAGGGACAAAGTTTTTTGATATCACCTATGACCTGGCATCGACCACATCGACGGTCAGGATGTCTTTGGAAATCTCCAGTGATGGCGGAGCGACATATGCCGTTCCAGTAACATCTGCAACAGGAGCGATTGGAGAGGGTATTGCTGTCGGAACTGGAAAATCAATCACATGGAATGCCGAAGTGGATTGGGACGGAAAGTTTAGTTCACAAATGCGGTTTCGTTTGATCGCTGATAATCAGGTTATTGAAGGGCTAGCCCTTATTCCTGCAGGTGTTTTTAGTACCGGTTTGATCATTGATTTACCAGCGAGTAACGACAATTTTTCTGATCACTTTATACTGACTCCCGATAGTAATCTGACCACTGGCACTAATCGCAATGCCACTCAAGAAAATTGGGAGTCGCTCAATCATCCTCTGGCGGGGGGGCGTTCAGTTTGGTGGAAATGGGTGGCAAGTTACAGCGACTCTGCAACAATTACTACTGTGGGTAGTAATTTTGACACTACCTTGGCGGTCTATTCCGGTAATGGCAGTATTGACTCGCTCAACATGCTAGGCGCGAACGACGACACAGATGATACCGCAAGTACAGTCACGTTTGATGCCACTGAGGGTAAGTCCTACTACATACAAGTCGATGGATACAGAGGCGCGATTGGAGATATTCAATTGAATTACCCAACTGCAGGAAGCCAGCCGATCGATATAATTCCTATTACGGTTAACATTAGTGAATTTTACATTGGCAAGCATGAAGTAAGTAAAGCCCTATGGGATGAAGTTCTTATTTGGGGCTTGGCTAATGGTTACACGGATCTCGCGGAAGGAGACGGCAAAGCTGAAAATCACCCCGTACAGACCGTCAGTTGGTGTGATGTGGTGAAGTGGTGCAATGCACGAAGCGAAAAAGAAGGGCTCACTCCCTGTTACACAATCAGTGGTGCGGTGATGAAGACAGGCACGACAGAACCCACGGTTAGTTGGACTGCGAATGGCTACCGCTTGCCGACCGAGGCCGAGTGGGAAAAAGCGGCAAGCGGTGGAGTGAGTGGTAAGCGCTTTTCATGGGGGACAGATACGATCAGTCATGGCGAAGCGAATTTTTACAATATCGGCTTCGAATCGTATCAATTTGGGACAGCAGGTCACCATCCTAGCTATGCAGATGGTTCGGAGCCTTATACTTCTCCAGTCGAGTCGTTTGCAGCAAACGGCTACGGCCTTCATGACTTGACTGGTAATGTTTGGGAATGGTGCTGGGACTGGTATGGAGCAACGGCATACGTCGAAGGCACAACCGACCCGCGCGGTCCCGTATCAGGAGATAGTAGATTGCTACGTGGGGGCAGCTGGCAAGGTAGCGCGTTCGACTGTCGTGTAGCTTTTCGTAATAAAGTTACCCCCTTGTATCAATCTAACGACGTTGGCTTCCGCATCGCCCGTAGCTCCGGATTCGGCGCGCTTGCATCAAGAGTCTCAGCCGACACCAATCTCGACACGAGACTGTGGACGCTCAGCACATCACCTACGTTGATTGGCACTCTAACAGGTGGAGGTTCGTATCTCAGTCAAACCAGCGCAACGATCACTGCAACGGCAAAGTTAGGTTATTTGTTTAACAAGTGGACCGGTGATGCCTCGGGCTCGACCAATCCGACTACCGTGCTGATGAATGCCGACAAAACCGTCGGTGCAAATTTCGCTGAAGACACCCGTGATCCTGACAGCGATGGACTTACGAACTACCAGGAAATCATTACGCACGGCTCCAATCCCAACCTTGCTGACACCGATGGTGATGGCTACTCGGATGGATACGAAGTACAGTTTTCCACAGATCCGAAACTTTCCTCTTCGGTGCCGAAGTTCATTTTAACTTTGAGTAACAACGGCACCGTTGTGGGCGGAAGTTTCGCGACGTCTGGCAACTTGGTGCACGGCACCAATGCCACCGTGACGGCCACAGCCAAGTCCGGTTATCTCTTCAGTTCTTGGACCGGCGATGCCTCGGGCGCTGAGAACCCACTTAGTCTCCTGATGGATTCCAACAAAACAGTGGGCGCGAATTTCGCTGAAGACACCCGTGATCCTGACAGCGATGGACTTACGAACTACCAGGAAATCGTCGTTCGTTTCACGAATCCCGACCTGGCTGATACGGATGGGGATGACGTCAACGATGGCCAAGAGATCACGAACGCAACGAATCCTCTCGTTTCCGATACGGATGAAGACGGCCTCAGTGATGGTGTAGAAATGACGCGTATGACAAATCCGCTGCTTGCTGACACCGATGGGGATGGATTGGGAGACGGTGATGAAATTAGTATTACTCAAACCAATCCGCTTTTGGCGGATAGCAATGCCAATGGGTTGAATGACTCGTTGGAGGATAGTGATAGCGATGGTATCTTAAATGGTCGTGAGGTGAATGAACTCGGAACTAACCCACTCCTTGCTGATACCAACGGCAATGGTTTGAGCGATACCTACGAGCTGTTGTTTCAGGGCGATTCGGAACCATTCAAACCGCGCGTCGGAGATCGGGTGCGCTATGATTTGAGGCTCCTTGGATTCCAAGGGACGTATCGCTTGGTTGGCAAGCTTCCCGCGGGTCTTAAATTCAATACCACTACGGGAATTCTTGAAGGAAAAATAACAGGTAAAGTGGGCACTAGTTTGCTGACGATCCAGATTTACAGTGGCACAACGCTGGTGCGTAGCATCCCCCTGAGTTTGCCGATTTTGGCGTTTCCGGCATCGCTTGCAGGCAGTTGGCAGGCATTGCTGGAAAATGATGAGGGAGAGCCGGAAGGTATGATCAGAGTGGTGATTACATCTCCCGGTTTATGGAGCGCTAGTTACGATGGTATGGGCACACGGATGCTACGCAAATCTTCTGGTATGTTGGATTTAACGGCGGACACAGACCAAGCTACTTGGAATATTACATTTCCTCCGACGAAAGCCAGCAAGACTGCGTCCAGCCTACCCGCAGCGACAATGACGTTAAGTATCGATGGCGCCACTGCACTGGCCGAGGGTAATCATGTCCGTGGCACGTTGAAGGGATTCCGGCTCGCTCGTGGAGCCGAACTACCCTCGACTACTAAAACTTTCACTCTTCTCATCGACCATGGAGTGCAAGATGGATTTCAAATTCCTGCAGGTATGGGAACGGCCACGGGAACCTTGAGCAATAAGGGAATTATGAGCCTTAGTGGCCAATTCGGTGACGCACAAAAATTCAAAGCCAGCTTCGCTCTTGGTGCAACAGGGCAAGCCTTGATCTGGCTCAAACCCTATAAAAACGCCAACTCTTACATCGGCGGAATGATTTCACTCAAAGAAGCCGGATTGTTGCCGCCATCTCCGCTGCACAACGAAGAAAGCAGCTTGGTATGGTATCGCGCTGCCGACGCCACAGAGCTTGCTTATCCGGGCGGCTTTGCGGCTTTAAATGCCTCTGCGGGAGTAAGAATGCACAAGGTGCCAGTGAGTTCTATCGCCTTGTCGCAGAATCTTGGTCTCCCTGATCAAGTGATCCGGGGCGTGGTCTTTGATGGTGGTGGCTTACCCGATCCTACAGCTCAAGCCAAGTTGCCGGAGTCTTTCGCCATAGATGCAAAATACAATTTGATTGCTCTACCTAAGCCAGGGAGCCTGATGGCACCATGGAAAGGCGTTATAGCTGCCAAAACGGGTGGTTTCAGCGGAAGCTTGGGCGTCGTTGTAAGCAATACAGGGATCATGACCGGAAGCGCTCCTGTCAGCGGCGTTCTTTTCTCGACGCTGGGTAGCAAGACTGTAGGAGCAGGATTGGTAAAAATCCCCATCTCAGGCCGTGTAGGCGAATTCCGGACCGGAGCCATCATTTTAGGCACCGATGATTAAAAGTGGACTACATAGGGACGACTACATAGGACTACATAGGGACAGACGACTACATAGGGACAGACAACTTAACACGGACAACTTAACACGCGGGATTTGGTCACCAACGGTTGATTTAAGGGTAGGGCGCCATCGCCGTGGCGCCGTGTCCAGACATGGGGACAGACAATTTGTAGAATTAATACTGTTCAAGTGAACAATATCTTATAAGGTGTGCGCATGAGACGTTCACGTTGGTTGGCCCCTTGGAAAGATTCTTCAGAGAAACGGGCGATTTATCACTGCGTATCGCGAGTGGTCGATAGGAGGTTTGTGTTTGGAGATGAAGAGCGGGAGCATTTCAGGATGTTTATGCGGATGCAGGAAAACTTCTCTGGATGTAGAGTGCTGGCCTATTGCATCATGTCGAATCACTTTCACATCCTGCTCGAAGTTCCGCCGGCTGGGGCTCTGTTGTTGGATGATGAGGGGTTGTTGAAGCGGCTATTGACGGTTTACAGCGAGGCGTTTGTTGCGGTGGTGGGTAAGGAATTAGCGGATGCACGTGCGGAGGCAAATGAAGCGCATGTGGCGGAAATTTATGAGCGCTTCACGTATCGAATGCACGATTTGAGTGAGTTCATGAAGACCTTGCTGCAACGTTTCACGCGTTGGTTCAATCTGACCCATGAACGCACGGGCACTTTATGGGAACAGCGCTATAAGAGCGTGATTGTCGAAAGCGGTGACGCATCGCGGACAATTGCGGCTTATATCGATTTGAATCCCGTGAGAGCAGGGATGGTTTCCGATCCGGCGGATTATCGTTGGAGCAGTTATGGAGAAGCGATCGGCGGCGGAAACAAAGGTAATGGCAAGAAGGCTAGGACTGGGCTGATGAGAGCATGCGCGACCCAAAGCTCTAAACTTAAAACTTTAAACTCCAAGGAAGAGAGAGACGCATACAATGCGGAGTGCTGGAAAGAGACATCAAGGACTTACCGACGGTTGATGGGGCTTGCGTTGGGAAGAAAGAGCGGCCGGGCGGGGGTTGGCGAAGCTGAGCCTAGGGTAATGATGAATAGAGAGGAGTTATTGTCATCGAAGCATAACGGGACGGTGTTGCCAGATTTGGGAATGGCGCAAATGCTGCGAACGCGGGTGAGATATTTTACCGATGGGGCGGTGATAGGAAGCAAGAGCTTTGTAAATGAGGCGTTTGACGCAGCGCGCGAGAGGTTTTCTGTGAAGAGAAAGGATGGTGCACGAAGAATGCGAGGGGTAGGGAAGGAAACGAGCGGGATGTTGTGGAGTGTTAGGGATCTGCGGGTGAGGGTGTGAATAGAATTGAACCCCGTTTCCAACATCCGACATGCCGATGCAGGTTGCCTATCAGGCGAAAATAGCGCCGATTTTTCATCTCCGGATGGATTAAACGGGGGCCCTCACCATAGGATTCACCCGATTCAGCGTATTTTTGTCTTTGCAATACCGCGGGGGTGGGCTAAGCGTGTCGCCCGCCTATAACGGTGGTCGTAGCTCAGTTGGTAGAGCCCCGGATTGTGATTCCGGTTGTCGCGGGTTCGAGTCCCGTCGATCACCCCACTTTTTCCCTCGATTTCGGAGCGCTTTCCGGGTTCGTGGCAAGAAGTGATCAACTGTTATTTTCTGAATGCAACCGCTGGAAAGCCGCATCCAATACAAGTTTCGTAATTCGCTTTTATTAGCGGAAGCGTTGACGCACCCGAGTTTGGCTTATGAGTCCCAGCGGCCTCATTTTGACAACCAGCGTCTGGAATTCCTCGGGGATGCCGTGCTCCAACTCGCGGTGACGGAGGCGCTTTTCAAACTTTTTCCTGACGCCACTGAGGGGCATTTGACCAAGTTGCGCTCTCGGGTCGTTTCCCGCAAGGCATTGGCGCGTTTCGCGACTGCAATTCATCTCGGCGATTATGTCTTGCTCGGGAAGGGCGAGGAGTCCACAGGTGGCAGGCGGCGCCTCTCTACCTTGGCTGATGCTTTTGAGTCTTTGATTGGCGCGGTATATATGGATACGGGTTTAGAATCCGCCAAAGAACTCATCCTCAGGCTGTTTGCCAATGAAATCAAAGGCATGGTGGACAGTCCGGACGAGCTGAATCCAAAAGGCGAGCTCCAAGAATCCCTGCAAGCCATTCATCCCATCGCGCCGGCTTACCGAATTGTCGGAGAAAGCGGACCGGATCATCGCAGGGTGTTTCAAGCCGAGGTGACTTGGCAGGACAAACTGCTCGCTACCGGCAAGGGAAAGAGCAAAAAAGAAGCCGAAGCCAGAGCAGCGGCGGAGGCATTGAGGCTGCGTAGCTGGGAAAGTATCGTTTAACCGCGAATGAACGCGAATGAACGCGAATCGAATTACAATCCTGATGTAATTCTGTTCGGAAATCAAGTTTATCGCTCTCCAAAACTCATTTCATCTTCCTTGCCTAATCATTTCTAAAAATTCGCGTCCATTCGCGGTTTCTCTATTTGAAATGTAATTACCAGCTGAGTTTAAGGTTGCGAGTTGGGTGTAACTGCGTTTGTTTTCTCCTGCTGTCAGGGGCCGTGGAGGTTTGGCAAGCGAACCCCGCCAGGCCTTAATCGGAGCAACGGTAGTTTGTCCATTCTTGCCGCGGTTCCCTGGCGGCACTTTTTTTGCTATCGGAGAGCCGCGCCTGCGGTCGGCTTAGACTTTTGCCAACCCGTCGAAGCATTCACCCTCGCGTCACGTCACCTTGTTTTGACAGGAAATTTCAATGCGTTAGCCTCTTCCTCATGAATCGGAGATCTTTCGTCGCCAAAAAAGATCTCAGTGTGGTCATTATGGCATCAAGCATTGATGGTGTTGATAAAAACGGCATGGCGGAGAAACAACTCCGCTCCGCAGCGAAAGCCGGGATCAAGCGGTATCGTTTGCAGCATCTGAAATACGATCTGTTCAAGCCGATCAAACCCCAGGTCGCGAACTTCAAAGCACAGCTAGCGGATCTCGCCGCGCTCAATAAGGAAATTGGCATTCAAGGACTACAAACTCGTCTGCAAGGAATGGCAGGCTTGTCCCATCGGAGAAGGCGCGGTCAATCCACTTGCGGGCAAACTCGTCTCACAAAAGTTATCCAAAGATATCCTTATCTCTATTCACATCGAGTACGTCAGTGGCGATGATATTTTAGGGGAAACTGTCGCTGCGATGAAAGCGGATCTTGCGACGGTCAGGAAATGGCTTGTTTGATTTCAGCATCAAGCGGCAGTCATCCGCTTTATCTTTTTTCTACGATAGTTATAGTGGAAAATCCCGGCGATGAGGATTGTTAGCAGTAAGATACCTCCGCCTATCGCCAGCCACGGGATAGGAAGCGGCATGATGAAGGATTGGTTTAGCGGAGCGCGAAGGGCGCTAGCAAGTGGAGTGGTCCAGATGAGGGTCTTGCCGGAATCTTCGATCGTGTCGGCATTGTGCGACGTCGCGGCTCTTGGAAGATGCATGACCGTGGTCAGATTACGACCTTTGAGTTGTTCGCTTGGAATAAACATGGATCCGGGAATGGACCGAGTGAGATCGATCCGACGTTTCAGGCTGATATTTGCGCCTCGGAATTCCATGTTCGCATGTCCTATCAGAGCGGCGGCCGCAGCGGGCAGCTTTTCAGAGCCGGAACCTGAAGTCAGATTGACGAGATTGAGCGCGTTATCGAAAGTCATGGTGATGACGATTTTCAACCGACCCTCGCTCACAGCTGTCTCGACCGAATGACTCGTGATGGCCGGGGTGGCGTTCAAATAATCTGTAATCAGCGACCGGATGCCGTTTTCTCCGCCGTGGATTCCGGCAGCTTGTAAGGGCATTATCATTCTGACCTTTGCTTTGCCGGAAGCATCCGGGTTCAGCCAGACTTCTTCATGGCAATCAAGACATGAGCCAAACAGCAGCGCGGCGAGACAGGGGATGAGAAGACGGAGCATGGGAATAGGTCAGGCAGGCTGATCAGGCGGGTGAAGCAAAATCTCTCCGATTTCGACATCTGGGGGCGCGAATGCTCGTGCCACATTGCAAGGCATCCTGCGCGCGTCGCATTCTGATGCCTGGGGCGGTCAGGGGATGGGTTTTGTCTGCGGGAGAATTCATAGAAAAGCATCGAGCGCATCAGCTCCGGCCATCAGTGTTTGCCAGATCCGCATTGCCTGCAAACAAAGCTTCCAAATTCGGCAGGTCCGAGGCGCTCTGCGCGGGTTGGGACGCGATGACTTTGCCCTGGAAAAACACAAAGACGCCGGGCATTTGTAATCCATCGCCGGCGAGGTGCCCCACGCCGCAGCCTTTGAAAATGGCGAGCGCACCGCGCCACCAAACCTGCGGTCCGAAGATTTCATAAAAACCGCCTTTGCCCAAGCCGAACGCGCGGTAGAGCTCGCAGCGGGGATCGGCAATTCGATCGATATCCGGATTCTGCCCGAGGTAATGCATTTCCTGCCCGGACTGAAGCATGTGGACCAAAACCAAAGACGCGTGGTGTTGCTTGGCTTGATTTTCCAAATCCTGCAGCCCTCTTAAAATCTGTCGCGTGAACGTGCAGCCGAAATGTCTCAGGAACACCAAGACCAGCGGTTTTTTCATGGATGCGTCCTTGAGGTTTCTGCCATCGGACAGTTGGTAAACCGAGGCAGCCTCATCGATGGAGTAAGGTTGAGTGCGCGACGGAGGAATCCCCGTATGCGCTCGTAGTGCGGCCCAGAGGATCAGAACAAACGGGGGGAGCCAGATGACATCATTCGCCGCAAGGATGAGCAGAGCCCTGGCCGGAAGTTCTTCCCTGAATACTGCGCAACCCATCAACGTGATGGCGATGATCGATCCGGCCAATCCAAGCAGCACAATCGGCCAGTGTCGGATTGGATTTTTCGAGGCAATGACCAAACCTAGACCTAGAATCGCGGAGATCATGCCAAACGTCTGCCACAAGACGGGCTGGCCTTGAGCCTTGCAATCCAACAAGCCAAGCACATGCATCGGACAGAAAATCGTCCATGTCGCAAACAAAAGATGATAAAGCCCGCCTGCGGCCAGAACGATGCGCATCCATCTGACGATGCCGCATGTTTCGCCATGGCACTGAAAAATCATCGCTTAGGTTATCGGTGAAAAGAAATTCAGCAACGGAAGATTTTGCCATGTGTGCGGTGAGAGATCAGGACGCTAAGAATCATGGAATCAAACCGCGATCAATAACCCAGCCTCTCTGAAATCAGGTGATCCAACTTTCAGATTTCACGCCCGGTCATGAACCGCCAGCCGCCTGTTTGCGCTGCTTTTCGGCTTTGAGCATGCCACAACCCGCGGCGACATCGATGCCACGGCGTTGGCGGAAAGTGCAGGGGATGCCGGATTTGCGAATGATCTTTTGGAACTCCGCACCACTCTCGCTAGCGGCACCCGCGAAGCCATGAGTCGGGTTCAGCGGAATGATGTTCACGTGGCTGTCGATGCCTTGCAGCAGCGCGACCAATCTTTCCGCTGTCTCTGGCGAATCGTTTTTTCCAGCAATCAAGGTCCATTCGAAAAAGATCCTTTTGCCTGTGGTGTCACAGTAATTCCTGCAAGCTTGGATCAGGCTTTCGAGATTCCATTTCTTGCTCGTTGGCACCAAGGAGGAGCGCTCTTCTTCGGTTGAACCATGGAGGCTGACAGCCAAACGGTAGGGTCGGTTTTCCTCTGCCATGCGCAGAATGTTCGGCACAAAACCCACCGTGCTGATCGCAATTCTGGATGGCCCGATCGATGCGCCGCGGACATCGGAAACGATATCCATCGCTTTCATTACGGAGTCGTAATTGTGGAGCGGTTCGCCCATGCCCATGAGCACAATGTTGCGCAGGCGCCTGTGCGGATGACTCAGCGCCAACATGCGCCTGACGTGGCGGACTTGGGTGACAATTTCGCCAACGGTCAGATGACGAACAAAGCCCATTTGTCCCGTTGCACAAAACACGCAACCCATTGCGCAACCCGCCTGTGAGCTCAAGCAGGCGGTGAAGCGGCCGTCGTATCCCATCAGCACGGTCTCGATGACTTGGCCGTCTTGGAGGCGCAAAAGATACTTTCGCGTCAATCCATCGTTGCTGTGAATTTCCTGCTCTTGCCCAGGGAAATCGATGAAATAGGGCTTTCCCTCACCCACATTTGCGGCGACCCATTTTTTCAGTGGAGGTGAAAGATCAAGCGAAGCGAGATCCATCGCGTGATCCCGGTGTACGGCACGCCACAAGGCTTTGGCATGATGTTTCAAAACCCCGGCGTCGGAGAGAGCGATTTCAATCTCGGCGAATGAAAGGCCGAGCAAGGATTGTTGGACAAGATTCACGGCTCAATGGGGACAGCTCTGGGCACGGCGACAGGCGCATCCTCTTCGACCGGTACGGCAAGGGGAGGAACCGCTTCCGCCCTCGGCGGCTCCACGGGTCGCGCTTGCGGAGGCTCGGGCTCCTTGGTGTGAATGGCATCTAAGTTGGGCTTCACCAAAACCGCTCTGGGTGGTTCAGGAGCGACTTCAACCTGACGGGCTACCGGGGTTTTCCTGAGATCCCCTTTGGGCGGCGGGGTCTTGCGCATGCGGATCTCGACGCGCCGATTGGGAGCTTGTGCTTTCGGGTCTCCCGATGTGATGAGTGGCTGCATTTTTCCGAAACCCCGCGTGAAAATCCGCTCCGAATCCAAACGCAGTGATTGAACCAGATAGTTTTTCACCGCCTCCGCGCGAAGCTCGGACAGGGTGAAATTCGATTCGTCAGAACCGATCAAATCGGTATGTCCCTCGATCCAACAATACAGACTTGGATTTTTATCGATCAACAAGGCGAGTTTCATCAGCCCGACTTTCGCGCTTTCGCGTAACTCGGCGCGATTGAACTCAAAGAGCAAATCACTGGGCAGAAGGGTTTTTTTGGAAAGCAGAAGATTCGCGGGAAGATTGAGAAGTTGGTCAAGCGATTCAACGCCATCGAGCTTGCCTTGATCGACCC
>JBIIFS010000141.1:0-4255 GCA_044237185.1 Luteolibacter sp.
GGTGAAAAGACCCTCAGTTTTCTCCGTCAACTCCGCTCAAATCTTACCAGCACCGCCATAGATCACCCAGTAAATGAAGAAATTGGCACAAATAATGCTTCATTTTCATTAGTTACCAGTCTAGCTTCGAGTAGGCGAATTTCCGCCCTGCCAAATGGCCGAAGCTTCTCTCTACCAGTCTCTCTCCCAATCTCAAACTCTCGCACCGCAAATGCGCAAGAGCTTGGAGATTTTGCAGGCCAGCACTCTGGAGCTGTCCCAACTTCTGAGGCAAGCCCTGGAAACCAATCCAACCCTCGAAGATATCACGGAAATCGAGTCTCTGGACCAGGAGTCACCGGATGCGGATGACCCTGACTCTCTGGAATATTTGAATGAGACCGAAGATGATTGGAGAGACCGATCCATCCTCGACGGACGTAGTAGCCCGTGGACTCAGGAAGACGAGGAACGCCGTCAACGACTTTATGACAACATCGTTGCTCCCGAGAGCCTCCAACAACACCTCCAGCAACAACTCGATCTCGCGATGGTTGAGCCTTCGGTTCGCAAAGCCGCTCAGGAACTGCTGGGCTTTTTGAACGAACGGGGATTTCTGGATGAGCCGTTACAAAAAATCGGGCTGAAATCCTCATCCACCTTCAAGGACCTCCGCGAAGGACTTCAGTTGATTCAAACCTTTGATCCAGCTGGCGTTGGGGCAGCAGGCATTCCGGAAGCCTTGCTAATCCAACTCGATCGCTCATCCGGAAAGGAAACCATCGAATACAAGATCGTCAAAGACCACCTCGAAGACCTCGCCAGAAAACGTTATCCGCAAATCGCCAAAGCCATGGCAATCGCCGTGGACCGGGTCACGGAGGCCGCCTCTAACATCAGCAGACTCTCACCCAACCCCGGCGGCGAGTTTGATCCGACCGGAAATCCCTACATTCTCCCCGATGTAATCATCGAAAAAAACGATGACGGCAAATGGTCCGCACGACTCACCGGTGAGCATTTACCAGCTCTTCGTATCAATGATTTCTATAAAGACATGATAGGAAAGACCGGCGTGGACGCGAAGGCACGCGCTTTTCTCCGCGATCAAATCCGCGATGGCCGCAGTCTGATCCGTTCTATTTCGTTGCGCCAAGAAACCATTCTGGCGATCGCCCACAAACTCATCGATCAACAAACCGAATTCCTTGAAAAAGGACCCCGTCATTTGCGGCCGCTGACGATGAACGACATCGCCGATGAATTGCAACTCCACGCGACAACCGTCTCCCGTGCCGTAGCTGGAAAATTTATCCTGACTCCACAAGGTCTCATGGAAATGCGTGCCTTCTTCGCAACCGGATACCAAACCGAAGGCGGAGCCGAAGTCTCCAACGCCGGTGTCCGTGAAGCGATCCAACAACTCGTCTCGCAAGAAAACCAAGCCAAGCCGCTTTCAGACGATGCGATCACCAAAGCCTTAGCCAAACAGGGCATCACCATCGCCCGCCGAACCGTTGCGAAATACCGAGAACAATCTAACATCCTGCCATCCCATCTCAGGAAGTCGTTTTAGAGCGTGATGACCGTGAATTTAGCAGGACTCCACCGCCGCGAAACTCAATCCAACAGATCCGGATAGCACCGCTTAGCCAGCTCCAAACTCATGTCGAGAATTCTTTGTGAACGGGATTCTCTCAATGCATTTTCCGCAAGGGCGTGACATTGTCCGTAATTTAGTGAACGAATCACCTGCCCGACTTTCGGAAGAATTTTTGGTGAAACCGAAAGTTCTTCCACACCCAATCCCAACAACAAAGGAGTAAGGCGTATATCACCCGCCATCTCGCCGCAGACACCCGTCCAGATACCCTGAGCTTCACCAGCTTCGACCGTGCGCTTGATCAAACGGATCACCGCCGGATGAGTCGGTCTGTATAGATCAGCGACATGCGGGTTCACGCGATCCACTGCCACGGTGTATTGAATCAAATCATTGGTTCCGATCGAAAAGAAATCGACATGCGGAGCGAGTAAATCCGCACAAACCGCCGCGGACGGAACTTCGATCATCACACCCACGGGAATTTTTTCATTGAACGCAATTCCCTCGGAACTCAATTCATCCATGCAACGATTGAGCATTTCACGAGCACGAAGTAGCTCGGACAAGCCGGAGACAAGAGGAAACATCACGGCAAGTTTCCCATGCGCACTGGCGCGCAAGATCGCTCGCAACTGATCTCGGAACATCGCCGGGCGAGACAGGGAAACGCGGATTCCACGCCATCCGAGGAATGGATTCGGCTCTGGCTCGGTCAATGGCTCGATCGGAAGCTTGTCGCCGCCGGCATCCAAGGTGCGAATGATCACGATCTCGCCGTCCACAGCTTTCGCAACTCGCTGATAAGCGGCTTCCTGTTCATTCTCATCAGGCATTTCGTTGCCGTTCAACAACAAGAACTCTGTCCGATAAAGACCCACCCCTTTAGCCCCGCTTTCCCTGACTTGATGAAGCTCCTCGAGAAACTCGATGTTTGCCGACAACGTGATAACTCGACCGTCGTTCGTTTCGGTCGCTTCGTTTTTCCGAGCATCAAGTTCATTGCTTTGCTTCTGCTTCTCGGCTGCCAGTATGGCGTATTTTTCCAACGTCTCGGGCGTTGGATTCAAAATCAATTTTCCCGAGTACCCGTCGATCACCGCTGGCGTCAGTGCGGTCACTTGAATCACGGACACCTCAAGCCCGACCACTGCGGGAATTCCGAACGAGCGGGCAAGAATCGCCGTATGCGAGTTCACGCTTCCCTGCTCGGTTACAAAACCCAACAGATGTCTGCGGTTCATCGATGCGGTATCGGACGGCGACAAATCATAGGCCAAAAGAATATGTGTTCCGTTCGGGGCCTGATGACCGCTATCCTCATCAATCTGGAAATTTCGCAATACCCGCTGTGACACGTCTTCAATATCAGCCGTGCGCTCACGCAGATACGCATCGGGAATCCGGCGCATCGCCTCCAGGAAATTTTGCATCACCGCATAGAAAGCGTATTCGGCATTCTGCTGACGTTTCTCAATCGCGGACATGACGCGATCAATCAGCGATTTATCCTCAAGCAACATCACATGAGCCTCGAAAATCTCACTCTCGGAATTTCCAGCCAACGACTCCAAACGATTCTGCAAATCACTCAACTGTTTCTTGGTGATATCCACCGCATTCCTGAATCGTGACTGCTCTTCCGCAACCTGACCTTCTGGAATTTCATAAATCTCTGGAGCTGAAAAGCCACGCGCAATGACATGGATAGGCGCCACCGCTATACCCGGTGATGCGGGTATCCCAGTGAAGATCAATTCTTCATCTTGTGTGGTTTTTACCATTCCTTGTTGCTGAATCTGAGCGTTTTCATCAATTCCGGCAAGGTTGCAAGCTCTAACTCGCACAACTTGCAAAGAGAACGTATCCCCCAAGATAAAAGCCGTCTTCCCATGAAAGGAAGACGGCTTGAAATGACAAGTTCCATGTCTGTCGCAACCTTATGGAAGCGGGACTTCGGAAATGGTCTTAAGGATGCGTGAAGCGATCTGGTATGGATCACCTTGGGAGTTCGGACGACGGTCTTCAAGATAACCCTGATACTTGCCGTCTTTGACAAAGCTGTGCGGAACACGGATCGATGCACCACGGTCAGCAACGCCGTAGGAGAACTTGTCGATCGACTGAGTCTCATGGAGACCCGTCAAGCGAAGGTGGTTGTCAGGACCGTAAACTGCGATGTGCTCGGCAACATTCTCGGCAAATTTTGCCATGAGCGCTTCAAAGTATGCCTTACCACCTTTTTCACGAAGATAAGCGGTGGAGAAGTTTGCGTGCATGCCAGAACCGTTCCAGTCGCCTTTGATCGGTTTGCAGTGATAATCGACGTCGATACCGTATTTCTCACAAAGTCTATTGAGGAGATAACGGGCAACCCAAATTTGGTCAGCTGCACTCTTGGATCCTTTACCGAAGATCTGGAATTCCCATTGACCCTTGGCTACCTCGGCGTTGATGCCTTCGTGGTTGATACCCGCATCAATGCAAAGATCAAGGTGCTCGTTAACGATGGTGCGGGCGATATCACCCACATTTTTGTAGCCAATACCACAGTAGTAAGGACCTTGTGGAGCTGGATATCCGTCTTGCGGGAAGCCGAGTGGCTTACCGTCTTGAACGAGGAAATACTCCTGTTCGAAGCCGAACCATGCGCCTTCGTCGTCGAGGATGGTA
>JBIIFS010000031.1:0-15036 GCA_044237185.1 Luteolibacter sp.
CAAAAGGAAAAGTCTCCGGCCTTCAGGAAAAACAACTCACCGCACTTGGCGGAAATATTACGGCACTGGAAATCGATGGCAGCTTCGATGATTGCCAAGCCTTGGTCAAACAGGCCTTCCTCGATCGCGAACTATCCGAGCGGATGAACCTCACTTCGGCGAACTCGATCAATCTTTCACGCCTCGTTCCGCAATCGTTTTATTACATTCACAGCGCGAGGCAGTTACCCGTTGGCGTTGAGCCAGTGTTCGTGATTCCATCCGGAAACTTCGGCAACCTCACCGCCGGCCTGCTCGCGAGACAAATCGGCTTACCCGTCACCCATTTCCTCGCCGCCACGAATCGCAACGATGTGGTTCCGAAATATCTCGAAAAAGGCGAGTATCTCCCACGCCCCAGCATCGCCACCATCTCGAACGCGATGGATGTCGGCGCGCCCTCGAACTTCGTCCGCATGCAGGCCCTGTTCGGAAATTCATGGGACGAGATGCGCAAACACATCAGCGGCATGAGCTTCAGCGATGATGAAACCCGCGCCGCGATCCGCGAAGTGAAATCACGATTCAATTATCAGATCGATCCACACGGCGCGGTCGGTTGGCTGGCGGCTCGCAAATACCGCGCCGCTCATCCCGGTGCAGTGACGATCACTCTCGAAACCGCCCACCCAGCAAAGTTCCCCGACGTCATGGATGCCGAACTCGGCAAAGACAGCGTCGAAATTCCCGCACGTCTTGCTATCCTCGCGGACAAGGAAAAAATCGCCACCGCTCTCATCAAGGACTGGCAAATCTTTCGCGACTGGCTCACCGCCAACATCCGCTAATTTTTCCATGAAGCTCCAAGACACTCTCACCCGCAGCCTGAAAGAAATCGCGCCCATCGATGGCAGGACGTATCGCTTCTACTGCTGCGGACCGACGGTTTACGGTCCGGCACACATCGGAAATTTCCGCACTTTCGTGCTGCAAGACGTGTTCCGTCGCACACTCGAAACCAGTGGGATTCGAACCCTGCATGTTCGAAATCTAACAGACGTCGATGACAAGACGATCCGCGGCTCGCAAGCCGCCGGACAAACGCTCAAAACTTTCACCGATCAATGGCGCGACAAGTTTCACGCCGACTGCGAGGCACTGGCCTGCCTCCCACCCCACATCGAACCATCCGCTGTCGAGCACATCCCGCAACAGATCGCGATGATAGCAACCCTCATCGAAAAAGGTAACGCCTACACCTCTGATGATGGATCGGTGTATTTTAAAATCTCATCCTTCCCGAGCTACGGAAAACTCTCCCACCTCGACGAACGCGAGCTTGATCTCGGGAAAACCCAGAACACCCGCGCGAACTCGGACGAGTATGAGAAGGACAGTATTTCAGATTTCGTGCTCTGGAAAGCGCGCCGCGATGAAGACGGAGAGAATTTTTGGGAATCCCCCTGGGGTCAGGGGCGTCCCGGCTGGCATCTTGAGTGCTCGGCGATGATCGCGGAATACCTTGGCGATACTTTTGATATGCACTCGGGCGGTGTCGACCTCGTCTTCCCGCACCACGAAAACGAAATCGCCCAAAGCCAATGTGCCTGCGGCGGCAAGTTTGCCGCACATTGGTTTCATATCACTCACTTGCTCGTCGATGGTGGGAAGATGTCGAAATCACTCGGCAATATGTACACCCTATCCGACCTCGAAGCTAAAAGCTTCACTGCGATGGAAGTCCGCTACGTCCTCATCGGCGCGCATTACCGAAAACAACTCAATTTCACCTTGGAATCGCTTTCCGCCGCCAAAGAAGCTCTCAACAATCTTGCGAAATCTGCTGCAAAACTCGCTTCTAACATGGGCGGTGAAACTGCGTTACCTTCCGCAGAGTTTGGCGTTTTCCAACCCGCATGGGACGCACTCAACGACGACCTCAACACACCCGGTGCTCTAGGTTGCGTTTTCACTGGCTTGAAAGAAGCTTCCAAATTCACTGACAAAGAAGCCGCCGCCGCGCTCGCAGGACTCAACCGCATCCTGAAAGCCCTCGGCATCACCCTGCCGGACATTTCCAAAGAAGCCACAGAAATCCCCGCAGACATCAAAGCTCTCGCCGATACCCGCTGGGCCGCGCGCGCCAACAAAGACTGGGCCACCTCCGACAAACTCCGCGACGAACTCTCTGCTAAAGGCTGGACCATGAAAGACGGCAAAGAAAGCTTCGAACTCACCAAGTTTTAATTATAGCATTTTACCACAGAGACTCAGAGAACACAGAGTCAGAAAAAATATAAACTACTCAAATCTCCTCTCTATGCGAACTCCGTGGTTAAAAATTCCTCTTCAAATCCGTGTCCATCGGCGTCCACCCGTGGTTCATATCTTCTCTGCCTCTCTCATTATTGAAATTTAAAGTTTAGAATTTAAAATTTTGAGATTCTCAGTCCTCGGCTCCGGTTCCGCCGGAAATGCTACGATCCTCGAATGCGGCTCCACCCGCATCCTCATCGATGCTGGACTCTCAGCTAAACAACTCTGCGCCCGGCTCGGAGCTCTTGGAATCGATCCCAAATCAATCTCTGCGATTCTTCTCACCCACGAGCACGTCGATCACATCCGCGGCCTGAAAAACTTTCTCAAAAAACAACCCTCCCCGATCTACACCACAGCGGAAACCGCTCATGTCGTTCGCGAGTCCGGGGTCGACAATGCTGAGTGGATCACTTTCGAGGCGGGCCAGGAATTCGTCATCAATCATCTAACAGTCAGTAGCTTCGCCATCCAGCACGATGCCGTTGATCCCGTCGGCTATGTTGTCTCCAATGGCAACTTCCGCTTCGGCTTGCTTTCAGATGCCGGTTACGTGACTTCCAGCGTCAAGATTCACCTTAAAAAACTCTCCGCACTCTTCGTCGAGGCTAACTATGACGAAGAGCTTTTGGAACTCGATACCAAACGCCCTTGGTCGATCAAACAACGCATCGCCTCCCGCCACGGTCATCTTTCCAATTTACAAGTCGAGGAACTTATCCGCGAAATCTCCCATTCCGGACTCTCCCGAATCGTCTTCGGCCACCTCAGCTCCGATTGCAACTGCCCGAAAAAAGTCACTTCGCATTTTTCAGAGGTTATCGAAGAACTGGGACTCCCTACCGCACTCCATTGCGCCACTCAGAACGAACCAACGCCTTGGTTCGAAATTTAAGGTAGGGTCGTTTTGATAAAACGACCGCCATCTTGCACGCCCTAACCATCGGTCATTTCATCGAAATGACCCTACCAAGCCTAAAACACTTACCCATTCCACCTTTTGAAACTTCATTTCATGGATCGCATCGGTGCTGCCACCGCTCTGGCTTTGCTTCTCGGCTCCTGCAACATGCTCGGACCTGAGCACTCGGTTCCTGAAACGGAATCCGCTAAAAAATATAAAATCCATTCCTCCAGCTATGCATCACGCATGAGTAAAAATTGGTGGCGTGAGTTCGGAGACTCAAAACTCGACTCTCTCATGGCCGACCTTGAAAAGGGAAACTTCGATCTGCGCGCGGCCCAAGGCCGTCGCAACCAAGCTTATGCGGCCTTGGGAATCGATCGCACAAAACTCTACCCAGAAGTTTTGAGTGGCGCATCGGTAACGCGTTCACGCAACTCGGAAAACAGTAACGGTGGTGGTGGTGGCCCGATGAGCACCTACTACAACGAATACAATGTCTCGATGGCGCTTGGATATGAGGTTGATCTTTGGGGTAGAGTGCGGCGCATTGTCGAAGCGGGAAATGCCAACGCGACAGCCGCCGAGATCTCTGTCGATCAAGTCAAACTCTCCCTTCAGGCGCAGCTCGCGAACAACTACTTCGCAATGTGTTTTCTCGACAGCGAAGCCGAAGTTCTTCAGCAAACGCTCATAACGCGCAAGGAATCGCTGAAGCTTGCCAATGATCTTTTCAAGGCTGGAAAGTCTGGCGAGTTAGATGTTGCCCGTGCGGAGGCTCAGCTCGCCAGCGCTCAGGCGCTTTTGGTGAGCCTGCAAGGACCACGTGCAAATCTGGAAAACGCCATCGCCATTCTCGTTGGTAAAAATGCCTCGAACTTTAAAATTTCCCAACAAGGCATCCACCGCAATACGCCTTCCCTATCCGCCGGAGTTCCTGCCGAACTTCTCGGCAGACGCCCCGATGTGTTTGTTGCTGAACGAAAACTCGCCGCAAGCTCGGCCGAAATCGGAATCAAAGAGGCTGGCTTCTATCCGAAATTTTTATTGATCGGCACCGGCGGTTTTTCATCCATCCATTCGTCCAACTTCCTGAAGTATTCGAGCAGTGAATTCGCCATCGGTCCGGATATCCAGTTACCGCTCTTCCAAGGTATGCGCCGCAAATCGGATCTCTTACTCGCAAAGGCTCAACACGAAGAGGCGCTTGCAAATTACCAGCAGACGGTTCTTGGAGCCTTTGCGGATGTCGAAAACGCACTCGCCACCCGCCAAGCCGCGATCAACGAAATCACCGCACAAAAAGAGAGCGTGGCTGCATCCGAAAAGGCATTAAAACTTTCCGATGCGCGTTATCGGGAAGGGGTTTCCAGCTACCTGGAAGTCATCGATAGCCAACGTGAATTACTCAACGCCCAGCGCAACGAGGTTCAGGCAAGAGGTCGCTCGTTTGCTGCCACCGTGCAACTCATGCAAGCCCTTGGCGGTGGCTTTTCCAAATAATTTTCACCCAGACAGCACAACCATGATCATGAAACTACTCCTCGTTCCCTTCGCCCTGTTTTTTCTCACTCAATGCGAATCTAACAAACAAACCGAAGGCCCGCCACCCCCCATGCCAGTGAATGTTGCCAGTCCCGAACTGAAAACCATCGCACTCAAGGAAACCTATACAGGGCGCTTCACAGCTGTCGAAGAGGTAGCTCTTCAGGCTAGAGTCAGCGGCTATCTCGAATCCGTGCATTTCACCGAAGGACATAAAATCAAAAAAGGCGATCTGATGTTTCGGATCGACCCACGGGTTTTCGATGCCTCACAAGCTCGCGCGGAGGCAGTTCAAAAACAAGCGATTGCTAGGCTTGCTCTTGCAAAAAGCAGCCTCAATCGCGCAAATAATCTAGTAAAACAAAATGCGATTTCACAAGAGGAGTTTGATAGGCGGCAGAGTGAACTCGCCCAGGCGGAAGCCGATCTGCTCGTTGCGGATGCGGGCCTGCGCACCGCAAGACTGGACCGCGAGTTCGCTGACATCCATGCCCCGATATCCGGTATCTCAGGGCGCTTCAATGTCACCGTCGGAAACTTCATCAGCGGTGGAAACGCAAACGCCACCCTTCTCACCACCATCGTCCCCCACAATCCGATCCATTGTAGTTTCGAAGTCGATGAACGTCGGGTTCTGCAAATCGCACGAATGTTTCTCAACGGCGAGACGGGTGGTAGGGAAAACAAAACAGCGGAAGTTGAAATCGCCGTTTCAGATCACGATCCATTTGAGTTCAAAGGTGTCATCGATTTCACCGAAAACCAACTCGACCGCGACACCGCAACCCTTCAGATCCGTGCCTTAGTGAAAAACGAGAACGAATTCCTCACGCCCGGTTTGTTCGCACGAGTCCGCGTTCCCGTCGGCGCACCTGAAGAGCGACTCCTCGTTCGGGATGCTGCTCTTGGCTTCGACCAAGACAAACGCGTCGCATGGGTTTTAAAAAAGGACAACACCGTCGAACGCCGGTTCGTCCAAGTCGGAACGCTGGATGGTGAATTGCGCGTGATCACTGCCGGACTCAATCCCGATGAAAAAATCGCCGTCTCAGGAATTCAACTCCTCCGCCCAGACGCGCCCATCGCTCCCAGCGTCGTTCCGATGTCATCCACCGAAGGGTCGTTTTGATGAAACGAACGCCATTTCACAAACCCGAGCTCATGATCAAATTTCAAATGCGAATCATCATCAACCAGCGGTCATTTTATCAAAATGACCCTACCGAACATTACGCATGAAAAACTTTTCCTACTTTTTCATCGATCGCCCGCGCTTCGCAATAGTGATATCGATCCTGATTATTTTTATCGGCTCGATCTCGTATTTCTTGCTACCGGTTGCGCAGTTTCCCGAAGTCGCGCCGCCCACCGTTATCGTTTCGACCAGTTACCCAGGAGCCACTCCTGACACCATTGCCAAAACCCTCGCCGCTCCGATCGAGCAGGAAGTCAATGGCATCGAGAACATGCTCTACATGAACTCACAGAGCACGGCGGATGGTGGCTATCGCCTCACGATCAGTTTCAAACTCGGCACTGATCTTGATAAGGCCCAGGTGCTGGTTCAGAACCAGGTCGCCATTGCCGAGCCACGACTGCCCGAATCCGTCCGCCGGATTGGGATCACGGTTCAGAAATCCTCTCCCGACCTACTCTTGGTCGTTCAGATGTTCTCCAAGGATCAAACCTTTGATCTCGGCTACATTTCCAATTACGCCCTCCTGCAAGTCCGAGAAAAATTACGGCGCATCAACGGGGTCGGAGAAGTCAGGCTTTTCGGCGCCAGGGAATACTCGATGCGCGTCTGGATGAACCCCGAGCGAATGGACTTCTACAAGATTTCCGCCGAAGAAGTCGTCGCCGCACTGCGCGACCAAAACCTACAAATCGCCGCAGGAACCATCGGCAAAGAACCTCTTGATCAAACGGTTCCGTTTCAAATCAACGTCACAGCACAAGGACGCCTGACCGAAAAAGAAGAGTTCGAAAAAATCGTCGTAAAAACCGGCTCAAACGGTCGTCTGGTCAGACTCGCCGATGTCGCGCGCGTAGAGCTTGGGGCGCTTGATTACAACGTGAACGCCTATCTCGACGGCGGTCCGACCGTTGCCCTTCCCATTTTCCAACGACCCGGATCGAACGCATTGGAAACTTCCGCAGCCATCCGCGAAACCATGCGGGAAGTTCAGAAGGATTTCCCCAAAGGTCTCGATTACGCCATCGTTTACGATCCCACCCAGTTCATCGACAAATCGGTTGAGGCGGTGAAGCACACGCTGATCGAGGCGATCCTTTTGGTCGTGTTGGTTATGATCGTTTTCCTACAATCATGGAGAGCTGCATTGATCCCTGTTCTGGCGATTCCTGTTTCATTGATCGGCACTTTTGCGGTGATGCAGGCATTCGGCTACTCGATCAATAACCTGACCCTTTTCGGGCTCGTGCTGGCGATCGGCATTGTTGTCGATGACGCGATTGTGGTGGTAGAAAATATCGAGAGAAATCTTGAAAGCGGGCTACCTCCCCGCGAGGCGACCCGGCGCTCGATGAAGGAGGTCAGCGGAGCGATTTTTGCAACCACCCTAGTGCTGTTGGCAGTGTTCATTCCAACCGCTTTTCTTTCCGGGATCTCGGGTCAGTTCTACCGTCAGTTTGCCCTCACGATCGCGACATCCACAGTCATCTCCAGCCTGGTATCGCTGACACTCAGTCCGGCGCTCGGTGTGCTACTGCTGAGGAAGCATTCAGAAAAACAAGATCTCCTCAGCCGCGGCATGCATTTTACATTCGGCTGGTTTTTCAGAATTTTCAATCGTGCCTTTGACGCAACAAACCGCGGCTATACGATACTCATTCGACGCAGCCTCAGACTCGGATTCATCATGCTGCTGCTCTACGGCGGACTCATCGCCATCGCAGGTCTCGGCTTCAAGAAAGTCCCAGAAGGATTTATTCCGCCCCAGGATCAGGGCTATGCGATCGTCGCCGCACAACTTCCCACCGGCGCATCATTGGAACGGACCGATGAGGTCGTGCGGAAGCTCATAAAACTCGTCTCCGAAGTCGAGGGTGTTGAGCACGTGGTCGGATTCACCGGATTCAACGGCGCCACTTTCTCCAATGCGACAAACTCGATCGTGCTGTTCCCTATTTTCAAGCCATTTGCCAAACGAGAATCCGGAGCGGTGATGTACGAACGGCTGACCCATGCCACCAACCAAGTCGATGCCTTCGGCATCGTGATTCCTCCTCCCACCGTTCGCGGACTCGGCACCGGTGGCGGTTTCAAAATGCAGGTCCAGGACCGCGCCGACCTCGGTTACAGGGCATTGGAAAATGCCACGTGGGACCTTGCCCGGGCGGCATCCAATGAACCGGAAATTTCCCGTGCCTTCACTCCCTTCACCTCTGCCGGACCTCAATATTATGCGGACATTGATCGTGAAAAAGCCCTGATGCTCGGAGTCCCTCTGCAAAACCTTTTCCAAACATTGGAAATCCATCTCGGCTCGTCTTTCGTCAATGAACTCAATCTCTATGGCCGCACCTACCGCGTCACGGCACAGGCGGACAGTTCATTCCGAGACGATGCGGAGGATATTGCCAAACTCAAAACCCGAAACAGCTCCGGTGAAATGGTACCACTGGGCTCATTGCTAAAACTTCGCCAAACCACAGGTCCGGATCGTGTGGTCAGGCACAACCTCTATCCATCAGCTGATTTGATCGGAGCTGCCGCCCCCGGCTGCAGCAGCGGCCAGGCCATTGCCAAGATGGAACAACTCGCGGAAAAAGTCCTGCCACCTGGAATGAGCTACGAGTGGACGGAAATCGCCTTCGAGGAGACCCAAAAGAGCGGCTCAGCCCTGATGGTTTTCCTTATCGCCATTCTCTTTGTTTTCCTCCTTCTCACCGCTCAATACGAGAGCTGGGGCCTGCCCCTGGCGGTTGTCCTCACCGTCCCGCTCTGTCTGGCAGGCGCTATTTGGGGGATCTACTTCCGCGGTATGGATAACAATATCTTATCCCAAATCGGCCTCGTCGTCCTCATCGGCCTCGCCTCGAAAAACGCAATCCTCATTATCGAGTTCGCTCGTCAACTCGAGGATGAGGGCAAAGATTGTTTTGAAGCCGCAACTGAAGCCGCCAGACTGCGCCTCCGACCGATCATCATGACATCTCTGGCATTCATTCTCGGCGTGATACCTCTGGTCATCGCGTCGGGACCCGGTGCAGAAATGCGGCAGGCGCTCGGAACCGTCGTTTTCTTCGGAATGATCGCAGTGACATGCCTCGGCGTACTGTTCGCTCCGTTATTCTACGTTCTAGTCAGAAAAGCAGTGAGGAGGCAGACTCCCAGAGAAGCTGAATCGCTTCAGTAAGCAACTTTAACGGGAGATCCGACTTTTACCTCTTGGTATAACAGAGGCACAAAATCCTTCGGCATGCGGATGCAGCCATGTGAAGCCGGATCGCCGGGGAAAGGTATGTTTCCCACGTGCATACCAACGCCATAATGTGTGATTCGCATCCAATAAGGCATCGGAGCAGGCACATACCGTTCACCCGGTTTCAAAGGAGAGCTGGGAGTTGCGTCGTCGTTCACCATCTCTCCCCATTCGTTTTCAATCCAACCATACTTGTTGGATGACTTATGAACGATTTTCTCGGTGACCCGATACGTTCCCGGACGGGTTGCGCGCCCTTCGATTCCCGTTGCCACAAAACTCCAACCGACTTCTTTTCCCGCGCGCTTGACCGTCGCGATCTGTTCACTCAGGTCGATATGTATCGAAATCTCACCCGGACCGCCGACATCATGCCATTCATACATAATGCGTTCGGCTTTCGCCGGTTCCGGAGGTGGTCCGAAAGAACATGAGCTCAGCAGTCCGCAAAAAGCAGATGCGGTAATGTAAAACTTGATACGGGCGGGGTTCATCGGCGAGGCAATTGCTATTGTATGACAGTTTCGTCATGTAAAGCATTTGATGATGAGACGCTGTTTTTTGGATTATTTTCGTAAATATCCCCATATTTCGGCAATCTGTAAGATTCAGCAGCAAAATTTCGTTCTTTCTAGAGCTTCGCAACACATGTTCCCGCTCAGATTTCTACCATTGATTACCGCTGTTCTTATCGCTCCTCTTTTCGCGGCGGCGCAAAACGGTGAGCAACTCTACACCCAGTTTTGCTCTGCTTGTCATGCGGTGGATGGAAAAGGGGCCAACAACGGCATGTTCCCTCCCCTTGCAGGCAGTTCATGGCTGCAGGATATACCCAAACGCGCGGTTGCCATTGTCCTCTTCGGCTTGCATGGACCGATCGAAGTCAATGGCAAAAGTTACAACTTGGAAATGCCTCCACAAGGCGCAGCGCTCACAGATGACCAAATTATATCCATCCTTAACTACGTCAATACCTCATGGGGCAACAAGGGAGAAACCGTGCCACGGGATCTCATCCGCGTCACGCGCTCTGAATTCGCAGCCCGCACCGCACCCTGGACCGCGCCGGAACTCCTCAAACTTTTTCCCCTTCCCATTCAAAAAACTGTCCTCTCCGATCTCATATCACGTGTCTACAAGGGCCAGTGGAACCAAATTCCCGACTTCGACAAAATCCAGGCGGAAAACATCGAGGAAGAACACCATGGCAAGATCAGCCCATCGATTTCCGGAATGGATGTTCATTTCGGGATTGTCTGGGAGGGTAACTTCATGGCTCCCGAAAACGCGGAATACGAGTTCGCTCTCGATTCGGACGATGGCGCACGCATCACTCTGAACGATCAGGTCGTTTGTGAAGTCAAGGGCACCGGCCCGATGAACGGCTCACGGGCCATCCAGAACAAAATCACGCTCAAAGAGGGAAAAAACACGTTTCGAATGGATTATTTCCAAGGCACAGGCCTCAAAGGACTGGAATTGAAATGGAGAAAATCCGGCGACAAGGCATGGAATTGGCTCTCGGACAAACCGACACCCGTCAAAAAAGAAAGCCCGAGTATTCCGCTTAGCCCAACAGATGAAAGCACCGCGATCTATCGGAATTTCATCGAAGGCACCACTGCCCGCGGCATCGGCTTCGGCTTTCCTGGTGGCCTCAATCTCGTTTACTCGGCGGACAATCTCGCACCAGAACTTGTCTGGACCGGTGAATTCATGGATGCGGGCCGCCATTGGACTAACCGCGGTCAAGGCAATCAGCCACCATCCGGAGTCAATGTGAACAAGCTGACCAAAGACCGTTTTCTTCCTGCAGAAGCCCGCTTCAAAGGCTACTCTTTGGACTCTAAAGGTAACCCGACCTTTCATGTTTCCATCGGCAAGCAAATTCTCAGCGATGCATGGAAGCCCGGAAAAGAAGGAACTTTGCTTCGCACGCTGACACTCACCGGCGAACCCGAATTGAAAATGCCGCTCGGAAATGCGACGGTGGCAGGAGCAGAGTCCACAACCCTCACACCAGGCAAACCCGTGACGCTGACTTACCTCCTGAAATAATTCCCAGCACTTTTTTAGATTCACCATCATGCGCTTTCTCTTTCTCCTAACAGCCACGATCACTTCGGCTTTTTCCCAAACTCAATCGGACTTTTACCTCCGTGAGGAAATTCCTCTTCCCAAGGACGAGGTCATGGAAATTTCTTCCATCGCCCTGATGCCGGAGGAAAAGGTCGCCGTTGCCACACGCCGCGGTGACGTATGGATCTGCAGCGGCGCTTATGGCGACGACCTCTCAAAAGTCACATGGAAAAAATTTGCCTTCGGCCTCCATGAACCGCTCGGCATGTACTATCAGAAAGGTTCGCTCTTCCTTACCCAACGCCCAGAATTCTCCCGCATCCAAGATTCCAACGCCGATGGCACGGCTGATGTTTTTGAAACGATCAACTCCGATTGGGGTATCAGCGGCGACTACCACGAATACGCGTTTGGAACCTCTCCTGACAAAAACGGTGACGTATGGATCACTCTCTGCCTGACAGGATCTTTTAATGCGAAAGCCAACTGGCGCGGATGGGTTCTCCGCATTACACCGGATGGGAAAATGATTCCGACCTGCTCCGGTATCCGCTCACCCGGTGGCATCGGTTTCAATGCGGAAGGCGATACATTCTACACGGACAATCAAGGTATCTGGAATGGCTCATCCTCACTCAAATGGTTGAAACCCGGCTCGTTTCAAGGCGCACCGGTCGGCAATGAATACCACAAACTCGCCAATCTTCCCGAGCCTCCCACACCCAAGGACGGATCCCGCATCCTGACTGAGCACCTCGCACATCCCGAGTTTATCCCTCCTGCGGTCATCTTGCCTCACGGAAAAGTAGGGCAATCTCCAACGGGTATTCAGCCCGACCTCACCGGTGGAAAATTCGGTCCTTGGAAAAACCAAGTCTACGTCGGTGAACAAACCCATTCCCAAGTGCATCGCGTCTACCTTGAAAAAGTAAACGGTCTTTACCAAGGAGCGGTGTTCCACATGTTGGAAGGCTTTGAGGCAGGCCTTATTCCCATCACGCTGGATCAGGAAAAAGGCATTCTTTTTGCCGGTGGTTCCAACCGCGGTTGGGGCTCGCGAGGAAGCAAGCCTTTCACCTTCGAACGCGTCAAATGGACCGGCAAAACTCCGTTTGAAATACTCACCATGGAAGCCGAGCCGGATGGCTTCACGCTCACTTTCACCGAGCCTGTAGATGAAAAATCGGCCGCCGATCTTGCCTCATACTCCATGGAGGCATGGACCTACATCTTCCAGAGTAAATACGGCTCACCTGAAGTCGACCAAGCCACTCCCGTCATCAAAGCGAGCAAAATCTCCGCCGACAAAAAATCCGTCCGCCTCACGATCGAGGGTCTGGTTCGCGGCCACGTCCATCATCTCAAAGTCAATGGGCTGAAATCCAAATCCGGTCAAGCCATCTGGCATCCGAATGCCTACTACACGCTTAACGAAATTCCCGCAAAGTGATCTTCGGTAGGGTCGTTTTGATAAAACGACCGCTATCTTACGCGTCCAGCCCAACGGTCATTTTATCAAAATGACCCTACCAATCTTTATCGTCATACGTGGTGGTAAAACCAGCCAACAGATTATAGGGATCTAAACTTATCACCAACCTAGCTCTTTGATTCAAAAGCCCCAGTGAAACCATGGGTATGGTTGGAGAATGAAAGTAATGCGACCCTCTCGCTTGCCTCACAAATCGCCGCAAGACGCGACTCAAAAGGCCTGCGGCGGGACGCCACAGCTACAGGGTAGCTCTCCTTGGACCGCGTGACTCCAGCGATGCCCCGATGAAGTCGGTGGTCGCGCTCCGTTCTTCACACTTCCCACTGATCACTGATCACCAGGCACTTTCCCCCTCCAAAAACAATTTCATGCTTGGAATTCACCCCCTCCCCACCCCATCTTCCCCCGCACACAACCATGGCTTGGCTTCTACTCATTCTCCCACTCGTTGCCGCTGTCTCAAATCAGCTTTTTCTTCGTAAACTCGGCATCGCCCACCTTATTTCAACCGCCTCCGCAGCCGCGACTTTTGTGATCGCAATTTTGCTGCTCGGGACCACCGGATCGCTCTCGTTTCCCTGGGCTTCGATCGGAACGTTTCAACTCGATATCGGCATCACTCTCGACACCCTATCAACCGGCATGATGATCGTGGTCACGGGTGTCGGCCTTTTGGTTCATGTTTTCTCGCTGGCTTACATGCAAGACGATTCCGCGAGGGACCGTTACTTCACCGGTCTCGCCTTGTTCATGTTTTCGATGACAGGCATCGTGCTGTCATCAAACTTCATTATGACCTTCATCTTCTGGGAATTGGTTGGTCTCAGCTCCTACCTGCTCATCGGTCACTGGTATGAAAAAGACTCCGCTGCCGATGCTGCGAAGAAAGCATTCATCACCAACCGCATTGGCGACTTCGGTTTCATGATCGGCATTCTCATGCTCTGGGGAATCACCGGAACCCTGACTTTCTCTGAAATGGAAATTCCAACCACGATTTCCGCCGGCGTGCTCGGTGCCGCGCTTCTCTGCGTGTTCTGCGGTGCGATCGGAAAATCCGCGCAGCTTCCACTTCATGTCTGGCTACCGGATGCGATGGAAGGCCCAACTCCTGTTTCCGCCCTCATCCACGCCGCCACGATGGTAGCAGCCGGCGTTTACATGTTGTTCCGCCTTCAACTCTCCATCGGCGCCGATTCATTCGAGGGTTTCTCAGGAACCACGATTGCATGGATTGGCGGAGCCACCTCACTTGCCGCCGCACTGATGGCAACCCAACAGGACGATATCAAAAAAATTCTCGCCTACTCCACTCTCTCGCAGCTCGGCTACATGATCATGGCAATCGGGTTACTGGCAGGCGAAGCCGCAATGTTCCACCTTTTCACTCACGCATGGTTCAAGGCCCTGCTCTTCCTCGGTTCTGGCGCAATCATCTACGCCTGCCACCACGAGCAAAACATCTGGAAAATGGGCGGCCTTTTGAAAAAGATGCCGATCACCACGCTTACCTTCGCCATCGGCACCGCAGCACTGATCGCGATCCCCTTCACCTCCGGCTTCTTCTCGAAGGAGCAAATTCTCGAAGCCGCCCACCATCACAATCCCGCACTGTTCTGGATCGCCGCCGGAGTTGCGGTACTCACGCCTTTTTACATGACCCGCGCGTTTGTGATTACCTTTCTTGGAAAAAGTCGCTCGGAAAATTCATCACATGCCCACGAAGTCAAACTGCTGATGTCTCTACCACTCATCGCCCTCGCAGTGATGGGATTGATCGCAGGTTTTCCATTCATCGCAGAGAAACTCGCACCTGCTTATAAAAACCCGGGACATCTCATTCACTTGGGATTTGTGACCTACGTCTCTGTCGGCGCACTCATCACAGGCGTGACAGCCGGCTTCATTCTTTACGCAGGAAAAGAAAAAGACCCGATCTCGATCCCGCTTTTCCGCAACCGTTTCTACCTGGATGCCATTTACGAGAAAGGCATCGTGAAATATTTCCAAGACGGCTTCGCCGCGATCGTGCATTTCTTCGATGAATTCGTCATCAACGGCCTTCTCGTCGGCGGCTTGTCCCGTCTTGCGGAAACCATAGGAAGTATCTTCCGCAGAGCTCAATCCGGCAACCTCCAAGCCTACACGTTCACCTTCGGCCTCGGCGTCCTGCTCGTCATATACTTCACAGTGTTCTATTGAAAATCTTGGAGAGCCGTGTCTCCGACCGGCTTTTAAGAGAGTATAGCCGCAATTTCTTATCTGCGTTCATC
>JBIIFS010000142.1:0-4223 GCA_044237185.1 Luteolibacter sp.
TGGCAATGAGAAAGTCCAGTTCGGCAATGAAACTCTCGGCGCGCGCGCTTATCTCCGACGCTTCCTTTTCAACAACGAACGCATCAACGAACGCGTCGATCTCCTCTCCGGTGGCGAACGCGCCCGCCTGATGCTCGCCAAGGTTTTAAAAACCGGCGGCAACCTCATCATTCTCGACGAGCCGACCAACGATCTTGATCTGCCATCGCTGCGCATGTTGGAGGAGGCACTCTCGAGTTTCGGTGGAAGCATTCTCTGCGTCTCCCACGATCGTTATTTCCTGGACCGGATATGCGACCAGATCATCGCGTTCGAAGACGATGGCATCCACGTCACTCCCGGGAACTATTCGTATTACCTGGAAAAACGCCAGCAGCGCGAGGCGGCACAGAAGGCCCAAGCTCAGGCATTCAAAGCGCTCCAGCCCCAAAAGCCGGCGGGGCGCCAAGACAAACCCAGAAAGCTTTCCCAGAAAGAGCGCGCGGAGTTGGAGACGATTGAGGATAGGATTTTCGCCGCGGAGGATGAGGTTTTATCAATCGAATCACGCATCAACGATACGGAGTTTCAGCTGAATCATTACGAAAAAATTCCTGTCGAGATGGAGAAGCTAGAGGTCGCGCGAGCGGCGACGCTTGCCCTCTATGCTAGATGGGACGAGCTGCAGGCGATTGCGAATGCGGAAGCCTGACCGCTGTGGAGAGTGGATTGTTGCTTAAACATTCCATACTCGGTATTCAGTTGGGCATTGAATTCTTTTGCTGGATTTCCTGTTTTGATTTGTGAGGGTGTTCCTTCATGAAGTCGTATCCGCATTTGGTGAATCGCATGCTACTTTTTAATTCGGATGAGTTCCGGAGTTTCGGTCGATGCTTCGATGACGGTGATGGCATCACGGACGTCCTTTTCCTTCTTAAGGCTTAGATTTTTTGGGAAGGCCTTCTCACCTTTGGAAAATGTATCCGCAAGCTGGGTGAGTGCGGGAATGGTTGGCTTCGCATGAGTGCCATATGATATCAGGATTTTCAAGATTTCACCCGTACGAATCTGACTGGCCCATGGGTTCTGATTGCCAACATAGTCCACGCAAGCTTGGATTCCTTCTTCGACATGATGGGTTGCTAAGACTTGGAGTCCGGCGATACGAACTTCGTCAGCAAACATTTCACCACTGGGTGAGGGGACAGCTGCTGCTTGGAAAATCGCTGGCAGGAGGGGTTGGATTTCTTCACTGGAAAGCTTTTTGTAAATCGATGAAATGCTGCCGCGTGCCCGACCGTCCTCGTTTTTCAAGCCGGCTTTGATAGCTGTGGCAAGTTTCTGACGATCCACACCATCGAGAGGGTTTCTGAGCATTTGTCCGAATACGATTGATGAAATGAATCGCTGCTCCATGCCGCGCGGATCTTCTTTGGTGGGTCCTTTGACGATGATTTCCAGTAATTCTGGTAATGCGACCATAGCGGGCTTGCCGATATTGGCCAGTGACTCGGTCGCTTTCACCCGCATCCATAAATCTTTATCCCTTAGCGCTAATTGAAGTGCGGGAATTGCAGGCTCAGCTTTTCCTTTGAGGTAACCAAGAGCGACACAAGCGCCAAGGCGGGTGTTGAGATTTTCTGATTTCAACATTTCAACCAAAGTGGAAATCGGAGTGTCTTTTTTTCTGTTGAGTGCCATCGCGGCACGGTCTCTAACAACGGGTGACCAGCTAGATAGCTTTTCTAAAAGCTCATCCCCATCCATCTGATCATAAGCGCTGTTACGATCTTTGTTGTTCCAACCGCGGCCATCAATTACGACGCTTTTCGCTTCGGTGGCGCTGAGTTGCTTAACTTTATTCGGGTGCTTACCTGTGAGGTAGGTTTGCTTTAAAGGCATTGCGTAGGCGAGTAGGAAAGCTCCAGTTGAATCCCAGCCTTTGGTGGAGTCTCCTTTTGGTTCAGGTGGTCCTTGATGGGGAAATGCGAAGTTTGAATTACGCGCTAGGTCGAAATACCATCCGCCAAATTCTTCAATCCACGCACCCGTTGATTGAGGACCGGATTGGACAATGCCTGGGATGGCCCAAGTCATGTTCCAGAAATTACCCGTGTGACCGGTGTCGCGCTCCATGCCGTGGCAGGCAAGGCTCATACGCGAAAAGTATTCAGAGGCTTCATGATCATCTAACAAACCAAACAAGACTGCTGCCATGCCGTTTTTACCATTATCATCATGATTTTGTATCCATGCGTCATGGTCGCCATAGGGGATGGAACCTTTACCAGTATAAAAGCGAAGCAATTTTGTGCTGCGATCGATCGCGAGATCGATCGCTGGATCCTTGAGGCCGGCGTTGCGTGCCAAGACAAGTGAAGTTGTTAGAGGGACTCCGGGTGAGTTCATCATGCCGTAGCCGAAGAGGCCGCCATCGGGTCTTGCGAATTTATGGCCCCATGAGCCAACGTTGCTCTGACCTTTTGCTGCTTCCATGGCGATACGGGTTAAGCCAGGCATGATGGATTCGTCCCCCGTGGCTATTTTGTAATCGGAAAGAAATGACAGGATATAACCATAATACCAGGTTTGCATTCCATCGTTAGCGAATCCTGCTGCCCACTCCGCTTCTTTTTTAACCATGGGCAGATATTTGGTATTTCCGCTGGCTAACAGGGCATGAGCGTTAAGGGCGCGGGTCACAGGGCTTTGGGTTCGATCATAACCCGCTGTCTCCATGCGCTTTGCCAAAGCTTCGCAGCCGCTTTCCAGAATGCGTTTAGATTTCGGACAGTTGAATGGAGCTGTTGCGCTGTAGTCTCCGAGGACGGGAAGTTTGACGATAACTTCCTCGGTTTTTCCCTCGCGCCATCGGGTTAACTTCAATTCTCCTTTCCCTGCATCGGATTCAGCGGTGGTGAGGGCCTTGCCAAATTCTGGGCGTGGATCGTGAGAAAACGGTTTACCCGCCACACCGAGAATGACATCACCTTTTTGAAGGACTCCTGCGGCTGGTGAGCCGGGTGAGACTTCGACAATGGCGATTTGCCGAGCATCGATCGTGGTGAGTTTATCGCAAAACATCCAGCCTCGCGCGCCTGTGGCACCCAATGTCCAGTAATGATTCGATTCTGCGGGAATTTGTTCTCCTTTGGTCAGGTCGATATTTTTCAATGCCACTTTGGGCCCGGCGGCGAAAGTGAGTCCGCTGAGAACGATGCCGAGTAAAAATGGATTGGGTTTCATGAGGTTTAATAGATCCTATGATGAATTTCCGATATCCAGCGAGAGGAAAGATTCCGGATCGTCATGTCCGCATTACGCAGAAGGTGGGGCAGACGTTCGCATCGGTTTCCCTAAAACCAGCTTCCCGTGGCGAGTCCGAGAAAAAACACTCCGAGGGTGGTGGCTGCGGCGTGAGAGGTATTTCCTAACAGCAAGCCCAGCTGTCTCATCCATAGAATCTGGTAGAGCAGCCCAGCAAAACCTGAGAAGAACACCATCGCATGAAAAACACCACGCTTTGAAATACTCATAGTTTGCTGAACGCTGAAGACGATCTTCCTACCCGCCCATGCCAAGCCTGCAAAGGAAATTACCGTTTTCGCCTCTGTTGTAGGGATTTGAGCGAGACGCGCGGACGAAGCATGTGGATTCCGTAAATCCAACCCACCAATGAACCACCCAAGTGGCAGGCATGTGAGGCCTTGAAGAGGCTCGGGATGTGATTCGCGATTTCCTGTCCGAATTTTGCGATGGCCCCCGTGGGAAGGGCGGGATTGAGAACCGCGAGCAAAAGATTGGTAAGCATGATGGCCATGCCGAGAGTTTTACCGCTGAGAGAGACGGGAAGAAATTTTAATTCCGGAGAGAGAGTGGTCAGCATCAGCAGGTAGGCGAAACAGAGAGGAGAGGATCCGACTAGGGTTTGGTTGCTGGGAGAAAGCAAAAGAAAGACCAAGGCTCCGCCAAGAGTCGCATAAAGGGTGAGTCGTTTGATCTCACGTCGTTCAAGGGTATTTTCCAGCTTGGAACCAAGGAGTAAAATGGCGCCAATGTTCAAGAACAGATGAGTCCAGCTGCCATGGATGAGAATATAACTGAGTATCTGATGGATTTTACCTTCGGCCAAAGCTTGCCGGTTCAGGCCCAAGAGCCTTTGAGCGGATTCCAACTCATGCAGCAGGCCCGGAACGGTTTGGAAGCCGATGAGAGACGCAATGATGATCCAGGTTACAGGGGCG
>JBIIFS010000032.1:0-15011 GCA_044237185.1 Luteolibacter sp.
CTTCCAGCTCGTCGAGGCTGGAGTTTTCAAAGTTTGGCTGAATGACGGGGCGAGCGATTCCCTATGATCACAGAATCCCAAAAAAGTACAAATTATTTATCAGGAAACTTTTGAGAATCGCTCTAGAATCGCTGGGGCGATTGGTAGAAAAAACGCTAAGCGCCCACTCATCCAAACCGCACCAGCGGTTCTGACACTGACTTTCAGACTTTCAACCTTAAGACCTTCGGCCCCTAAAAAATCTAAATAAGAGCCATTTTTCCCTTGCAAGTAGGGGTGAACAAATCCCATCTTCCGCGCACGCCATATTTCTGGCGTGATCCAATTCCGGTGTAGCTCAGCGGCAGAGCGGGTGACTGTTAATCACTAGGTCGTAGGTTCGATCCCTACCGCCGGAGCCATTTGGAGAATTTGGGGCGTTCTCATTAAACCCCTACTCGCGAACTTCCTTCTTTTCCTTCGTTTGCGTTTATCTTTTCTGAGCCTAAGTTCACAAGGAAGAATCATCATTGATTTTACGCTCACCATCACTATGAAACCCCGATTCATCCTTATCTCGTCCTTCGTGACGATTTTCTTAAGCGCTTGTGCGCACAAGGATAACCCTCCGCCAACGGTCCGGAAAATCATTCCCGCACGTTAGACTGTTTGCCAAAAGTCCTTGCGTAAAAGGCCGAGCGATGGGGTCACGAGTTCAAGGCGTGATGAGGGCGCAAAGCTAATCCTTCCTCGTCCCCTCAAGGGACGCATTCCACTTAGTCGGAGCGGAGCGTAGACAAATGAATATCCGCAACTGAAGAACAACGCAGAAATCGTGACTCCATCGCCGGGACTGTAGCAAAACTCCCGCGAGAGCGGCAAAATTCAAAACCTAAAAAATCTCCCTTTTGCGTAAGGACTTTTGGCAACCAGTCTATGCCGGTGAGTGGCACGAGATCGCCCGTTTACCCAATACCTTTGAGAGAGGTCTGGTCGCAGCGAGAGCTAGCTACTCGATCAACCCCGATGGCAGCCTCAAAGTCGTCAACGAGGGACTCAAGGAAAATGGCAAGATCACCAGCATCGAAGGCAGCGCAAGATTCACTAACCCGCAAGAGCCAGGAAGACTTAAAGTCCGATTTAATCGCTTTCCTGCGAGTCTAGACCGTTTGCCAAAAGTATTTTCCGAAACGACCGAGTCCGTAGCCCTCGGATTCTAGGCGTGAGGAAGGAGTGGATAAACATCCACGACTGACGAACAACAACGAAACCGTGGATTACGGGCCGGAACTCCAAATCAAACATCCGCGCAGCGGCTAATCATCCAAACCTCAAAATCTCCTCGTTTCGGAAAAGACTTTTGGCAACCGGTCTATTTGAAGGCGACTACTGGATTCTGGATCTAGACCCACAACACACTCGAGCGTTGATCGGCTCTCCAAACCGTAAAATGCTCTGGCTGCTCTCCAAAAATCCTAAAGATCAAAAAGAGGACTTTAAAGATTTCATCAATCATGCCGAAGAACTTAAATTTCCAACCCAGTCACTCTACTTTAATCCCAAGCGGATAAAATGAACCACCAAATTCAATATCCAATACATGGCAGTAGAAGCATTTCAACGCTTACTAGCCAAGAGAATGAACGAGGAGCTGGTTAACGGGAAACGCTCGCCACGGCCTGTGACTTCTTGTGTGCTTCCAAAGCCGTTTCCGACTGGGATTTCGCCCATTCATCGTAATCCTTTTGAGGAACCACTTCCAATGTCCCGACCATGTTTGCATGACCTTCACCGCAAAGCTGAGCGCAAACCACCGAGGTCTCCATAGGCTCAACAGGAGTGAACCACATAGTGTTTTCTTGGCCCGGAATCGCGTCCATTTGTACACGCATTGGCACAATCGCATAATTGTGAATCACATCCTTGGATCCGACGTTGAGAACCGCAGGCCGTTGCTCAGGAAGTTTGAGACCAGAAGCGATGAAATCGTCATGGGCGTTGGGATCCGTATAATCGATTCCAACAACGTTGGTGCCATCTATCAAAGCCGCATCGACACGTCCGAATTTCCCATCAAGACCGGGGTAGTGATAAGTCCAACCGAACTGCCAACCAACGACTCGAATCCGAACAGGGTTCATGTCTTTTACCGTCTTCCAGTTGTCCACCTGTTCATTCCAGAGCGGGAATGCAAAACCCAAAAGTAAGACCGCTTCGATGATAATAACGGCGATCTCCATATGACTGGAAAGATGACTTTGAACCCCATGATAAGACGCCTTTGGACTGCGCTTCCGCCAAAACTTGAAGAGGCAATAGAAAAAGAAAGCGGTCCAGCCAACAAATAGTGCCAGCATGAACCAATGCACGACCATGATCAGATGGTCGACGTTACCACCGTGGGCGGAATAATTTTTGGACAGTCCAATAAGTTCTGAAAAAGTCATTTTGGTAAAATCTGAAATTTAGGGTACTGATGTATGTTAGTGACTGATGTAATCGTCGCGAAGCTCAGGATCAAGGTTGGCGTTCTCGCGACGCGCAAGACGCACCATGAAGAAAATAATACCTGCCAACACGGCCGTGATAACCACAAGAAGGAACAGGATTGAGTAGCCGATGGAGTCACCGGCTGCCTCAAAAGAAACACTGCAGGTTGTGCAAGCTAGGGAATTGAATGGATTCACGGCTGGATCAGAGTTGAAGTTTGTTTGCTTTTTTACAGAAGCAGATGGCGTAGGCCGGCATGAGAATGATTCCAATGATACCGGCAATACCCGAGCCCGTGGCCATCGCCGATGGCTCTGGAGCAAGCACAAAAGCCCACAACGCCAGAAAGACACAGAACAGAGTGCAAACAGTGATAAAGACGATATGGAAGCTACGGAGTGACATAATGCTTATTTGTAAAAAAGGTAATCAAAGATAGGACTGCCTTTCGCAAGCGCAAGTAGCCCGGCGAGACAGGCGAAAAAAAAGATCGCACCAAAGAAAACCCAATAAATGAGTTTTTTCTCATGATTCAAGTGCATGAATATCACAGCAACGAGAGACGCCTTGGTGCCGGCAATCAGCATGCCGACAATCGCGTCCCATTTGTCAAAGCCATGCTCGCCAACATCGAGCCAATATAACCAACCTGGTGCTTCCGCAACCAACACAGTGAGAACGGTACCAACAAGCAGTGCACCGAACACCGCAAGGTAGGTCTTCTTGGATTTTTGGATATCTTCAATTGAATCAGCCATTTCGGGAATAAGTTAGGATTTGTGAAAAAATATTTACATGAGGTAGAAGATCGGGAACGCGAAGATCCAGATCAAGTCAACAAAGTGCCAGAACAAGCCGCCGACTTCCACGCGGTATGCAAGCCACTCTGGATTTGAGAGAAACATCTTACGACCAAACAGAAGGTAATAAAGAAGAACGAGGGCACCGCCGATCACATGAAGGCCATGAAGACCTGTGATGGTAAAATAGATCGCATAATAGTTATTCCAACTTGGAGTGAATTTTGAAGCATAACGAATCTGATCACGTGGAACAGAAAGTTCTTCAAAGGTCTCATTACCCCTCGCATCGTAATTGGGACCCATGAACTCTTCTTTGAGTTTGTCAAAACCGGAGATTTTCACACCCTTTGTATCAACCCCTTTTTCAGCAAGGTCTTTCCAACCCATGCGGTATAGCTCTTTTTCAGTAAGGACACGAACTGGTGTTCCATCCTTTTTGAACCCATAACGATCGTTAAGCGCTTTTTGCTTTTTGGCGGTTTGTTTCAGATGCCATTCCCATGCTTCTCGAGCAAACTCATAGTTCTTCATGAGCCAGGAATTCTCGATGGCTGTCTCGGGAGTAATCCCCTTCTTTTCCGCCTTCATGACCAACCACTGGAAATCGATAGCATCGACATAGTGGAAAACCATGGGACTATCCTCCATCTTGCCGGTGATGACGGTATCGTCCCGAAGAGTGGATGAAGACGGACCCTCTTTAATGTCACGTGGCTTGAAAAGCAACTCAACCGGACTGGCTACTTCAAACGTTACAGAAGGAATTTCGCCCAACATGCGCGGTTTAAGTGCTTCCATATCGATGCCAACACCTTCAGATAGCTCCCGATCCTTCTTACCGGGATTTGCCTCATGGGCCGTCTTCCAAGCCTCTCTGAGCGCCACAGTCCTCAGTTGGGAATTGTGTGCCAGTGCAGCAATGTGAACATCTTTGATTTTATTCAAAAGTTCGAGAGACAGTGGAGCACCCGCTTTTGCGATTTCAATCGCAGGCTTACCTTCTTCAACGACCAATGTGATATCTGCTTCAAGCTTAATTTCGGCTTGATGATGACTAGCCTCCGCCAACATCTCTTCAACCCAGGCGGCATGATAACGTTTCGTGGAGAAAGAAATTTTCTCAGCCTTGATACGGATCATGTTTTCTTCAATGGGGTGACCCTTGCGATCCAGAACCAACTTTCCATCTTCCTTCTCGTATCCGAGGTGACCCTCGACAATCGAATAGTCATGCAGACGAACCGCTTGGTGATGAAATTTAAGATAGTATTCAATGCCTTTGAGCACCATGAACAATGCCGCACATGCGACCGTGATTGCCATGTAGACTTGGAATTGTCTCCACTTGCGCATTTTCAGTGCAGCCCATGCAAAAACCACAGTGACCGATGACGCGATGAGCACGAAGGTGTTGATCAAACCGGGAAGCACGGGAAGGCTTCGTTCTGGCCATGGATAATCCGCACCCAAGCGAAGATATACATAAGCGGAGAAAAAGCCTCCGAAGAGCATGACCTCTGAAGCGAGGAAAAGCCAGATGGCAATCTTGGAGTTGACCAGGCCCGTGTCTTTACGGGGAGTGAAGATGTATGGGATTTCCATTTCTAAAATTTGGCTAGGGCTAATTTTTCAGCGAGTAATAAAACTTAATGAGTGTCTTTTGACGGGGCGACATCAGACTCTCCTTCGGATACCCTGGCGTTCTTGTCAGGGACCTGCCATTGCGGCAAGTAATCCTTGTCACAATCAGGCCGTGAATATTCATAAGGACCGCGATAGATGGCAACGTCGAAGGTGAAATTTCCGTGACCCGGAGGTGTCGGGGTGGCCCACTCGAGTGTGGTTGCGTCCCATGGGTTATCGTTTTCAACCTTGCGTCCCATTTTCCAAGCGAGCAGGAAGTTGATGATAAAAGGAATTTGAGCAACTGCCAATGCCCACGCGCCGTATGACATCACGATGTTCAGGTCAATGTGCTCACGAACAATGTTACCAAAAACGTTGGCGCTATCCGCCGCTTTTTCCAGATAAGCATCACCCCCGTTGTACCAACGGCGATGGAAGCCAGCCATTCCTTGCACCAGCATGGGAAAGAAAAGCACGTTCATGCAGACCAAGCTTGGCCAAAAATGAAGATGATTCAGAAAACTGTTCGTGTAACGCCCCGTGATTTTTGGATACCAATGATGAACACCGGCGAAAAGTCCGAACAAGATTCCCGGTGCGACCACATAATGGAAGTGACCGATCACATAATAAGTATCGTGAAGGTGGAGACCGACGAGGTTGAATGCCAGAGGCAATCCGGTGAGACCTCCAATGCCGAACATGGGTATGAACGCACAGGCCCAGAGCATGGGTGGAGTGAAGCGGATTGATCCGCCCCACAGTGAAATCAACAACGCGGTGATGATGACCACGGACGGAATCGAAATCAGAACCGTAGTGGTCTGGAAGAACGTCGAAACCGAGGATCCCATGCCCGTCATGTACATGTGGTGAGCCCAGACGATGAAGGATAGGAACCCGAGGATAAGGACGGAATAAACCATCGATTTGTAGCCCCAGAGCGGCTTGCGTGTATTGACTGGAATGATTTCCGCGACACATGCAATGGCAGGCAAAAGAAGGACATAAACCTCAGGGTGACCAAGGAACCAGAAAAGGTGCTGGAACAGCAGTGGCGAACCACCTCCGGCAAGATCAGCAAGACCATCGGCTTTGGTAAAGAGACCGGAAGGCATGAAGAATGATGAGTGCGCTACCCTGTCCATGAGCTGCATGATACCGGCTGCCTCAAGCGGAGGAAAAGCAAGCAACAAAAGGAAAGCTGTGACTAGCATCGCCCAGACAAAGAACGGCAAACGCATCCATGTCATACCGCGTGCACGTAAGTTGATAATTGTGGTGATAAAATTGACCGAACCGAGAAGCGAGGAAGTGATCAACAACACCAGGCCGATTAGCCATTGGGTTTGCCCCGCAAGCCATTGGTTGACGATTTGACCGTCTGCAAAACCGGCTAGCGGCGAGTAGTTTGTCCAACCGGATTTGGCGGCGCCAGATTCCATAAAAAACGAAGCGCACATGACCAGACCACCCGCAAGATAAGTCCAGTATGAAACCATGTTTAACTTGGGGAACGCCATATCAACTGCACCGATTTGCAGTGGCGTCACATAGTTACCGAAAGCACCAAAACCGAGTGGCACGATCCCGAGGAAAACCATGATCGTACCATGCATAGCTCCGAACATGTTATAGGTTTCACCCGTGACTTTACCATCCTGAAGCCAACGGGATTTCCAAGTATCACTAAATATCCAACCCATCCAATCTGGCAGGGGTTGGTGCGGATAAGCGATACTCCATCGCATCACCATCATCAGATAAAAACCGAAAGCCAAGAACAGCAACGCCGTGATACCATACTGAATACCAATCGTTTTATGATCCGTAGAAAAGATGTATTTTGCAAACCAGCCCGGATTGTGATGGTGGTCAGCATGGTCGTCATGGTGATCGTAGCTGTCGTGAGATGCTGCTTTGGCGCTCATAATTAATTTAGGCGAGGTGATGGATAAGTTAAGTAAAGACGGCAGTTGCCGTTGTTGTGTGAAGTTAAGGAGCCGGTGTGAGATTCGACGGATTGACCATTGTAGCAGGTTCCAAAACCTCACCGGGAAGCATCGACATATGCTTGGCTGCGATTTCCTCAGCAGTTACTGATTGTCCGGCTTTTTCACGCGCTGCAGAAATCTCGAAAGCTTTGGTTGCCATATCAATGGAGACAACATCACCGGTTTCGTTACCGAAGCTGTTACGAACAAAGGTCATCAAGGAGGCAAGTTCCACAGCTGTCATACCCGCACCCTGTGCTGGCATCACTCCGGCACCATAGACTTTTCCGCTACTGGTCGGACCTTGGATGCCATTGAGAACAACCATCGCAAATGTTTGAGTATCACCGATGACAAACTTGGAATCGACGAGCGAAGGGTAATTTGTTCCGTCACCTTTGGCATCCGCACCATGGCAGCCGTTGCACTTCGATGCGTAGATATTCTTACCTCGGCTGCTGAATGCTGCAAGAGCGGACTTGGAAACCGGACCTTTCGCTGCGCCACCCGGGATCTCGTCACGCACGTAGTTCGGGCGAGTGAGGTCACCATAGGAGAAAAAATTACCGGCCCGGCCAAGAACAGCTCCGGCGACAAGCAAGACAATACCAAACGCAACAATGACCCAGAGGGGAACTGGCTCGTGGCCGTTCTCTGCGATGCGGCTTTCACGCAAAGTTGCAGCGGTTTCAAGCTCAACACGGCCATGGGCCTTGGTGACATTGATCGACTCGTCAAGATCGGGTTGTGGGTTCGATTGCGGACTGGGCGAGGACATGGTGGGAAGATTGCGATGGAGAGTGAGAAAATCGTTGGAAAATTAAGGCGCGGTTGTAGATGGCGCAGCGGGCTTGGCAAAGTTGAGCAAAGGTGGAACAGGTTGGTCTTTTTTCAATGACAACAAATAGGACACCAGTGCGCGAGCATCGGCACTGGGGACGATTTCAATGTCGCTTGTGTCATCGAGTTCAAGTGCTCCTCCGCTTGCAATTCCATTGATTTTCTTTTTATCAAAGAGAAAGCGGAATGAAGGGCAAGCGGAATGGCTGTATGCAGCACTGGAGCGAGGATTGTAAAGATGGCGGTAAAGCCATGCGTCTGGAGAAATATCCTTGGCGTAGCTATTGACCACACGGACACCGAGATTTGATAGATCCGGACCCAAACGGGTTTCTCCGATCTGAGCAAATTTTTCACCTGCATAGTCGTAAACATTGGTTTCACGGCGGCTGTCACCACGCTGATCCTCATAAACCATGCCGCCCAGGTCTGATCGAAAGATGTCGTTTCCAGCATAAGTAGGACGAACCAACTGAGAGTGACACAGGTAGCATCCGTTTTCAGCATATACCTTGGAACCATCCGCGATGCGCCCGGCGCGCTTGGGAATGAAAACAGCATTGGTTCCGGTGGCATCATCTCCCATTGAGATGGGCTCAATCGAGCGCATCTTGAAATAAGGAACGACAACAACGGCCAACCACGCAACACCGAAGCTTGCAGAGAGACTGAGGAAGAATGTGCGAGAACTCATGAGAAGATTCTGGGTAAAACTGTTTAGTGGGCTGGTGTGACTGTACCTGGGCCACAATTGTCAATATCGCCATCCTCTCCGTGCGGACTAGCTCCGTGGTCGGATATCAGGAGTGTCGGGTGGATACTGCGACGGCCGAGGCTCAACCACATGACCAGCAAATGGAGGAAGAAGAAAATGTTAGAGATCAGGATGAAGCACCAGGCAATGGTAGTCGCCCAGGCATATGGATAGGCGCGGAACGCAATCGTAATCCATGGTTTGTTGAATTCCTCTTGCCCCATACCCTGTTGTAAGCCGCCGAAAACAGCGACAAGGGCAATGAGAACGATTCCGTAAATGGAGATGAAGAAATGCATCTTGATCAGGCGTCTTGAAAGCCACTCGCGTTGGGTGATACGGGGAACAATAAAATAGATCGCGCCAAACATCACGAAGCTGAAGAACGCGTAGATAGCCAGAATTTCAAAACCGTAACCTGACATGGAGAACTGGCTCAGCTTGAGAGTGGAACCGGGAATATTGATAAATGCGGCGCATAGAGCCATCACGATCAAGCCAAACAAACCGGCCATGGTGAAACGCAGCGTAGGGCTGTGCATGACAACGTCCTTGTTAGACGAAGCCGTTTGCAGAAGATTCACAGCAGCACTCAAAGCCGGAATGAAAAAGAGGATGGTTGCGGCAGCACCCACGTAAGGAAGAAAATACGGAATAGGCGCACCCATAAGCTTCTGCATGCCGGCCCATGGCATGATCACGGCAAGAGACCAAAAGCCCATCTTCGCCATCGAATAACTCTGAACGGGTCTTCCAGTCACTTTAGGAACCAGATAGAATGCCGTGCCCAAGGCAACGGGCGTGAAGAACAGGAATACCATCGCGGATTTATACCAAGCGGCTATGCCAGCCGCCATAACCGGATTTCCAGGAACAATATGGATGAGAATGTTTGCGGTGGTAAATACCCATGGAAACCAGAGCATTGCTGCCATCAAATACCACTGGGATATGTAAACCGGCCCCTCAGGACGGATTTTGAACTGAACGAATGACCAGACTAGGATTGCGATATAGCTGAGAAGCAACACCGGCCATGTGAAAGCTGGAAATTCCATCCAAGGAATTCCAGTGCCGTATCCAAACAGAATAGCAAAGACGCCCAGAGAAACACCCAAGTTCCATACGTGCCCAGCGGTGAGAACCAAACCGGCAGCCTTGCAGGTTTGGCGGGATAACCGTGACATCAACCAGATGATGACACCGAAGGCGACTTGAAAACCCCAGCCATAGACAAGCAGATTGAGGTGAGCGGCCTGAGTGCGTCCGTAGGTCAGAAAAGAGCAGCAATCGAGGAAGGTCGGAGAGTGGACTTTTGCAGAGGAAATGATTCCAAGGATCAGGGAAACGGCAAGCCATGCCGCACCGCTAGTAAGGAAAAACATCACAGGATGACGAAGCGAGCGGTCGATTCCGGCTCTCAACTGAGCGTCCTGAAGATTGGCGTTTGAAATTTCTGTAGACATCTGGTCTGGTTAAATCGTTAGAGCTTCTGACTTACGGTTTGATGAGTTCTTGGGCGGTGACTTGGGGTTGGCCGACCTCACTACGAAGTGCTTTCACCTCTTCAGGTTTCACCGGCGAGGCCTTATTTCCGAAGCTGTTCCGGATGTATGTCAAGGCACCGGCGATTTGATCATCGGTCTGATACGCCATTGGCTGCATACCCGCAGGGAAATCATATACTTTACCGGCAACTTCAATCGGTCCTTTTAAGCCTCGAAGCTGGATGCGAACCAGATTGGAAATAGGTCCGGTAACCCACTCTGAACCGGCAAGCGGCGGCCCAGCCGGCGTCCCTTCCCCATTTTGACCGTGGCACGCACCACAGACAAGAAACTGGGCTTTACCAATTTCCATCTGCGCAGGATCAATCGGCACTTCTGATGCGAGTTTCTTGGCAGTCTCGGATCCGGGAACCACTTGTGTCGGGATTTCGACAGCGATGGGATTCGAATGGGTTAGTAATTTTGCGACATTCGGAGTCACGGAATCGATGGCGTCTTTGGATAGGAACTTCGCTTGCTCGGCAATCACCTCGGCTTTGACCCCTTGGCGGATTTTAGCTGCAGCCTCTTCAGGCTCAGCACCTTTTTTCAACCAGCCAAATGCAGCTGCAGCGCCAAAAACAACGAGCAACAATACGGCAAAAAGTGTGAAAATTCCTAGGCCGTCGATGAAGGCTTTGAAACGGATCAGTAGATTATCGCGAGTGGGGTCCATGCGGTTAGATGAAAAAAATCAGTTGGAAAGATTAGCGGATTCGAGAATACGCGGGTCACGGTTCGGATAGAGCGAGTGTTGACCCAACGCACGAAGGAGAATGAAAATAAATGCCGCACCAAGGGTCACGAAGGCAAGTATGTCGCCCCAGAACGCACCGGGGATGGCGGGCACAATATCACCAAAAACCTTGTGATTCATTCGACCAAGCGAAATACCGCGTTCCGGAATAGTGATAAGATAGTGATCAAGCGCGTGCATACAGAGTGTGTAGATTGCGACGATCGAGAGGTATTTGGGATTCTTTTTCAGCCAGGCCTGGAGAAGCACGACAAATGGAACCACAAAGTGCAAAAATACGAGACAGATCATTCCGATGTTCCAGTTACCCGTGTTACGAATCAGGAAGTAAGAAGTTTCTTCCGTGATGTTCGCATACCAGATCAGGAAATACTGAGAGAACGCGATGTATGCCCAGAAAGTGGTGAAGGCGAACATCAATTTACCCATGATATGGAAATGTTCAGGACCGGTGACATGCTTGAGATGTCCTTTGCTTTTAAGCCATGCCGTAACCAGAACGATCACCGCCATGGAGTTAAGCGCAGAACCCGCGAAGAGATACACACCCCACATGGTTGAGAACCATTTGTAATCCTGACCCATGAGGAAATCGAAGCCTGTGAAGGTGATCGTCAGGGCAAAAACTATCAAAGTGTAAGTTGAATGGAATCTGGCACGGAACAAACGTTGGACGCCGGGATTTGGATCGGTGTCCTGGGTGGTGGAAAGTTTACGGAGGAAATAAATCACTGCAGAAAGACCGATCCCGTAAAACGCAAAACGTCCAAACCAGAACGGAATATTCATAAACCAGTGCTTATTGTAGAGCAGATGATCGGAATGATGTAGATGTTCTTTAACAGAACCACTACCAGCTTCACGGTGGATATTCATCCACTCGAAGAGGTATTGATTGACCTGTGGAAAAAGCAAGGGAATGCCGAACAGGAAGATCCAAGGAAACGTGGAACCAAGGTTCTCAAACGTGCGGCGCACAGAAGTCCCCCAACCTGAGTTGGAAACGTTGTGAAGCAATGTCCAGAACACCCCGCCGATGGAAAGCGTCAGGAAAAAGTAATAAGCGAACACCCATGAGTAGGCATACGTTCCTTGAAAGAACTCACCGAACACACCGAAAAGTGCGAGCAGGCTTACGATAGTGCCGCAAGCGGCAACGATGAATGATAGGGTTTTGACCCTGGAGATCTTCGATTTATCGAGGTGATCGCCGTTGATGGCTATATCTGCGGATATGACGTGGTGGGACATCGGAAAAATTATTTGGCTGCGGTTGCGGCTTGTTTGGCGGCTTGGAGAGTGCGGACGTAGGAAATGATCGCCCAGCGGTCACGGACAGGAATGTTGGCTCCGTATCCGCTCATCATGCCCTTACCATGGGTGATGACATCAAACATGCGACCGTCGGGGTATGAAGCAGAATTGAATGGATCGAGGTGCAGGTTGGCGATACCCGGCACTCCATAATGGGATGTGATTCCAAGTCCGTTTCCGGTTTCGCCATGACAGGCCGAGCAGTAAATTCCATAGCGCTCTTTACCACGCTTGATGAGTTGGGTGGCAGTTTGTTCGGAATCGAGTTCAAGTTCATCAGGCATTCCGGTACCGAAGTAATCACCAACGTGACCCGTGTAATAGTAACCCGTTTGACCCCCGAATTCGTATTCGGGAATTCCACCGATTTCTTTTTTACCTACCTCATTAAAGCCAAGTGGCTGGGTGCCTGCGACAGGTTGGCGTGATCCTTGGCGATCCGCGAAGAAATGACTCGGAGATTGGGCCTTAAGTTTATCTTGATTGTCCATGTCAGGAAAAACCTGGATGGGCGGTTTAGAGAAATGCTGACCACGGAAGCCCAGCATCCCGACAACGAGAACTGCGACAATGGCGTATGCTAAGAAAAAGTAGCGCATGGCTAATGATGGATTGTGCGGTTAAAAACGGGTTAATTCTGTTCTTCTTCGACGAGTTCGATGTTCTCGCCACCGATATTCGCGAGTAGATCACGAGTGCCTTGCGGGCTGAATTTTTCGTCACGTGCCTCAATGGCGATGAAGAATCCGTCATCTGTCGCGCGGTGAAATTGCTTGCTAGCAAAGAGAGGATGGTTGAGGCGAGGCAACTGAATGAGACCAAGCAAACCGAAGAGCACGGTGAAACCCGAGAACAAAATGGTCAACTCGAACATCACTGGAAAGAACGCCGGTATGGTAAAAATGTTGGTAGGTTTCGCTTGGACGACCGTCGGGTAGATAACAACCTGAGTCACATAGGCGAGAGTGAAAGCCGTAGCCGTACCAGTGATACCACCGAAGAAAACGAACCATGGAAGAATGGACCGTTTCAAACCCATCGCCGCATCAAGTCCGTGGACCGGATATGGGGTGTAGCAATCCCATTTACTGAAGCCCGCATCGCGGACTTTTTCTGCAGCCTTGTAGAGCGCCGAGGCGCTTTTGAACTCGGCGAGATAGCCATAAACTCGTTTTCGGGTAGTGCTCACGTGTTGAAAAATTGAGATTTGGAATTTGGAATTTGAAATTTATTTGCTCGTTAGCTCATGTTGGTAGGCAGGAATGACTTCCGCGCCGGCATCCGGATGGGATTCGTTATCCTCAAAATGCGGATCACTTTCGGTTTTCGTCCATTTCACCTCCGCAATGTTAATGCATGGAAGAAAGCGGAGAAACAATAGGAACAGGGTCAGGAACATGCCAATCGTTCCGATAAACAGCAGTTGATCCTGGGGCGATGGTGAGAAAGTTTTCCAATCACCTGGCAGCCACATGCGTGCCAGCGTGGTGACGATGATGACGAAGCGCTCATACCACATACCTACGTTGACGCACATCGCCACAATCATCACGACCCAAAGATTTTCACGACAAGCCTTGAACCAGAAGACCTGAGGTGAAAGCACGTTGCAGGACATCATTGCCGCATAAGCCCACCAGTAAGGGCCGGCGATACGGAATTTGAAGGCATCCATTTCGTAAATCGCACCGGAATAGAAAGCGACGAACAACTCCATCAAATAGGCGTAACCCACAATCGTGCCGGTGAGCAGAATGATCTTCGCCATGTTGTCGATGTGCTTCATGGTGATCAAATCCTGCAAGCCGTAGATGAAACGGGCCGGAATCATGATCGTGAGCACCATCGCAAAGCCGCCGAAGATCGCACCCGCGACGAAATAAGGCGGGAAAATCGTGGTATGCCAACCGGGAACGACCGAGGTTGCGAAGTCGAACGAAACCACAGAGTGAACCGAGAGAACCAGAGGCGTTGAAAGTGCTGCGAGGAGAAGGTATGCCATTTCGTAGTGGCTCCACTGACGGTTACCGCCTCTCCAGCCGAGAGAGAAAATTCCATAGAGGATTTTACGAATGCCTGGCTTACAACGATCGCGAATCGTGGCGAGATCGGGAACCATGCCAAGGAACCAAAAAATCAGGGAAATGGTAAAATAGGTCGAAACCGCGAATACGTCCCAGAGAAGAGGTGACTTGAAGTTTTGCCAAATCGCGTTGGCGTTCGGAACGGGTGCAAGAAACCAAGCAAACCAGACGCGACCCACGTGAAAGGCTGGGAATATGCCTGCGCACATCACTGCGAAAATCGTCATCGCCTCCGCCGCGCGGTTAATCGAAGTGCGCCAGTTTTGGCGAGTCAGGAAAAGAATCGCCGAAATCAGGGTTCCGGCGTGACCGATGCCGATCCAGAAAACGAAGTTCACAATTGGCCAACCCCACATGATGCGGTTGGTGTTTCCCCAAACACCGACACCCGTGGATACGAGGTGGAAAAGCCCCCCACCCACGCCGATCAAAGCAATCAGCGATGATGGAATAAACAAAAGCCACCAGAGCAACGGTTGGCGATTTTCAATAATGCCGCAAATACGGTCGGTAATCCAATGGTAGGAGCGGTCGTTGAGAATCAACTTTTCACGCTTGAGAACAGGAAGTTTGATTCCTGAGTCTTGATGCGGGGCGGTTTCTGAGGTGGAGGCCATGGGTATGGGTAAAATCAAGAGAGAATATCAGTGAGAAAATCAGACCATATGGATGGTGGCTTGACCGATGAACGGAGCATCCGGCATGTCAGGGTTCGGGTTTTTCACACGAGCCAGATAACTGGTGCGAGGACGGGTTCCGATGTAATTGAGCAGGTCGTAACTGCGCTCCAATTCTTTGGCGCGTCCCATTGCGGAGGATTTTC
>JBIIFS010000143.1:0-4216 GCA_044237185.1 Luteolibacter sp.
CGGCGATCTGGAGTTGGGAAAGCCAGACGGTGCCGTCTTGCAGCCGCAAGTCGATTTGGGTTTTTCCGTCATCGGTGGTGTAAAGGATCACATCGCTCATGCCGCTACCTCCTTGCGTTTGTTTTTAACCACTAAAGACACGAAAGGAAGAAAAGGAGGATAGGGGTTCATTAAAAAAGAGGTGTTTTTGTTTTGGTTTCGTGTTTTTCGTGCCTTTCGTGGTTACCCCTCGATTTCCGCCACGATGGCATCGATGTCCGCCCGCAGGCGGTCGATTTTGGCAACGGTGGTTTTCAGCTCCGCATTCAGCTCGCCAATGTCCACGACTTCGCGATTGTCTTTTGCTTCGACGTAGGTGCTGACGGAGAGGTTGTAGTCTTTCTCGGCGACAGTGCCGTGATCCACGGAGAGGGCAAAGTGAGGAACGTTCTCCTTGGTGTCGAAGACCTCCATGATGCGCCCGACATGATCGTCGGTAAGCGTGTTGTTGTTGGTCTCCTTTTTGAAAAGGCCGCTGGCATCGATGAACTGGGTGCGGGTGTCGGGTTTGTGCTTGGAGAGCACAAGGATGTTGACCGCGATGGTGGTGCCGAAGAAGAGGTTGGGCGCGAGGGAGATGACCGTTTCCACGTAATTGTTGTCGATCAGGTATTGGCGGATCTTTTGCTCAGCACCGCCGCGGTAGAAGATGCCGGGGAAGCAGACGATGGCGGCGCGGCCTTTCGCGGAAAGGTAGCTCAGAGCATGGAGGACGAAGGCGAAGTCGGCCTTCGACTTCGGAGCGAGCACACCGGCGGGGGCAAAGCGGTCATCGTTGATGAGGGTCGGGTCGTCGCTACCTTTCCATTTGATTGAATAGGGAGGATTGGAAACGATGGCATCGAAGGGCTTGTCGTTGAGAAAATGGGGATCGGTGAGGGTGTTGCCGAGCTGGATGTTGAACTTGTCGTAGTTGATGTTGTGCAGGAACATGTTCATCCGCGCCAGGTTGTAGGTGGTGTGGTTGATTTCCTGACCGAAGAAGCCGTCCTCGATGATGTGCGAGTCGAAGTGCTTCTTGGCCTGTAGCAGCAAAGATCCCGAGCCTGCGGCGGGGTCGTAGATCTTGTTGACGCTGGTCTGCTTGTGCATCGCCAGCTGGGCGATGAGCTGGGAGACGTGCGTTGGCGTGAAGAATTCTCCTCCCGATTTACCGGCATTGGCGGCATAGTTGGAGATCAGGAATTCATAGGCATCGCCAAAGAGGTCGATCTGGCTACCTTCGAAATTTCCGAAGTTCATTTCACCGACACGTGTCAGCACGGCGGCTAGGCGCAGGTTTTTGTCTTTGACGGTATTGCCAAGGCGATTGCTGGTGGTATCGAAATCAGCGAACAATCCCTTGATATCTTGCTCCGAAGGGTAGCCATTGGCGGAACTTTCGATGGCGGAAAAGATCGCGGCGAGGTCAGTATTCAGGCTCTCGCTGGTGTTCGCTGTGGCGAGGATGTTGGAAAAGAGCTGGCTAGGGTAGATGAAGTAGCCCTTGGTCTTGATGGCATCGTCCTTGATTTCTGGCGTGATGACGCTATCCGCTAACTGAGCATAATGGATATCGGGATCTCCCGCTTCGATGTAGGCGGCAAAGTTTTCACTGATGAAGCGGTAGAAAAGGGTGCCGAGGACATATTGCTTGAAGTCCCAACCATCCACAGCGCCGCGGACGTCATTTGCGATTTGCCAGATTTGCTGACGGAGTAGGGCGCTTTGCTGGGTACTTGTCATGGTTGATATTCTTAATTTTTAAAACTCGATGGAAGAGAAGTTCTTGGAGCAAGGATGCTCATTTATCTGATCTAATTCGCACAATGTGACAAAAGCGGAAAGGCAAGCGTGTGTGAAGCGCAAACGGATCTGTAAGTCCTCACTCCAATCCAGCCTCCAATCAGTCGCTCAGTCCTCGCTCGTCACTTCGCGTTCGCTGCTGCCTTTGTGGCGGAGGTCTTTGGCGTGTTCGAGGAAGACGGCGTCTTCGCCGATGTTGCAGGAGAGATCGCCGACGCGTTCGAGGGAACGGATGATGAGGATGAGGTGGAGGTATTCCTGGCTACGGCCGGCGGTGTCTTCGATGCGGGCGCTGAATTGGGAAGTCACTTCCTTGTGCATTTTATCCAGCTCTTTGTCACGCAGGTGCAGGGAGGCGCCGAGCGTGCCATTGCCATCGCTGTAGGATGAAATCGCATCACGCAACAGGTGATCCGCCAATGAGTAGATCGGCTCCACCAAGGTCACATCGCCAAGCTCGGCGGCGGCGATGGTTTTTTTCGCGCGTTTGGCAATGCTGACCGCATGATCGGAGATGCGCTCAAGGTTCATCGAGATTTTCATCGATGAGACAACGAGCCGGAGATCATTGGCGAGCGGATGATAGCGCACAAGGATGTCCATCCCGAGTTTATCAATGGAGCGTTCGAGTTCGTCGATTTCATCATCGTCCGCGATGACGGCGTTCGCGATTTCGGGGTTGCGTTCGAGCAGGGACTGGATGGCGCGCTCCAGATTATGGCGGGCCTTTGCAGCCATTCTCAAGACCTCGCCTTTGAGCGTGGTGATCGCGTGATCGAAATCCCGAAGGATATGTGGGGAGTTGTTCATGGTTGCCGCCCGATCATGGACTTTAAGTGATGGAAGCAGGAGAGATGCCTAATTCTGTATGTAATGGGCAAACCCTTATTCCATCCGGTGAGGAAACGCAATCGGATAGAGCCGAGGGGTTTCCGGTTACGGATCCTCAGGCATGATACTCCTGGATGCTTTGGACCGTGAGCTCGGTTTCTTTGAGGGAGCGAATGGCTTTTACGGAGGCCTCGGCGGCTGCCATGTTGGTGGCATAGGAAATTTTCTGAGCGATCGCGGTGGAGCGGATCAGGATCTCATCGGCGCGGGACTCATGAGTCGCCGGGGTGTTGATGAGGAAATGGATCTCGTTGTTTTTCATCATGTCGATGACGTTCGGGCGCGCTTGTTCGAGGACCTTGTAAACCCGGTCGGCGGGAATGCCGGCTTCGGCGAGTTTGGCGAGCGTGCCGCCGGTCGAGACGATTTTGAAACCGAGTTCATGAAGGCTGCGGGCGATGTCGATGGCGCGCTCTTTATCACGATCCGCGACGGAGAAAAACACCGTGCCTTCTTTCGGAAGCGGATTGAAGGCGGAGATCTGCGATTTGGCATAGGCCATGCCCCAATCCTTATCGATGCCCATCACCTCGCCGGTGGATTTCATTTCTGGACCGAGCACGATGTCGATGCCTGGAAAGCGGTTCCATGGGAACACGGCTTCCTTGACCGAGAAATGGGTAGGGATGATGGTTTCCGTATATCCCATATCGGCGAGTTTTTCACCGACCATGATTTTGGCGGCGAGTTTGGCGAGAGAAACGCCGGTGGCTTTTGAGACAAAAGGCACGGTTCGAGAGGCGCGAGGATTGACCTCGATGACATACAGCTCCTCATCTTTCACCGCGAACTGGATGTTCATCAGGCCTTTGACCTGCAACTCGCGGGCGAGGTCTTTGGCGGCTTTTTCGATTTGGGCTTTGATGTGATCCGAGATTGAGAAGGCAGGAATGACGCAAGCGGAATCGCCGGAATGGATGCCGGCTTGTTCGATGTGTTGCATGATTGCGCCGACCACGGAGGTTTCCCCGTCGCTGATGCAATCGACATCGATTTCCGTGGCGTTATCGAGGAAACGATCGACAAGAACTGGGCGCTCTGGAGAAGCGGTGACCGCTTCGCGCATGTAGGTGGAGAGTTCGGAGTCGCAGTAAACGATCATCATCGCGCGGCCACCGAGCACGAAGGAAGGCCTGACGAGAACTGGGTAACCGATGCGGTTGGCGACGGCGATCGCCTCCGCCTCGTTGGTGGCGGTTCCGGCTTCGGCTTGTTTGAGATGGAGCTTATCTAACAGGGCAGAGAAAAACTTGCGGTCTTCTGCGAGCTCGATCGATTTTGGTGAAGTTCCGATGATGGGGACGCCATGACGTTCAAGATCCGCCGCGAGGTTGAGTGGGGTTTGTCCGCCGAACTGGACGATTACGCCGTAGGGTTTTTCTTGATCGCAGATGTTGAGAACGTCTTCGAGTGTTAGCGGCTCGAAGAAAAGTTTGTCCGAGGTATCGTAGTCGGTGGAGACCGTCTCGGGATTCGAGTTCACCATGATCGTTTCGTAGCC
>JBIIFS010000145.1:0-4109 GCA_044237185.1 Luteolibacter sp.
CAGCTACGCGTTCCTTGACGGACGTATGCCATTCTCCAGAACCGATTTCAAAGACCTCGCCGACCTCACGTCCCATGCCCAAGCTGGAGCGCAGCCAATTCCCCAAACTCGGTTTGTCAGGTTCTGAGCTTTTCGATGGAGGCTCCAAATAAACATACATGCCGCGTTTCGCGCGGGTGAGCGCGACGTAAAACTTGCAGAACGCCTCGTAGGTTTGTTGGTTCACCCATCTTTCCTCGGCTTGTCGCAATTCGGGGATGAGTTTTCTGACCCATGAAGGCGGCGCATTTGAAACCCAGTCATCGGCTTTCACCGTGTTGTAATGTGTAAAAGAGGGAATCTTTTCGTCACTTACGCTTGGAAGAATGACGACATCAAAACCGAGGCCCTTCGATTTATGGATGGTCATCACCTGAACCGCCGCAACGCCTGGACTTTGTGAAATCTTCATCCGGCCAATCCATTCCGCAACGTCTTTCAATAGCACGGTGCCTTGGTCATCGAGTTCTTTGAGCGCTTGTAAAATATCTTCGAGCCGACGTTTTCCAAACGCCTGCCAGGTTTCGGAAATGGGTTCTAACAGCTCTCGAATCGCTTCGCAAAAACCGATCTCGGAAAACCTCGCGCTGAGCGCGTCCCAAGTGACTTGGAAATTCTTGCCGTAGCGACGCGTGAAAACCTCGCCGAGCGGTGACATGACAACGACTTGTTTCGCGAACGTATCAGATGGATCCGCCAACCAACGCAGCAATTGCCAGGTCATCACGCCGACCGGATGATCGCGTCCTGGTTCACGCACGCCTTCTTCCACCACTTGAAATCCTTCTTCACGCAGGGCATCCGCCCATTCCCTGACCTCGTCGTTTTTGGAAACCAATAGTCCACAGGAGAGTTCTTTGGTTCCTATTCCGAGATGCCGGAGCTGGGAAACGACGCGTTCCTTGAGCTCCTCTCCATCCACGATCTCTACCCGGGCGTGTCCGGCCTTATCCGCACCGGACAATGATTTTGCCGCGACGTGTTTCTCCCAACCGCTGTTCCAAGCTATGGCGGAGTGTCCGAAAAGCTCTGTCATGGTTTGCGTATCCCCGCAAACTTGGTTCACTAATCCCAGTACTTCGGGACAAGACCGCCATGACTCTGCCATGGTGTCGATTTGGAGTGCCAACGGATGGTCTTTGGGTCCGCGATATTTCTCGATCAGTTCATCAAACAGCCCGACTTCTCCGCCGCGCCATGCGTAGATCGCCTGCTTTTTATCGCCGACGATAAACACACTGGATTCCTGATCCGTCAGTGCCTCGTCGATCCATGGCTGCAGCCCGTTCCATTCATCTTTGCTGGTATCTTGAAATTCATCCAACAACCAATGCTGGCAAGTGGCATCCAGCCGATAATCGATCGCTTCGCGCCTTAAACGGGCATCTTCGGTTTTGATCCAAGCGCCCATCAAGCGCTTCACGTCATCGAATCCCAGCCGGCCTCTGCTGCGGAGTTCGCGTTCCATCAATTCATCGTAAGAGCGAATGACCTGATGGATTCCACGGGTGCGGGAAAGTGCCGCCGCGAATTCGCACTGAGCGGCCAATGTGATGAGCTTGCGTAAATTCTGCGCGGCGACTCCCGTGATCGTAAACGGTTTCTGATATGAAGTTTGGATCGCGCCCTCTGAGTCGCACACCACGTCCAAAGTGTTTTTCAAAAGACTCGTCGCCTTATCCAACGAACCGCTACCAATCGTGTGATGCTCGAAAGAGTTCATCATACTTTCGAACGCCGCTTGCTGGCGCCTATCGGTCATCACCACATTCGGCCAATCGCGGCGGATCGATTCAATCAATTCCAGCTTCTCTTTCTCCCAGTCGGCGATCACCCGTGGCGACAGCGCCGCCGGGCCCCACTGAAGTTCGTTACTTGAGTCGTAAATCGAATGCCAGTTATTGATAAACTTCCTCAAATCCTCGAGCACCAGAGAGTTTTCCTTGCCCGCAGTTGCACGGCGGAAAATTTCCACAAATTCCTCCTCAAAAGCCGCGTCCAAGCCTCCGTCCAGTAGGTTTTCCATCAGCTCATCCTGAGCTGTGATCGCGACCTCACCCTCGAGCAGTTCGAACTTTCCGCCCGTGATTCCCAGTTCGTATTGGAAGCCTTTCACAATCCGCGCGAAAAACTTATCCATGGTTCCGAGGGTCAGCTTCGGCAGGCTTTTTACCAAGGTTTCTAAAAGCTTCACGAAATCGACGTTTCCTGCAGAGATTCGCTCGGACAGCTCGCGGCCGCTTTTCGCATCACTGGCGGCATCAGCCAGTTTCTTGAGAATCGCATCCGCGAACTCACCCGCGGCCTTGCGCGTGAAGGTAAGTGCAACGATTTTTTCCGGCGCAACGCCCATGGCCGCCAAAGCGATGATGCGGTCGCTCAGGCAAAAGGTTTTACCAGAACCCGCGGAGGCGAGGACCAAGAGATTTTTCCGAAATTCATCCATGATGGGTCGCTGATGAAATTGGCGCGCTGGATTGGATTGTCACGCCTTTCTTCAATCGCACTTGCTAAAAATCGTTCCTTGCGCGCGCAGGGATTATGGGCTAATTGAAGGACGATTTCTGTGGCGTATTTCAAAAAATCCTGCGCCGCCGGCAACCTTCAATAAAAAAATTATGTTTCGCATTCCTTTTGACCGTGTGAACTGGATTACCTCCAGCTTCCTCATTGGCACCGCACTCATCGCACTTATCGGTGCTCCAATCTATCTCTATCATTTCGGCATCGATTGGTTCCAGTTCAGCATGTTTTTCTTTTATCTCTGCGCGACGATGATGAGCATCACGGTCGGCTACCACCGCCTTTTTTCCCACCTTTCCTTCAAAGCAAAGACTCCGGTGAAATTCTTCACCCTGCTTTTCGGCGCCTGCGCCTTTGAAAACTCCTGCCTCAACTGGTCTTCCGATCATCGCCGCCACCACAAGCACGTCGATCACGACGAAGATCCGTATGACATCTCCAAAGGTTTTTTCTGGGCGCACATCGGCTGGTTGCTCTTCAAACTCAATCCCGAGCCTCCCATCGATAACGTTGCCGATCTTCGCAAGGACAAGCTTGTGATGTGGCAGCACAAATACACCCATTGGATCGGGCTTGTGCTCGGACTGATCGTTCCTTCCGCTCTGGGTTATGGGTATAACTCGCTCATGGGACTGGATCCCATGCAGGGGGCTCTCGGTGGCTTCCTGATTGCTGGCGTGACCCGCATCGTGATCGCCCAGCATTGCACGTTTTTCATCAACTCCCTTTGTCACACCGTCGGCAAACAGCCATACTCCACCAAGCACTCCGCGCGCGACAGCGCGATCATGGCCCTGCTGACTTTCGGCGAAGGCTACCACAACTATCACCATGAGTTCCAACATGACTACCGCAACGGCGTGAAGCCATGGCAGTGGGACCCATCCAAATGGACGATCTGGACTCTATCCAAGCTCGGTCTCGTCGAAGGCCTGAGACGCGTGCCGGACAGTAAAATTCTCCTCGCGGAAATGGGTGAAGCCCGTCGCGTTGCTGAAACTCAACTCGCCGAGCTCCAAGCTGCTCCGGGTTACTGCCAAAGCACCGCGGAAATGCTCACTCAACTTTACGAAAAACTTTGCGCAAACTATCGTGAGTTAGAGCAAGCCGTCGCTGATCGCATGCAGGTTTCGCGCGATGCCATTCAAACTTGGCAAGACGAAACCCGCGCCCTCATGCGGCAATTCTCACAACTCGCCAAATCGGCTTTGGCATAACGCACGGTAAATCATTTAAATTCATCAAGGGAGGCAGCAATGCCTCCCTTTTTTGCACAAAGCGCCGCAGGCTTTGGACTGCTGCCCCGACGTGTCGGGGCAGCTCTGAGGGTGAGCGCCAATTATCGGAGCGTTAGGGCAATGCGGATAATTCTTGTTTTACACCATCAACCCAAAAGCAGGAATCACCGCAGCAGTCCAGAGCCTCCGGTGTAGACTGTTTGCCAAAAGTCCTTGCGTAAAAGGCCGAGCGATGGGGTCACGAGTTCAAGGCGTGATGAGGGCGCAAAGCTAATCCTTCCTCGTCCCCTCAAGGGACGCATTCCGCTT
>JBIIFS010000033.1:0-14661 GCA_044237185.1 Luteolibacter sp.
TTTACGAAAATCCCGTCACCCTCTCTGATCTGCCCGACAGGAAAATGGTAAGACATGACTTCATCCTATAACCTAAAGCGCCAGGTTCTCCCATTCCCCGGGCCGCTTATTTTCCTCCGCAGCGTATTTTTTTGCAGCGATGATGTATTTCAGCAGCGCAGCCTCCTCAGCGTATGAGATATTGGCATTCCACGCCACTCCTGGCTTCATCACATGCCATTCCTTTTGTGAAACGTCGGCGGGTAAAACATGGAGATGACATTTTCCACATTCGTTTATCCATACATCGAAACCGGTGCGGAGGTCTTTGAGCGATGCTCCTGATTGCTTTGCGATTTCCTCAGACGGCAGGACGAGCAGACCTCCTCCTCCCGCTGATGTCGGTTCCATTTCATGGAATGCGGAGCAAGCCACCAGCAAGGCCGCACAAGAGATCGTTCCGAGAACCGAATATTTCATCGCGTTTCGAATCCTGAGCCTTTCCCGATCCGCGGCTACGTGCTTAGTGACCAACGTTGTGCATGAATTGTGAACGAATCCAAGTGTGGTGGACCCTTTCTGTGAACCCTTTCTGTGAACCCTTTCTGTGAACCCTTTCTGTGAACCCTTTCTGTGAACCCTTTCTGTGAACCCTTTCTGTGAACCCTTTCTGTGTCGGTCTTGAGGATGTCACTCCCGACGGTGTCGGGGCAGGCTGACGACTTATGAGGTTTATGACCAGAGGCGCTTGGCAGGACGCTTACCGGAACTAAGTGGCAAACGCCGCTTAAACATGGACAAGCCAGGCGAAGCCGGATGCATCGAACGATGCCATCATGACCCTTAGCAGATTTGTTTTTAAAAAATGAAATCCAAGCATGTTTTAAGAAAAAATCACCGTCCCCGCGCCGGGAGTGAAATTTTTGGGAGAGATATGGAGAAGCGAATCCAAAGGAGTTCCGATGATCGCTTTCCGATCAAGATTCTAATTTTCACGTTTTTCTATACGGCAGTCATCGGTGTATCTGCGATGCGATCCGGAAACCCGGATGTATTTTCCTACCTACTGGTGATGTCGACACTCGTCATCGCCATCTCCATTGTGAATGCTCGGAGTCATCTAAGCCGCCCGCTGCTCTGGTGCTTTTCAATCTGGGGTCTCATGCATATGGCTGGGGGGCTGGTGCGAATTCCCGGAATCTGGCCATCTAACGCCCCGCATGACGTTCTCTATTCCCTGTGGCTCATTCCGCACAGACTGAAATACGACCAGATTGTCCATGCCTACGGATTTGGAATCACCACATGGCTCTGCTGGCAAATCCTTGGGAACGGATTGCAATTCAGCCATGGGAAAAAACCTACCCCGACGTTTGGGTTGATAACCTTATGCATCGCCGGCGGGATGGGCTTCGGCGCATTCAATGAAACGGTGGAGTTCATCATGATGATGACGGCGCCTGAGATGAACATCGGCGGCTACGAGAATACGGGATGGGATCTGGTATCCAATATGATCGGTGCCGTCTTGGCTGGATTTCTCATATGCTTCGGGGGAGGAACCCGCGCCAGACAGACGGATCCCGGCGGCAAGCGCGCGGGGCGGATTAAGGATTTTCACTAGGAACCAACAAGAAGGTCTCCTCATTTACTCTCACAAAACATTTCGTATGATGATCCCTCGTCTCGAAAATCATTCACACGAAAAAACTCATGAAAACTCTTACGAAAAGCAGTCTACACACCCTACCGAAAATGACGCAGGAAAAGTCTGCCAACTCGCTCATTGGCAGGCTTCGCAATTCGGAACTTTTTCGCAGCTACCGCGAGATTTTCCGAAATTCAATGGGACTACCGCTGGATCTGCGGCCCGTCGGAGCCCAGCGACTGGAGAGCGTTTCGGATGATACCGGCGGGAGCAGCTTCTGCCGGATACTCAATGGCGGCGCGCATCGTTGTAAGCTGTGTAGTGAGACCCAATGCGGACTTTCTTCGAGTGAAGGGAGAGGCGTTCGATCCATCCGATGCTTCGCTGGTCTGACGGAGACCGCCGTGTCGGTCATGCATGGCGGAGTGGTTGTCGGCCAACTGATGACGGGGCACGTTTTCCATGAAAATCCCACCGGAAAAGACTTTACGGAGGTTTTGAGAACCATGGGCGGAGATGCGGAAAGAGACTCGAAATTGGAACGGGCTTACCTTGAGACCCCGGTGATCGGGAAAGAGAAATATCGCGCAATGACCACCTTGTTGGCAGCGTTTTCACTGCAACTTGGAGAGCTTGCGGGTCAGATCGTTTTGGAATTACGCCATGAAAAAAGCGATTGCATCGCCTGTGCCAAAGACTACATCGATGAGAACATCCAAGAGACCATTTTGTTGGACGAGGTGGCTGGTGAGGTTCATATGAGCCGCTACTATCTTTGCCGTAGATTCAAGGAAGCCACGGGAATGACCCTGACCGAGTATGTCACCGACCGCAGGGTGAAAATGGCGAAGGATATGCTTGCGAACTCCTCGCTGCGCGTCGCGGATATCGCGTTTGAAGTAGGCTTTCAATCGCTTTCCCAGTTCAATCGCTGCTTTCAGAAAATCACCCGAATCACACCGACGGAATACCGACGCTCCGATAGCGAAAGCCAATCACTTCAGAGAAAAAAAGTGACGCGCGGCTCCGGAAATTACCGGGTGGAAAGTTTCAGACCATCCAATCTGATCGCCTCATGAGACCCTTGAACACGATTCTCGTAGGTGTTGATTTCTCGGATTGTTCCAAATCCGCGCTGATCGAAGCTGACTACATAGCGCTGTGGGAGGGAGGCGAGCTTCACGTCGTGCATGTGATCACGTCAGATGAGGCCCAATCCATGTCAGGCGCATCGAAACCAGGTGAAGAGGTATTTTCAGGCATGCGGAAAAAACTGAAATCCTTCACGGAAAGCGCTACCAATCTTTGCGGTAAAAAAGTTTATCATGTGCGCATCGGAAATCCGTTCGATGAGATGATGGCACTGATTGATGCCACAGGATCGAACCTGATGGTCGTCGGCTCTAATGGCGGCGGAGACAAATCCAAATACGTGGGAACGGTCGCAAGCAAATGTGTGCGCCGCTCGCGGGTGCCGGTGCTGCTGGTCAGAAGGCAGCATGATGTCGGCTACAAGAAACTGGTGGTTTGCGTGGATTTCTCCGAATCTTCACAAGAAGCTGTGGAATACGCGGCGGAAATCGCATGCAATGAAAACGCGGAGCTCCATATTCTCCACGTTTGGTGCGATCCGTGGGGAGCTTATGATTTTCCAGTTGAGGGCCTGAACCATCACCTGATTGAAAGTCAGATGGAAGCGGCGAAAATAGCTGCCAAGCGAAAGATCAAGAAAATGAGAGCCAAGCTCATGCAGGAATACTTCGCAGCAAATATCACGACCTCCGTGGTGGAGGCTCCGTCAGTGATCAAGGGAATCATTGATTTCATCAACGAGAAGAAAAACATGGATTTGGTCGTGGTTGGCACGCGCGGACATTCAAAAATATCGGAATTTTTCATCGGAACAACCACCGAGCGGCTCATTCACAGAAGCCCTTGTTCCGTGCTTACCGTCGGAGCTCCGGAAAGCAAATAGACCCATGTTGCCTAATAGCGGGGCGCACATTCCAAAACGCGCAGTGGCGAGTGCGCCCGTTTTTGCCATCGTCAATCCGCATGCTGGCTGGAAAGCAAATTCCGAAGCTGCTGCAGCTCGCGCTCGGTTTTTACCAGTCGATCAGTGAGAGCGAAGACCAGACGGATATACCTCAATACTGGGCGCCGTTGCTTCCTCATGCGTTGGATCTGACAAAGCCTTTCAACCCCATCCGCCCCGATGTAACGGACGCCATAACCATCGGCCTCCGATCTTACGATCCCAGCACGCAAAAAGACTTCGATCATTTCGGGATGCATGCCGCTGAGCCGGGCCGCCTCTTCAAGTTCTGCCAGACCCGTGTTCCATGAGGTACAAATCAGTTGATAACCTGTTTTCATTACTGTGTGCTTTTTGGTGGGTGAAGGATTGGATCTCAGTGATTGTGGGGCGGATTGAGGAAGCGCTCTTCGATGTCCGCCAGCGGCAGGTGAGTGAGATCCGCGAGCGCATTGGAAACCAAAGAAGCCCGTAACCTAGGTGGGATGAGTTCGAGGATTTGCCGATTGATGGCGGCGGGCGCCGCGAGACACCAAGGCGCGTTACCTTCTTGCTCCACCAAACCGCAAATCTTCCGCGCGATGAATTCGATGCGCTTTTTCTCGAATTCGGTTTCCTCGTTGTGACTTTCTCCCGGGCTCATGCCAGCACTTTCCGATACGGATCTTCCTTGTGGAAAACGACCGATCGGGCTCGGATCTCTCTGCCTTCTTGGAAGACTGATCTCTTCAATGGCCACTGGTCCGGTATGCGGAAAAAGCGCTGTTCCGGGAGCGGAAAGCGAGAACGCCCGAATGTTTCCCATGTCCGCCAGAATCACGGTTTTTTTGTTTTCGTTGGATTTCATGATGATTGACTGCTTGCGCCGATCTTGTCTTGGACCAGCTTGCGATAGATTTCGGAGAATTGCGCACACATGGCCTCGGTGCTGAAGCGACTGGCGGATTCCACCATGACACGACCGATGGTGGCTTCGTGAATGTGCTTGGGAGAACGATGGAAGGCCATTGCCTGATCGATCGCCCAGAGCAGTCCGTTGGAGTCGAAGTGATGGAAAACGAAGCCGTTACCCGTACTGCAATCATCCGAGAGCTGGCTCACGGTATCGTGGAGGCCGCCGGTATCGTGGACGATGGGGAGAGTGCCATAACGCGCGCCTATCATCTGGGGAAGCCCGCATGGCTCATAGGATGATGGCATGAGAACAAAGTCTGATCCGCCGAATGCGAGCCGGGCAAGGTCTTCGTCAAAATTCATGATCGCAACCCGATCACGAAGGCCGTGCTGGGCGACGATGTTGTGAAAATGATCCTGAAAACAACCGTCACCGATCATAACGAGCTGGAGGCCGTCCTTGCTGTAGTCACTGGTGATTTGGAAAAGAATTTCCGTAAGCAGTTGGCAGCCTTTCTGAACGGGATCGAGTCTGGAAGGCCAAAAGAAAACCGGCGCCTTGCTATCCTGAGACAGGCCCAGTTGTTTCTGCAGTTGACGCTTGTTCCCGCTCTTGCCTCGCCGGTAATTCGTATGATCATATTTCCTTGCAAGCGCCCCGTCCAGCTCCGGATCGTAGGATGCGTCCGGTGCGTTGAGAACACCCGAGGCATAACCGGAATCGATCTTCATACGCAGATCCCATCGGATCGAAGCCGGGAGTCTGCCGTGCCGGTTGTGGATGATTTCCTCAAGAAAAGTCGGGCTCACCGTGCTGACAAAATCCGCATTCTGTATGGCGGAAGAAAGCGGGTCGATGGGATTGCGATGATAGCAGTCTTCGAACGAGCTGGGATAATTTTCATAATGAAGAAGATTCCAGAAATCGCCGGCATCGATTCCCTTGCTCTCGATTTCCGCAAGCGTTGTCGCTTCACGGTGAATGTTGTGAAGCGCGAAAAGCGTCTTGATACCTAACTTTTTGCAAGCGGCGGGAATTAGTCCCGTCATCCAGTCATTGCAATGGACAATGTCGGGCCGGACTCTCGGGATGATGTGATTGATGACCTCACGTTGGAAAGCGATGGCGGCACTACGGAGTTCATCCGGGCTACCATGGTAGGCTCCCGTGCGGCGGTAGAAGGCACAGTCCTCGGCGAGATGAACACGGGATTCGGGAGCGGTACAAATCGCGGAGGCATTGCCTTCCGATTTTCCGTTCCGGAAAATATTCCGGTAGTGAGGAATGGCAAGATGGACATCGGCACCATCACGGACAAGGTTTTCGACCAAAGTGGCGGATATATCCGCGAGACCGCCGGACTTCACGCTGAAGCGCTCGGCCCCAGGGCACATCAGCGGGGAAATTCGCGAAATTTCCGGTGTAACAAAAAGTATCCTTGGCCTCGGAGAAAGCCTTTCCGGTTTTTCACGAAACGGAATGACCGGAGTCAATGGGGACAGATCCTCTAAATCCCAGAGCCGAGCACGCGCGATCATGGCTTCGCCTCCCCGGTTTGTGTTTTCAATGTCAGATCCCCAGTGTTGGAACGGGGATCCATGGGTTCTGCCTTTTCGGACTTTGCCGCAACCATAGCAAGCAACAGCAACAGCAGGGTTGTTAGAAAAAGAATCCAGAGGATTCCGTTGTGACGAAAGAGTGAATGGGAGGCCGCATGATTCATAACAATCGCATTTGTAACGCATCATGAATCGAATGTTCTCAGCAGTCCTTGCTGTTGAGTAAGCGTCATTTGCCCTAAAGCCATGGAACGGAGATCTTGTTCTCGTTTTTCTGGAAAAATCAGGCGAAGCCATACGGAAACCCACTTTGAAAACCATGAGCAAACCCATGAAAATCGCCTATTTTTCCATGGAGATCGCCTTGGACCCCGCCATCCCGACATACGCCGGCGGTCTGGGTATTTTAGGCGGTGACACGCTGCGCTCGGCAGCAGATATGGGATTGCCGATGTGCGCGGTGACATTGATTCATCGTAAGGGATATTTCCGGCAGAGACTCGATGAAAGCGGTTGGCAATCCGAGGAAGAGGATCCCTGGGACCTCGGCAAATTCATGAAAGAACTCTCGCCAAGAGTCACCGTTCGGATCGATGGAAGGGATGTGCACATACGCTGCTGGCTTTATGAGATTCATGGCATCTCCGGCGGCATTATTCCGGTTTATCTGTTAGATACAAATCTGGAAGAAAACAGCGAGTGGGACAGAAGTCTCACAGACCGGCTTTATCTGGGAGACCGTTACTTGCGCCTTTGTCAGGAGATCATTCTCGGACAGGGAGGCGTTCGTATGCTCAAGGCCCTCGGACACCTTGAGCTGTCACGTTATCACATGAACGAGGGACATGCGGCATGCCTCGGAATCGAGTTGCTTTACGAGGAAATGAATAACTTAGGCCGCGAGGAGATTGATGAGGAAATCCTGCACAATGTTCGTGCGAAATGCGTTTTTACAACACACACGCCGGTGCCAGCCGGGCACGATCAATTCGATATGGAAATTGTACGCAGGGTGTTAGGACATTACACCGCATTCCTGAACCGGAAGGATCTTTTTCATTCAGAGCTCTGCGACTCGGAGTGCCTAAACATGACCAGCCTGGCTCTTCACCTCAGCCACTATGTCAATGGCGTAGCCAAACGCCATGCCGAGGTTTCAAGAATGATGTTCGCCCACTTTTCCATCGATGCGATCACAAACGGGGTTCACCCCGGGACTTGGGTGTCACCCGCATTCAGTGCCCTTTTCGAACGCTACGTGAGTGATTGGCGAAAAGACAGCTTCAACCTCCGCTCTGTCCTGAGCATCCCTGACGACGAAATATGGAGAGCCCACCAGTTATCAAAGAACAACCTGCTAAACTTCGTCATGGAAAAGACTGGTACGCAACTGTACCATGACAAACTCACGCTCGGATTCGCACGGCGGGCGGCGGCTTACAAGAGGCCGGGGCTTATTTTTGAAAACAGAGAACGACTCGGAGAAATCGCAAAGCAGGCAGGCGGGCTGCAACTCGTCTATGCGGGCAAGGCACATCCAGGAGACAATCAGGGAAAACTACTGATTCAGAATATCATACGCCTCAGGGACGAATTGGCGGAACATAAAATCACGCTAGTTTATCTTCCCGACTATGACATGAGAGTCGGTCAACTTTTAACGAGTGGTGTGGACGTTTGGATCAATACTCCACAGGCACCCATGGAAGCATCCGGCACCAGCGGGATGAAGGCGGCTCTCAACGGGGTGCCCAGCCTGAGCATACTCGATGGTTGGTGGATAGAGGGATGCATTGAAGGCCTTACAGGATGGGCCATTGAGGGAAGCGCCGGAGACGCGAGAGCGCTTTATGACAAACTGCAAAATGAAATTGTCCCGATGTATCTGGGTGAGCGAGGCAAATTCATTGAGGTCATGCGCCACTCGATCGCACTGAACGGAGCATTCTTCAATACCCAGCGGATGCTGTTACAATATCTTGCCCGGGCGTATTTTCCCTAGAAATCAGGTGCATAGAGGAATTCCCTATGCCGCCTTGGGTCTTCCGACTAGTCCCGTTCTGGGCAACTGCCTATGGACGATCCGACTGCGATCCTTCAGGATTTCATGGATCCGCTCTACCCCGAAAAACATGAAAAAACATCCATCCCTATCTACCTTTCTTCACAAACTGAAAAACTCGAGTTTGTTTCTAACCTACCGCGATGCCTTCGAATTAGCCACGGGATACCGAATTTCACTGGCAATGAAGCAGGAGAATTCGAAGCCGGAAACCCTGATTATTCCCGTGCCAGTGGGCCGGACATGTCCTCTGAAATTGATGGCCATCCGGATTGAAGGATCCACATACGAAACGAACGATCACACAACATGCATGAAAGGCCTGTTAGAAGCTTTTGCGCTCCAACTGGGAGAGGAATCCAATCGGGCGATGCTTGAATCCGGACAAGCCGGCAGTGGCTCCGTCATCAGGGCGAAGGAATATATCTCGAAAAACATCGGAACCAAAATCCATCTCGATGACGTGGCAAACGCCGCGGGAATCTGCTCGTTTCAGCTATGCAGGATTTTCAAGCGCGATACCGGAATCACGATGACCGAATACATGAGCAGGAAACGGGTACAGAGCGCAAAAAACCTCCTGCGTGATCCTTATCGCCAGATCGCTGAAATATCGGAACAGGTCGGGTTCACTTCTCTCTCCCAATTCGGCAGGAATTTTCTAAGGTTCGCGGGTGAATCTCCCACGGAATTCCGTTCAAGAATAAAAGAACTGGAGCATTGCGATCTGGCAGCGGCCTGATTATATTGCCTAGTGAATGAATAGTGAAACCAAGGTCAACGAGGACATACAGAGAGAACTGCACCATGCTTTGAAGGCTCTTTCTGATATCAAATATGCCCTTGATGAGCATGCAATCGTAGCGGTGACGGATGCGAACGGAACCATCTCATATGTGAACGACAAATTCTGTGAAATTTCCGGATATACGGAATCCGAGTTGTTAGGAAAAAACCACAGAATACTCAACTCAGGCTACCATTCCAAAGGTTTTTTCAAAGAACTATGGAGTACGATCAGTCAGGGCTCCGTCTGGAACGGTGAAATCCGAAACCGGCAGAAGGACGGGACGATTTATTGGGTAGTTACAACGATCGTGCCCTTTCTTGATGAACGGAAAAAACCTCACCAATACATTGCGATCCGCAGAGACATTACCCGGCAGAAGGAATTGGAGAAGCAACTCCTTGAAATCGCTGAAAAGGAACGCCTGCGCATCGGCAAGGAATTGCACGACGATCTCTGCCAGAGGCTTGTAGCCATTGGATTGAAATGCGGAATGATGCATGGAGCATTGAAAAAGGAAAATCATGCGCAGGCAGGATTGCTGGAACCCGCCATAAGAGAATTGCAAGAGGCTATCGCTCTGACGCGTGCGATTGCGGCAGGGCTTTCTCCGGTAAACATGGAAGCGGAGGGACTGATGGAAGGGCTTAGGCATTTAACGAATACCCTATCCGGGCGCTTTCAGATACCCTGCCAGTTCGATTGCCCGCAACCAGTCAAGGTCAGCAACGAGACGACAGCTTCTAACATTTTCAGTATCGCTCGGGAACTGATGAACAACGCAGCTAAACACGCACAACCCAAGCGTATTCTCATAGGGCTTTACAACTCGGCAGGAGGGTTGCGCTTGGAAGTGACCAACGATGGCAAACCCTTTTATGGCCAGAAAACAACATCCGAGGGAATGGGACTTCGCTTCGCCCAGTCTCGCGCCGATGCGATCGGGGCTGCATTGGATTTTTTCCCTGGAGATCAACCTGATGGCGGAACCCGGGTAGTCTGCACTGTGTCCCTTCCAGAAAAAGAGAGTGGCATCCCATCATCAATACAAAGCAAACAGGTGGAGATATAATCAAGAAGATCATTATCGCATGCTTCCCAGTAGGGCAATCGTTGCACTGGACACGACAACCGACAGGGAGATCCATGTCTTCAGAATATTCATCATCAAAAATGAGATGGATGGATACTATGACGATGAAAATGTCAGGGAACGGCTGATCGAATACGCGGGAGGCTTCAATGACTCGGGTCCTACTTGCGCGTATTTTTCCCAATGCGATGGCGATTTTCATTCCGAAGAGGCGATCCGCCATTCCTCCGATCTGGATTGGTTCCTAGAAGAAGGCAAGGAAGTCGCCCGCTCCATATGTGATTCTGAATCGTTGTTGGTTCATCTCGATGTGGAGTATGTGAACTTCGATTCGCCGATCCAGGTATTTACCGATCCAGGAAGAGCCTTTGAAATCCAACAACCCGTTATTGATGTCATAGAGGAAGTCCTTTTGAAATGGGGGATCACGCCGCTGCATCTTGTGACTGGCCAGGGACATCATTTTGTCTGGAGTGTTCCACGTCATTCCGTATCCGAACGCGCGCTGGCAAGGCTGGCTCCTGCACAAGACTGGATGAAAAGAGCTTACAGGCGGACGACATGCCGAATTGAAACAGCGAACTGCACCACCTGGTTGCGACCTTTTACGGGTCTTGGTATGGTGATGGAATATTTCGCCAACGAGGTGAAAAAAATTGCCTCTGAGCGGACTCCCGTAACTGTGGATACCACGGCGGTGATCTCCGGTCCAAGGGCACTCGGAAGACCGAGGGAAATCGTATCGCTGGATATTTCCGAGTATGGCGATCCAATCCACACTCGGATGATACGCATGCCATTCTCCAGATACATGAAACAGCAGCGCACGTGGATTTCGGGTTTGTTCGATCACCAACACCGCCATTCCGACATGTTCGTATTACCCCTTCATGAAATGGGTATCCGGGAAGCCATCAACATCCGCCAGAACGAGAAAGCGGTTAGGGATCTGGCAAAACGAGCTTCGGTCCGAATTCCCGATGGAAGCAGGGGAATGAACCGCCTGCTTTCTGAATATCTCGCCTCTCCTCTTAGGAAATTTCATGAGAAATACTACAGGGAAAAACAGCATCCTGAGGAACGGTGGAGGGATACCTATGCTTGTACGGATCTATCCTCCCTACCCTCATGCGTGCGTTGGATCATCGAAAATCCCAACGATTTGCTACTCAAACCGGCGGGAATCCAGATGGTGGTACGCTCCCTGTTGGCAGAGGGCTGGCATCCTCGTCACATCGCGGGCTTCATCACCTTTAGATTTCACGATCCAACAGCGAACTGGGGTGATACATGGATGCACTATGATCCGGGCGTGAGAGCGGAGTTCTATACCCGGTTGTTTGCCGGTCAGGTGGCTACCGGAATTGACAAGCTCATCGACTACAACTGCATCTCATCCAAGGAAAAAGACCTCTGCCGTGCGAACGGTGAGAACTGCTCTCTCGCATCCCTATGCGAAAAACTCAACACCAACCCTACCGAATGATGTCCGATTGGCCCATTGGAATCTCAACCGGGTGCTTTTACAAAACACCCATCACCGATGTCCTAGAGGATATACGGGACGGCGGATTCACCCTCATGGAAATCTGTTCCTCGCCGAGTCATCTGCCATACCATGACGTGGACGCGGTCAACAGGGCGCGAGACAAGATCCACAAACTCGGACTTGAAGCATTCTCGTTCCATGCTCCTTTCGCGAGCCACATCGACATAACCGCACTTGACGGAGGACAACGCCAGAATGCGCTCGAGGAGCTTCTTGCAGCGTGCCAGGCAGCGGCAATCATCGGCGCCCGCCATATCGTCATCCACCCAGGCCCAGAACGCGAAGGCAAACCCCGTGACGAGGAACTCTATCAAAGGATGAGAAACGCCTCAAAAGTCCTGTCCATGGTCGCCGCACATTGCCGGAAACTAGGCCTACAACTTTTGCTAGAAAACATGCTTCCTCATCTACTGTTCGGGCACACCAGCGACATTCTCTACATACTCGGCGCGATCAAGGAAACCAACGTTGGCACCTGTCTCGATACCGGACATGCGAACTTGTCCGGAGAAATTTTCAATGTCGTTCACAAAATGTCGGGACATTTGCGAATGATTCATGCCAACGACAACAGAGGCGACGGAGACACCCATCTTGTTCCCGGTGAAGGAACCATCGATTGGACGCAAGTCATTCACGAACTGACCAAGGCGAATTTCCGGGGAACCGTAATTCTCGAACTCGCCGGAGACGAAGGCATATCACCTCGGCAAATGCTGGAGCGCGGCCGAAACGGGAGACAGTTCCTTCAGGAGATCTGCCGCAGAGAGGCAGTTCCGTTTTCTCCCGATCAGGCGCAATAAGCGAACGGTGCAGGGCATGATCCGAAGAGCCATGGGCTGCGTTTCGCGGGACGATAGCAGGGAAAGAAAAGCGGGTGATCGGTTTGCACCCGAACTTCAGCTTTCCTGCTTGAGCGACTCATCCGGCGAAACACTCCAGCAGAGAAAAAGAACTGACCGGAACAAATAAAAAATTATGACCACACTAACAAAATGGAATCCCATAAACGAGATCAATGAAATGCAAAACAGGCTTTCGAGCTTCTTTGGAAAAAACCTCAGCGGCAACGGTGACGGCAGGCTGGCTCTTGCAGACTGGGCACCGCTCGTCGACGTCATCGAAGACGGAAAGGAATATGTCATCAAGGCGGAGTTGCCCGGAGTCAAAAAAGAGGATGTCAAAGTACGCATCGAGAACGGCATGTTGACCATCAGCGGCGAACGCCATTTCGAAAAAGAAGAAGGAGGCAAAAGATACCACCGAGTCGAGCGTTCATACGGTTCATTCGAGAGAACGTTCATGCTGCCCGATACCTGCACCGTCGATAAAATGGCGGCCAAATACAACGATGGAATGCTGACACTGCACATTCCCAAGAACAAGGAAGCAGCACCGAAGTCTATCGAAGTGAAAATCGATTGACTGCCATGCCGCTCGCATGGAGCCAGTGACCGGTGAACTCCGGTCACTGGCTTTTTTTTGTTAAAAGCTCGGGACGGGCAGATTGACTCCTCTGCGCTCCGTCCCTGCGGAATGCGCTTCGTCACCTCTGCAGTAGCGTGGTATCCATAGACACTGTGAACTAGGCCACCGCGCACCCACGCGAATCATTGAAGCCGCAGCCCTCATGCAAATCCAATTTGTCGATTACGTGATCATCGGTCGTGCGGAAGGGGGGCGGAATCCGTATTTTTCATTTAGGGAAGCTGGAGTGATTGCCTGAATCCACATAAAAACCCAATAAAGATTATGAGTTTGATTAAACCCAGCTTCGAATGCCAGTAACCTGGAAATATATCAGCATCGACAGACCAGATCATGAACCGATAACTTACCAGAAAGCATGGATAGCGTCACCCGATGTGCCGACATACTCAGTAAAACCCAGCGACTGTTGGTGATTACTGGTGCGGGTATTTCGGCCGAGAGCGGCATCTCGACTTATCGAGGAACGAATGGAGCGTATGTCAACAATCCGGATCTACCCTCCATCATGAGCGCCGAGGGTTTACTTGCAGATCGGGATAAAATCTGGAAACACATCGAAGAGATCAGGCTTCAATGTCAAACCGCCGAGCCAAATGCCGCGCACCGGATTCTTGCCCAATGGGAACAGGAGCAGCGATTTTCCGAATTCCTGATCGCAACCCAAAACATTGATGGTCTTCATCAGAAAGCTGGGAGTGATCGGGTATCGGAACTCCACGGAAGCCTCTGGCAACTGGCACGACCCAGAACCAAGAGCTTCACGGAAGACGATCAATTTTCAGAGGACTTGAAACTCATGTCCTACCCAGAAATGCGGGATGAAATCCTGCGTCGATGGAGCGAAGAAAACCAACAGGAAACCTGGGAAGACCGCACCGTGCCTTTTCCTCACATTCCTCCCTTCGATGATCCAGCTATCCGCCCTAACATTCTCCTCTTCAACGAACCCTACGGAAGCCGTTTGATATGGGTGGAGGATTTCATCAAACGAAAACCAGATACCATTCTCGTAGTCGGCTGCTCTGGCCAAGTGGCCCTACTTCCACAACTGCTTGCACAATGCCGAGAAGCCAATCCGGATTGCGCGATCATTAACATCAATCCGTATGAGGACTGTGTCGATGGTAAGCATGAATATGTTTCTATGTTAGCCGCAGCTGGATTATCCAAAATTTACGGAAAAATAGACTAAACAGTATCGCATTAAAAAATGTTAAGGTGCCTCAAAGAAAACAAGTTAATGTTTCAATTTTTTAGATTCTTGCGTCTACCCCGCAATTGCGCATGTTCGGCACTTTGTTTGATACTTTGGTCAGTAGTAACAGCGCAAGAGAGAACTAAATAGCTATTATACATAGCTGTAACACTCGACCAATTTCCCATCTGCTTAGCGCCCATATTATAATTCATATTTAATTCGCTATCTACCTCTGAGAGCCGTAAGCGCCCAACAGAACCGCTCTTGTAGAGATGGTAGAGATTAGTGTATCTCTGGTGGTTACGCTATTTTGCTCTGGTGCATTGCTTGCAGCCATGCAGTTGGCAGGAGTTGATCGATTTGCT
>JBIIFS010000146.1:0-4099 GCA_044237185.1 Luteolibacter sp.
TTATGATTGGGTGGCGAGGAATCGTTACAGGCTGCTTGGGAAGGCGGATGCTTGTGCATTGCCGGATAGGGGGTTGAGAGAACGGATGCGGGAGTAATGAAGAAGTAATGAAGAAGTAATGAAGAAGCCGGTCGGAGACGCGGCTCTCCGGTATTAATCCTCGATAAAACGGTCGAGGGAGCGGAGGAGTTCGTCGGAGCGGGTGATGTGGTAAATTTCCGAAGGTTGGAGGGAAAGGCGCTTTCCGGCGGAGTTCTGGAAATGCAGAATGACGGGTGTGGTGCCGGGATGGCCGGTGAGGTGGTAATGGATTTCCTCAAGGTCTTTCAATGAATGACGGTGAGTCCAAAGAATGAGTTCGAGCGGCCCCTTGCCGGTGTTTTTTTTGGTTTTGAGCTCGCTGAGATTTGCTCCGGTGAGACGGCGTCCGCCGGTACGGTCATCGATTTGGATGCCGATTTTAAGTTTGATGATATTGCCGGGCTGAAGGATTCCGCTTTCCTTTGCCGGGCTGAAGGATTCCGACCAGAGCATGATTTCACAGGAGCCGGTGAAATCCTCCACGGTGAGGATGCCGAACGGTTTTCCGGCTTTGGTCATGCGGGATTCGACCGAGCGGATCATGCCTGCGATCGGATAGCGCTCGCGAGGGTTGGTGAGTTCGATTTCATCAATCAAACCGATGCGGTTGTAGGTATCCGAATCGAGGACGCCGCGATATTTGTCCAAAGGATGGCCGGTGACATAAAAGCCAAGCAGTTCTTTTTCGTGAGCGAGTCGGTCATCCTTGGACCATTCCTCGACGGCGTTCACAACGGGGGAGTCCTTGCTGGTCGGCGCTGGAGCGAATTCGATCGCATCGAACAAGGAAGACTGGCCGGAAGCCTTGTCGCGCTGGCTGGCGGATGCGGAGGCAACGACTTGCTCGAGGCGCGAGAACATCGTTGCGCGGTTTTCTCCGGTCCAATCGAGGGCGCCCGCTTTGACGAGGTTTTCCAAAATTCGCTTGTTGATGACTTTCGAATCTAGACGCGAGGAGAAATCTTCGAGTGAGTGGTAGGTGCCGCAGGCGTTGCGTTCATCGATCGCCGTTTTCATCGCGGCCTCGCCGACGTTTTTGATTGCCGCGAGGCCGTAACGGATTGCCATCTTCCCTGAATCGATGTCCTCGGGGATGAAGCGGAGTTGCGATTTATTGAGATTGGGAGGCAGGATTTCAATTCCCATGCGGTGACATTCCGCAACAAAGACGGTGATCTTTTCCGTGTTGTTGACTTCGTTGGAGAGGAGCGCGGCCATGAATTCGACCGGGTGATTTGCCTTCATGTAGGCGGTCCAGTAGGAGATGTGGCCGTAGCAGGCGGAGTGGGATTTGTTGAAACCGTAACCGGCAAAGGCATTGATTTTATCAAAGATCGTGTTGGCGAGCTTCTCTCCGATGTTGTTGTACTTTTTGGCACCATCGATGAATTTGACGCGCTCCTTGTTCATTTTCTCCACGTCTTTTTTGCCCATCGCGCGGCGGAGTAAATCGGCACCTCCGAGGGTGTAACCGGCGAGGACCTTGGCAGCATTCTGCACCTGCTCTTGATAGATCATGACACCGTAAGTGTTGCCACAAACCTGTTCTAACAAAGGATGCTCATAATTGGCTTTTTTGCCTTTCTTGACATCGAGCATCTGGTCGATGAACTGCATGGCGCCAGGGCGGTAAACCGCAATCAAGTCGATGATGTCATCAATGCTGCGAATGTCGTATTTCTTGCAGGTTTCAACCATGCCGCCGGATTCAAGCTGGAACACGCCCATGGTCTCGCCACGATTGAGCATGTCGAATGTAGCCTGATCATCGAGCGGAACCTTTTCGATATCAAAATCCAGCTTATGCTTGCGGATGTGACCCACGGCATCATGGATTACGGTAAGGTTTTTCAATCCGAGGAAATCCATTTTCAGTAGGCCGACCTCGGTGATGGCTCCCATGTCGTATTGGGTGACCACCTCGCCTTCGTTGCCGCGGGTGAGGGGGACGTGTTCGTCGAGCGGGCGGTCGCCGATCACGATGCCTGCGGCGTGAATGCCGACGCTGCGGTTGATCCCTTCCAGACGTAGGGCGTAGGTCCAGAGGTCTTTGTAGGTGGAGGAGGATTCGATCAACTCGCGGAGCTCTTCTTTGGTATCCCATTCGGATTGAAGTTTCACGCCGGGTTTCGTTTCGATGATTTTCGCGATGCGGTCGGCCTCGCCGTAAGAAATACCCATCACGCGGGCGACGTCACGGATGACGGATTTCGCGCCCATCGTGCCGTAGGTGATGATGTGGGAAACGGATTTCTCGCCGTATTTTTTTCTAACATAGTCAATGACCTCGGCGCGGCGTGACTGGCAGAAATCGATATCGACATCGGGAGGTGATACGCGTTCCGGGTTGAGGAAACGTTCGAACAGCAGACCGAACTGGAGCGGGCAGATGTTGGTGATTCCCATGGCGTAGGAAGCGAGGGATCCAGCGGCGGATCCGCGACCCGGGCCGACGGGAATGTCGTTGTCGCGGGCCCATTGGATGAAGTCCGCGGTGATCAGGAAGTAGGAGGCGAAGCCGAGTGAGTTGATCGTGTCCACCTCGTATTTCAGGCGCTCGGCAACCTCGGGCGAGTTGGCTTTTTCCTCGCCGTAGCGTTTCACCAGCCCTTCCTGACAGAGCTTCATCATGTATTCCTCACGCGGCGAACCATCGGGCGTGGGGAATTGCGGATATTTTTCCGAGGATGTTGAGTCGAGCTTGATCGTGACGTTGCAGCGCTCGGCGATACGGAGTGTGTTGTCGCACGCCTCCGGGATGTCCTTGAAAATCTCGCGCATTTCCTCGGCGGATTTGAAGTAAACTTCCGGGGTGTAACGCATGCGGTTTTCATCAATCACCATGGAGCCGGTGCCGATGCAGATCATGACATCGTGCGCTTCGTGATCGGCGCGATGTAGAAAGTGAACATCGTTCGCGGCAACGATGGGAAGCGAGAGTTGTTTGGCGAGTGCGATGAGTTGCGGGTTGAGGGTTTGTTGGGCTTCTAGGCCGTGGTTGTGGAGTTCGACAAATGTGTTGTCTTGACCAAAGATGTCACGGAGTTCTGTTAGGGTTTCCAACGCTTTTTCAGATTCGCCTTTTAAAAGCCATTCGTTGACCGGACCGGAAATGCAGCCGGAGAGGCAGATGATGCCTTTGGAATGATTCCGCAGGATTTCACGATCCACGCGCGGTTTGCCGTTATACATGCCGCCGAGATGGCCGATGGAAATAAGCTTGGAGAGATTTTCCCAGCCTTCATTGTTCTCGGCGAGCAGTGTCAGATGTGTGGCGCTTTTGCGATTGGGGATTTTTTTCTTCTCGGTTGCGCTTCCCGGTGCGAGGTAAATTTCGCAGCCGAGTATGGGTTTGATACCGGCTTTTTTGCAGGACTGGTAAAAATCAATGGTTCCGTAAAGGTTCCCATGATCGGTCATCGCGACGGCCGGCATGCCGAGTTCCGCGGCGCGCGCGGCAAGTTCCTTGGTACGGATCATGCCATCGAGAAGCGAGTAGGCTGTATGGAGATGGAGATGAACGAAGGAATCTGACATGCGCGGAGAGAGCTTAGCGTGATGATGACGAGAGGGAAGCGGATTTGGGGATTTCCTCAATTTTGCTGCCAACGATGTCACCTGCAAAATAAAGCTGTTGATTTTGCGGGCGGTGACGGCTTGCATGGGCACACGCCAACCGACCGATCCATCTTATGTCTGAACCAACCACCTCCACTCCTATCGCCGGAACTTCACTTGCGGACATTGAAAACGCACAGCCCGCAGCTGAACGTTTTATCGATAAGCATCAGATGAAGCTTATCGGGCTCGTCCTGCTTTTGATCATTGCTATATTGGTCTACGCGGTGCGACGGGAAATGGCGCTTAACCATGAAAAGACGGCAGGTGCTCTTTTGGTCAGCAAAACGGAAGCGGCGGATCTAAAGAGTGTTTTCAAGAATTTCGATGGCACTGCGGCAGCGGGAAGCGCCAGAATTTTATTCGCTGAAAAGCAATGGTCGGAAGGCAAGAAAGACGA
>JBIIFS010000147.1:0-4088 GCA_044237185.1 Luteolibacter sp.
CGTCACTCACGCACCGAATATCTTGCCGATGGAGGACTGGTCGTCTGGATGGGAAATGAGGATCTCGCCCTGATCCGTGGTCCCGGTGAATCGCGGCGCAACTACCTCGATTTCATCGGTGCTCAGCTCGATCCCAAGTATCGCACCGCATACACCCGCTACCGCCGTGCGTTGAAAGCCAAAAACCTTCTTCTCAAAGAACCCAAACTCCGTCTACCGGAACTTCTTGCCTACGAAGACATCCTCATCGAACACGGCGAATACCTTTCCCAAGCCCGTCAACAACTGATTGCCGATCTCTCACCTCTCGCCACCGCCGCACAGATTGACATATCAGGAAAAAACGAAGAGATCAGCCTTTCCTACCTGCCTGCTTCAGGCCCCTCAATGAAGGAATCGATTCTCCAAGCGCGCCAGCGCGAAACCAGCACTCGACAAGCCGTGGTCGGTCCGCATCGCGATGATTTCTCAATCCGTATCCAAGGCATGCCCGCCTCCGATTACGCAAGTGAAGGACAACAGCGCACCATCGCCTTGGCCCTTAAGCTGGCACAAGGCGATCTTTTGCAGCAGCGCGGCACCAGAACCCCCATCTATCTGCTGGACGATATATTTGGGGAACTCGACCCTGCCCGCCGCAACGCTCTCATTCATCACCTGCCCGCAAACGCCCAGAAATTCATCACCACCACCCACCTTGGCTGGATGGAATCCAAAAGTCCCATCAATCCCCTACCCATATTCGAGGTTCATCATCAGATGGTTCTGCCACGCGCTTGAAATGGATTAAAATTTGAATGGAACTCGCCCATTCTCCGTCAGAGTTGAGAATTGAACCTTTCATTTTTAGCCAGCGACTTCTATTTTTAAAAGATGAAACCAGCAATCTACATATTATGCAGCTTGTGCCTGACGCTGTTTTCATATGGTCAGATCAAAAAAGACAAAGAATCACTCCTGGATTCGGAGCCCCGTGTGGTTTACCTCAACCAAGTGTTCACCAAGCCCATCAAGCTCAACGTGATCGAACAGGCTCAGGTTTTTTCTGACAAAGATGGAAAACACCGCTTGGGATTCTTAAAAGCTGATCAAGTGGTGAATCTTGAGGGCATGACCGACAGAGCCTACCGCGTTCGTGGACAAGGGACCAGAGATGGCATTGCTGGCTGGGTTTCTCCGAAAGCTTTTTCTCATCACGATGCGGACTTCGTGGAAAAATTGAAAAAAATTTATGAGCGGCAGATAGCGGTCAAAGAGATCATCAAAAACAAAGGTCTCGCTATCGGCATGGCCCCGAGTGAAGTGGAAATCTCTCGCGGCAAACCCACAAAAACCACCATGCGTGTCACTCCCACGGGTGAATCTGGAACATGGGAATATATCAATTACGAAGAGATCAAACACTACATCACTAAGATCGATCCCGTTTCGGGGCAGGCTTTCCGCCAACTCTCACACATCACTCGGGAAGAGACCGGCAAGACAACCGTTGAATTCAAAGATGGCGCAGTCAGCGCTCTCGAGGAAATGAAAGACAAAGGTCCAGGTAACGTGAAAATCATCGTCCCTCCGATCATTGTGGGTTGGTGAGTTGATGAGCATCCACTCTCTTCTTCTGGCTATCCGATATCAAAAAAAAGCTCTCCAGCGTGATCACTGGAGAGCTTGAATGAATTTCGGTGAAGCAGAGCTTATTCAGCAGCGGCTTCCACTTTTTCAGCTGCTTTATTAGCCGCTTTTTTCGCAGGCTTTTTCTCAGCGGCTGCTGCCGGAGCTGCCTCCTCGGCAGCCACTTCGACAACTTCATCCGCACCAAGTTCTGCTTGGTCAACCCACTCGATGATCGCCATAGGGGCGGCATCGCTCATGCGTTGGCCGAGTTTAACAATGCGGCAGTATCCGCCCGGGCGGGTAGCTGCTGCCGGTGCGATCTCTGCGAAGAGTTTACTCACGGCTTCTTTCTGACGAAGGAAAGCAATGGCAAGACGGCGAGAATGCAGGTCGTTGCGTTTGGCTTGTGTGACCAGCTTTTCAGCAACAGGGCGCAGGGCCTTGGCTTTGCCGAAAGTGGTTTTGATGCGACCATGTTGAATCAGACTGCATGCTAGGTTAGCGAGCAGTGATTTACGATGGGCGGTTTTGCGTTTAAGCTTGGTAGTGTTGCGGCGATGTCTCATCGGTGGCTTCCGTTAGTGTTTAGAAATAAAGAGGTGGAATTAGTCATCAAGGTTTTGAGCAATCAGATCGGCAAGGCCGACTTGTGTCTCATCCTCCGCACCAAGGCGCGGTCCGCGTGAAGCGATCGATCCGCCTGCAAGCAGAGCGGGCTCGAAGGACATGCCAAGACCGAGGCCGAGCTCGACGAGCTTGTCCTTGATCTCGTTGAGGGACTTCTTGCCGAAGTTGCGGTATTTGAGCATTTCGGCTTCCGACTTCATCGCAAGCTGACCGACGGAAGTGATGTTCGCGTTATTCAGGCAGTTTGCTGCACGGACGGAGAGCTCAATCTCGTTGACCGACATATTGAGAAGTTTTTTGAGCGCCGCGTTTTCTTCGCTGGACTCTGCAGGAGCTTCTTCGAAGTCGACCGCGTTTTCGTCATAGTTGACAAAAACATCGAGGTGATGACGAAGAATCGCGGATGCTTGAAGCAATGCATCTTGGGGAGTGATGCGGCCATCCGTCCAGACATCCAGAGTGAGCTTGTCGTAGTCGGTGATTTGACCAACCCGGGTGCTGTCAACGCTGTATTTGACGCGGGTCACGGGAGAGAAGATGGAATCGATCGCGATCACGCCGATCGGCTGGTCCTTGCGCTTGTTCTCATCGCCAGTGGAAAAACCACGCCCGACACGAACTTCAAATTCACAATCGAACTTCACTTTTTTGTCTAAGGTGCAGATCACCTGATCCTTGTTCACAACGGAATAGATGTGATCCTCAATGATATCACCTGCCGTGATCACACCTTCTTTTTCAACTTTGATGGAAAGGATGCGCGGTTCTTTTTCATTGTGGCTGAATTTAACCTTCTTGAGGTTGAGAACGATGTCGGTGACATCCTCGACCACTCCCGGAAGACTGGAGAACTCATGTTGCACGCCGGCAATTTTCACCGAAGTAATGGAAGCACCCTCAAGCGAGGAGAGCAGGACGCGGCGCAAAGAGTTGCCGACCGTGTGGCCGTAGCCGCGTTCAAAAGGTTCTGCGACAAACTGTGCGTAGGTGTCGGATGCGGTATCCTCGTTGCGAACGAGACGATTTGGAAGCTCGAAACGAGCAAGTGTGGTAGTTGACATATATGGATTCGGTTGCCGGGTTTCCCTCACGCGAGAACAGGTGTTTTCACACCTTGAGGACCAACGGCGGTTAATGGTAATTCGCTCGCGAGCCGCGAAGGAAATGCTTTGTCGCCTCACTTGCAATGCTTTTTCTCTAAAAAATCAGAAAAATGACTTATTTTCGGCCTTAATCCCATAAAAATGCTTGGATTTTCAAAAAAAGCACCGGAATATCTAACTGTTCAAAGAACCCAAATATGAATTCAAAGAAAAACCTAACTCGATTCACATACGAAACCGCAGCATTTGAAGGCTGGCGTTTATGCATCAGCCGTGCTGGAACCAGCTTCACCAAATACTTCTCCGACAAAAAATTCGGTGGAATGAAGAAATCTCTTGTTGAGGCGCAAAAAGCCCTGACTGAGATCAAGTCCATTCTCGAATCCTCCAAGAAGGTGGACGGCAAGCTGTCCCAGACCACGGCTCGCAAAGTCGAATCCCTTCTGAAAAAACTGTAATGCATCCCGGAGGTCATTTTTTCGATTCCGTCAGCCGTTTTTGATGCTTCAATCGTAAATGCCTCCTGTCATCCACTGGTTTCGCCGCGATCTGAGGATTGCTGACAACACAGCCCTATACCATGCCTCCCAAGCTGGTGCAGTGATACCTGTTTATATTCTTAGCTCCTGGAGCAAATATCATGCGTGGACGGGATCAAACCGGCAGCAGTTTCTCTGCGGGTGCCTTGAGTCATTGTCAAAAAATCTCGAAACCCTAGACTCGAGACTGATTATTCGGGAGGGTCCT
>JBIIFS010000148.1:0-4082 GCA_044237185.1 Luteolibacter sp.
AAAGAAAAGGGACCGTCATTTCCAACCCGAAAGGCAGCCGCGTTCTGGAAGCCGATGACACGATACTCTGCTACGGAAAATCGGAGCACATGAAAGGCTTGATTCCCGTGAAAAAGAGAAAACGCAGAAAGATGAAAAAACTTCCGAAACCCAACGATTCCATAACATGAGCATGATCATTGGCTGGCGCGAGCGGGTGGAACTCCCGGATTGGTCTTTGAAATTAAAGGCCAAGGCCGATACCGGCGCCAAGAGTTCCGCCATTGATTGCGCCGAGATCACCGAGCTGCCCGGCAACCGCGTGCGTTTCACGGTGCGCCTTGATCGCAAGGACAAAAAACTCATTACGCTTGAAGAGGAGATCAAGTTGCGCAAGCGCGTCCGCTCCTCGGATGGGAAATCGGGTGACAGGATTTTCGTCTCCACCACGCTCCGCCTCGCCGGCATCGAAAAACAGATCATCATTTCCTTGGTTTCCCGCAAACGCATGATCCACCGGCTATTGTTGGGCCGTGAAGCGCTCGGGGATGATTTCCTGGTGAATTCCGCTGCCGATCACTGGGTCACTCCGAAATTAAAAAAGAAGAAGTGAGAGCGCGGTAATCAGGATGACAAACAACATGTTAAGATAAAAGCCCGCCTTCATCATGGTGCGCTGCGGAACCTGGCCTGTTCCATACACAATGGCGTTAGGCGGAGTGCCGACGGGCAACATGAATGAGCATGAAGTCGCCAATGCGAGGGGCAATACCAGTTGGTTCGCAGAGAGATTAAACTCGGTCGCCATCGTAAAAAAGATCGGCACAAGCAGCGCCGCACTGGCGGTATTGCTGGTCAATTCTCCGAGAAAAATCACGAAACAAACAACCGCGGCGATCATGGCCCAGAGTGGCCATGCCTCAAGCGTTGCGCCTAACAAGCGGGCCATGAACAAGCTCGTGCCGGATGTTCCCAAGACCGCGCTTAATGCCAACCCGCCCCCGAACAAAAACAACACGCCCCAATCGGTATTCTCCTGAACCTCTTTCCAGCTGACCACCTTGCAAGAAACCACGGCACACGCCGCCAACAGCGCCACCCACGCATCCATTTCCTCGATTTCCAGCAACGATTCGAGTTGGGTTCCGAACATCCATGCAAGCGCGGTGCAAATGAAAATGCACAGCGTCAGCCATCGCCGGCTGTTAAAAACAAATTTTTCTTCGGTGATTTCGGATCTCTCCAACAACACATTTTCAGGTTTCAAAATCAACCAGAGCAGGCCGATCATGGCCGGCAGTAAAACCGCGACGGCAGGCACACCGAACACGATCCACTCCGAAAAACCGATCTCCAGTTGTTTTGCCGCGATTCCATTTGGAGGGCTTCCGACGATCGTGCCCAAGCCGCCGATACTCGCCGAATAGGCCAGCCCCAATAACAAGAAAGAAGTGTTTCTGGGATGGATCTTGTGCGCTTTAAACCGGCTCAACATGCCCAGAGCCAGAGGTAGCATCATGGCTGTTGTTGCGGTGTTGCTCATCCACATGGAAATAAAAGCCGTTCCCACGAAAAACCATATCGAGGAGGAAAGGAATTTCCCCTTCCCAAGAAAGCTTAACCGACTTGCCAGCCATCGGTCCAATCCCTGCGCTGTGAGTGCGGATGCCAGCGCAAAACCCCCAAAAAACACAAAGATGAGCGGATTGGCGAAAGCTGCGAGACTGGTTTTCATATCGCTCAGCCCCATGACCGCCGCGAGGAGAGGAACCAACAATGCTGTTATGCTCAAAGGCAGCGTCTCGGTCATCCAGAGATAAGCGATGCAAACAAAAAGCCCCAGCCCCAGACGCAGCTGTGTGGGGTCAATCCCCTGCATGGCGGCGCTGCCCTCCGGCAGAGGCAGGAAATAAACCATGACCGGCAACAGTAATAAACACGCAACCCTTTTCATCACAGGGGGTTTCTAGCTGAAATATTTCAAGAGAACATGAAATTTGACTGTAATCTCTCCATCCTGCAAGATCACCCAAGATGAAACCCAACCGCGTCTTTGCCATCGCCTGCTGCGTACTCGGATTGATCGCTTTTTCACAGCTGCTCATCGCCGGTATGGCTCTTGCCGCCCGCTTGGAAGAGAGTCAGAAAATCCGCATCGTCGAACGCGAGGTGGAAAAACCGGTTCCCTATCCCGTCCGGCCATCATCAACACTTCCGGGCGAAACCGCTCCGGTAAATCCTGCACCAACTCGCCCCTCATCAACAGGCCCGGAACATCCAAGCGCCAACTCCGTCATCTCTCCAGCCATTCCTGAGCCCAAGCAACTCGTCACTCCCGCGATCGCGGATCCTCGCACCGAGCGCTTGGTCAATGAGGCGCGCGCCGCGCGCGTTGCGGGCGACATGGGCATGGCCATCGTCAAACTCCAAGAGGCTCTCAAACAAACACCCAAAGAGCCCAACGCCCTCTATGAACTCGGCTTGGTTCATGAACTGATGGGCGTTTACGATCAGGCGTCCATCTACTACGAGCAAGTGTTCCAATTAGGCATCACGGGATCCGGAGAGCTTTACAAGGCCGCTGCCGCAAAACTGCGTGACGGCTTCGAGCAAACCGGAGAAATGCGTGGGAAAATCGCTCTGGGCCGGGTGCGTATTTTCAAAGATCCCGAAGCTACCGGTGGAGAACGTGCCGTTCTGTCCATTCCCATCCTCAAGGCTCCAGACCAAGAAGTCCAGTCCTCGGACATCGAGGTCTCTGTCACGTTTTTCAATCAAACCTCGAACGGAAAAATCGTCCAGCTGGAGGATGAATCATGGGTAAATACGAATTGGGTCAGCCTGCCTTTTGACTGGGCCGCCGGAGAAGAAACCCTGCGGGTCACCTACCAGATTCCGAATCGCGACAATCAAACCACGCACCTTTTCGGCAAGCTTAACTATTATGGGCAGGTCGCCACCTTGTCCTACAAAGGCGAAATTCTCGATGTTCAGGCATGGCCCAGAGATCTTGCCGCAAAAATCGGCCAACCCGCAGGAAACAAGGGTCCCTCGGATTCTTTCCCAGAATTTCTTGATCGGGATTCCCTGCCGCCGAACTTTGATCCGGAAATCCCGCTTTTAAATCCTCTGCCTGCAGATAAATAACCCATGGAAATTTTCAACGAAAACAGCCAAATCGGCGACTACGTCCTCTTGGCATGCCTGAAAGATGGTCACGAGACCCGAACATGGTCAGCAAAACAGGTATCCGTCGGACGCACGGTTCTCATCGATGAACTGAAAGAGAGCCATGCCGGAAACCGCGAAGCGTTCCTGGCCGATGTGAGAGCAAAGGCCGCAGTCGATCATCCGCTGGTGGGTTCGATTTACGAGGCATCCACAGATACCGCACATGGTTTTTTTGCTTACGAGCTTTTGCCGGGGGATACCCTGACGCAGCTCATCGAGGCAGGGCAAAAATTCAAGGCGCTGAGATTTGTGCAGCTGCTGCGCCGGATCGCGGAGGCCAACATCTATCACGAATCCCGTGAGAATTCCACCGCCCCGCTTGGCCCGGATGATGTCCATGTGGATACGCAAGGCATCATTCGACTTGAAAATCTCGTGATCCATGGCGCACGCACCCAGGAACAATCCAGCCGGGATATCGTAAATCTCGGCACGTTTCTCCAAGCCATACTCGATCCGAATCACCCCGGCTCCACGCGCTGCATGACCCTTCTTGCATGGATGCGCGGCATGGACAACGGCCAGCATTTGACTTGGTCTCAAATTCGAGACTACTGCGAGCAAATCGAACAACAACTCACTGAGCCATCCGAAATCACCGCTGTTCCAACCGCGGCGATTCCAAGCCAGAAGAAAAATCACACGATCTGGATTTTTACCGCTCTGGCCGTTGTGCTCACAAGCGGTCTGAGCTGGGTGCTTCTTCTTAAAAAAAACAACGCTTCCGACTCGTCCGAAATCAAATCGGAATGGATCGCGGTGCGTGCCGGAAATTACACCACTCGCGACGGAACTCCATTCAGCGTCACCCCTTTCTCCATTTCTAACAAGGAAGTCTCAATCGGGGAATACGCCAAATTCCTCAAGACTCT
>JBIIFS010000149.1:0-4048 GCA_044237185.1 Luteolibacter sp.
CGATCATGCGGTTGGAGGGGGAGTGGACGCAGAATCAATATGGCATCAACGGCAGCGGGATAGGTTGGTCTTCACTGCACGATGAAGAGATCGCTATTTTTCTCGCGGGGGATCCGAAGACGCGGGACAAGCAACAGAGTGATTATGCCGAGATTCTTGGATTTTGTGAGAGCATGACCGATCCGAGATTGAAGCGGCTGGCCGGTTATTTTTTTGAAAAGATGGGGGATCGCTTTCGTCGCACCGCGGCGGCGCGGAAAAATCATCACGCGCGGCGGGGCGGGCTTGTTGAGCACGTTGCGCAGATGATGCGCTCCGCATCCGCGATCAGTGCGATTTATCCCGAGCTGAACCGAGATCTGATGATCTCCGGAGTGTTGTTTCATGACTGTGGAAAACTTTGGGAAAACTCCTATCCTGAAGAAGGGTTTGCACAGATTCATTCAAAGTATGGAGAAATGCTGGGCCACATCCCGATGGGCATCGAGTTGGTCAACAAGCTCTGGCATGATCTGCTGGATGCGTCCGAGTTCGATGCGTTTTCAGAACCCAAGCCTGCGACCGAAGAAGTCCGTATCCACCTGTTGCATCTGATTGGAAGTCATCACGGGCAGATGGAATTCGGCTCACCCGTGCTGCCCAAAACTCCGGAGGCCCATGCCCTGCACTATATCGACAACCTCGATGCGAAAATGGAAATGCTGCGTGATGCTTATGCGCAAAGCGCTGAAGTTGCGCCCGGCATTTACGAGCGCGTGTTCCCGCTTGCGACCAACCTGATCAAGCCGCTGGCAAGTTTCGAGATGAAATCGCCATCACGGGAAGCATGAGAAAGAAATTCGCATCTTTCCGAAATTCACTCTAGCTTATCGCCGGAAGGTAACCCACATGCTCAACAAAAAAGAACTACTCGACCTGCAATTCATCGATGCGCGCGCACGGATGATCGATATCGCCGCGTTTCTCGATCGCTTGGATCGGCATGACGGAGAACCGGACGTTCGATTGAAATATTACAAAGCGGCATTGCCGATTCTTCTGGAAGATCGCCCTGACCGTGCGAAGGCGGTGCTTGAGGCATTTTCAGATCACACGGTGGAAATTTCCGAAACGGCACCCTTCCAAGGTGCGTCGGGCGCTCCTATCAAGTGAGCTGAGTGGGATTTTACCACCTCACAGCTGCCGCTGCCCATGTCAGGCCGGCACCGAAGACGACGAGGACAATGTTGTCTCCGCGCTTGAAAGCACCACTGCGGTTGGCTTCATCGAGCGCGATAGCGACTGCGGCTGCTGAAGTGTTTCCATACTTGTCGAGGTTGATGAATACGCGCCCCTCGGGAACCGAGAGGCGTTCGGCAATGGCATCGATAATACGTAAATTTGCCTGATGCGGAATGACGCAAGCAATATCCTCGGCTTGCAGTCCGGAGCGAGCAATCACTTTTTCGGCAGCTTCTTTCATGCGATTGACGGCATGTTTGAAAACTTCTTTGCCCTGCATCGTGAGTGTTGAGAGGTGGGTGCCAACATTTGATGCGGTGATCGGGCAGGCTGATCCGCCACCCGGAATATTAAGCAAATGCGTGAGACTTCCATCGGTCCCCATTTCCGTGGCGAGGATTGCGCCCTCGCCGGGTTTTGAGCGTCGTAACACGGCCGCTCCAGCACCATCGCCAAACAACACACAGGTCGTGCGGTCTTCCCAGTTCACGAATGCGGAAAGTTTTTCAGCACCGATGATGAGAGCGTTTTCAAAAGCGCCGTCGGAAATCATCCGTTTGCTGATTTTCATCGCGTAGAGGAAACCCGAGCAGGCCGCGGATATATCAAAAGCGACGGCATTGACGGCACCGAGTTGCTGTTGCACATAGCAAGCCGTGGCGGGTGTCAGTGTGTCGGGAGTGATGGTCGCGACGATGATGAGCTGCACTTCCGAAGGCTCCAGGCCGGCTTGCTCCAGTGCCTTGCGTGCGGCCGCGCTTGCCATATGGGAGGTGAATTCTCCCTCTGCCGCGATCCGGCGCTCACGAATTCCCGTGCGTGAGAAAATCCATTCGTCGCTGGTATCAACGCGTTTTGCCAAATCTTCATTGGTCAGGATAGTTTCCGGTAAATAGCTACCGGTTCCTGCGATGCATACTTCGTAATTCGTTGCCAACCCACTCATGTCCCCAAAGGCTGGATTTGATAGCTCAAGCAAACAAGCGCGAATTTCACTCCCCTAACCAAGTTCAAGGGCAAGACAACGGAATTCTTTTTGGTTCAAATGTTTTGCAAAGCTTGGGATTGCCTTCGCCGCGCTGAAACCCGAAGTTTGATCCATGACTCCCGCCCAAAAAGGATTCGCCATGCCCGCCGAGTGGACCCGCCAAGTTGCCACTTGGTTGTCATGGCCTGTCGATGACCCAAGGCACTGGGGTGGGCAAAAACGTGAAATGATATGGAGTAAATTCGCTGAAATCGCCGCTGCCATTTCGCGCTATCAACGGGTCCGTATCAACGCAACGGGCATCAGTCACAGCGCAATCCTCACCGCTTGCAATCGTGCCCGTGCGAATTTGTCAAACGTCCAACTCTACAACCATCCAAATAACGATGTTTGGTGCCGTGACCACGGGCCGATTTTCGTGAAACATTCCACCACGGGAGAAATAGCAATCACAGATTGGGAGTTCAACGCATGGGGTGGAAAATTTGCACCGTGGAATCTGGATAATTCTATTCCGGAAAAAGTTGCCAATTCGCTGCAATTGCCGCGCTACAACGGTGGCATGATCCTCGAGGGTGGCGCGATCGAGGTCAATGGATGCGGCCAACTCCTCACCACCGAGGCGGTTCTTCTTAACCCGAATCGGAATCCGCATCTGTCACGTGAGCAAACGGAAGGGAAACTCCGCGACTCGCTCGGCGTCACGGAAATTCTCTGGTTGGAAAAAGGCATTGAGGGCGATGATACGGATGGCCACATCGATGATCTCGCACGCTTCACCAACGAGGATACAATCCTGGCTTGTGAAGAACCCGATACCGTCTCACCCAATCATCAGGTGCTCGCGGGCAATATGGGACGACTTAAAAATTTTCTCACTCCAAAAGGAAAAATCTACGATATCGTCCCCATCCATCTCCCGCAGGCCTGCGAAATCCCGGGTTGGCGTCTCCCTGTTCTCCCAGCATCATACGTCAATTTTCTTATCATCAACCACGCTGTGCTGGTCCCAACTTTCCGTCAGTCAAAAAATGACCAACGAGCCATTGGCATCATCCGCGAGCTCTTCCCCGACCGCGAAATGGTTCCTATCGATTGCCTGGATCTCGTTCAAGAGGGCGGAACCCTTCACTGTATTTCCCAGCAACAGCCGGAGTGAAATATCACAAGTCACAAATGCCTTACGGGACTCCGAATCACCTATAAATGAAAATTCTGAAAGTAATAATATGCCATTAATGCATAAAGATGCCATATGCCATATGCCATTTCTCGTAAAACTTCCGCCAATCGTAATCCTCATGTGGGGATTGGGTTCAGCGTCGGCAGACGATCTGGTAAGGTTCAACCGTGATGTCCGTCCCATACTTTCTGACAATTGCTTCGCATGTCATGGATTCGATTCAAAAAATCGCAAAGCCGATCTACGGCTCGATACTCGTGAAGGTGCAACCGCAAATAACGATGGCGTGACCGCTATCGTACCCGGCAATATCAATAAATCGGCACTCTGGAAAGTGATCAATAGCACGGATGCGAATGTTGTGATGCCGCCACCGGAGACGCATAAAACCCTTTCATCCGAGCAGAAGAAAACCCTACGCAAATGGATCGAGCAAGGCGCTCCATACGAGATGCATTGGTCCTTTGTTCCTCCAACCGTGCAGGAATTGCCAAAGGTCAAGCAGGGCGATTGGCCTCGCCATCCGCTTGATCATTTCATCTTGGCAAAACTGGAGTCAAAAAAATTAAAACCCTCGCCGGAGGCGGAAAAGGAAACCTTGATCCGTCGTGTCACTCTCGATCTAACAGGATTGCCGCCAACTTTGCAGGAAGTCG
>JBIIFS010000034.1:0-14457 GCA_044237185.1 Luteolibacter sp.
GACTCCGTTGCCGCTGCCGCGAGAACTGAGCAAATTCATCAGGATTACAAAGGCAAAGGAGTGTCCATCGTGGCAGTGAATGCGAACAACCCAAAAAGCCTTCGCCCCGATGAACTGGGTTATTCCCCTTATGGAGATTCTTTCGAAGAGATGAAACCCTTTGCCGAAAGCCATGGCTGGACGTTTCCTTATCTCTATGACGGAGAGACGCAAAAATTCGCCACAGCTTGCGGCGCGCAGTCCACGCCCCACGTTTTCGTTTTCGATGCGGATCGCAAACTCCGTTACACCGGACGCATGGATGACGCCGGCAGGTCCTCGGAACCTGTCGAAAAATCCTATCTACGGGACGCATTGGATGCCTTGCTCGCCGGCAAAGAAGTCGGAGAAGCCGTCACACGGTCCTTTGGATGCTCGACCAAATGGTTGTTTAAGGACGGCAGTGTCGAAAAAGAACAGAAAGCATGGGAACAAATCCCGGTCACTCTCGATGAACTGGACGTGCCATTGGCTCAAAAACTCCGTGCAAACAAATCCGGAAATGTCCGCGTCATCAACTTCTGGTCCACGACCTGTGGTCCCTGCGTCGCGGAGTTTCCTGAATTGATTGACACCTATCGCCGCTTCCAAAATCGCAATGTAGACTTCATTTCGATATCCATGGATCCCATCGGGCAAAAAGCAAAAGTGAAAAAATTCCTTGGATCCCGTCATGCCGCACTGTCCTCACGCACCAAAGCATCCATGGAAAAAGAGGAGCGCACCTCCAATAACTACATTTGGAATGGGGGCAATCCGGACAAACTAGCCGAAGCCATATACCCAGAATGGACCGGCGCCCTTCCCCTCACCGTCATCATCTCACCCGAAGGCAAGTTACTCTGGAAACACAGCGAACAAATCGATGTCGTCGAGCTCCGCGCCCAAATACTCAAAGGCCTCAAATAAACTCCGACCAGATTCCAGTCTTCACTGACTCTATGAAAGTTCCATCAAAGGCTTTGGCGACAAGATCGAGGGCCACATCATGCTGACAGACCACATCAACGAGTGCTCGTTCAGGAACATCAAGATCTTGGAAAACAACACAAAATAAGGAATTTTTTACCTCACCATGCCGAGTTAGTTCATTTTTATTGACTAAAAACAGGCTTGTTAAGCACCCTCACTTGTTCCACTTCGCCGTTTTTCCAGAAAATCACGCATGATCAGCACCACACCTCAACTAAAGGAATTCCTTGAAAAATGCGACCTTGTGGGAGGCGAAAAGGTGTGCGCCATCGATACCGAGGCGGACAGCCTTCACCGCCACAAAGAATCACTCTGTCTCGTTCAATTTACCGCTGGCAATGAATGCGTTTTGATCGACCCGCTCGCGATCAAAGACCTCAGCCCGCTTGATCAATACCTCAGGGATGCAACCGTTTGGATGCATGGCGCCGATTATGACATGACCATGCTGAAACGCGAATTCGGCTGCCTCCCCAAACATATTTACGACACTCAAATCGGCGCGCGTTTGCTAGGTATCGAAAAGTTTGGGCTTGGAAATTTGGTCGAACACTACTTTAGCGTTGTCCTTTCAAAATCATCTCAAAAGGCCGATTGGGGTAAGCGCCCGCTCTCGCCAACGATGATCGAATATGCGCTGAACGACGTTCGTTACCTTTTGGAAATGGGCGATAAAATCGTCTTCAAACTGAATGAGATGGGTCGCTACTCATGGTTCATCGAGAGTTGCGAATCCGCAAAAAACAAAGTCGCGGAACGTGATGAGAGTCGTGACGATCAATGGCGTATTTCCGGGTCAGGTAAACTCAGCCCATACGGACTCGCCTGCCTTCGCGGCCTCTGGCATTGGCGCGATGCGGAGGCGGAAGCATGGGACCGCCCCTCATTCATGGTCGCACCTAACCGCCAGCTCATTGAATGGTGTCTGGAAATGGTTGGAAACAAACCTGTCAAACTGCCGCCACATTTCCGCAGCGACCGCATCAAGCGTTTCAAGGAAATGCAGGAAGCTGTGCGCTCCATGCCCGAGAGCGAATGGCCTTCAAGAGTCCTTGGTTTGCGGCGAAAGAAGGATAAAGAATTCGATGACCGCGTCGATGCCATGATCGCACGCCGCAACAAAATTGGTAACGATCTAGGGATTGATGGCTCTCTCATCGCTTCACGCGCTGTCATCGAATCGATCGCCGCTAACGAAGTCCAACCCGCCGATGTCCTGATGAATTGGCAGCGCCAACTTCTTGAGTTCTAGAAGATTCGAAGCTTACGGAGCTTCCCATTTATGGATCTCATTTCGAAATATCATCAGACCTAGGGGAAAACCCGAGCGAATCCATCCCACCTGCTTTCTCCTCAGCCCACGATGTTTCATACTCACTCGACTCTCCACATTCCGACTGCGAAAAACGCCAACCCAGCGCCAGCAAAAACCACACCAAACCGCGTCCATTCAACGCGGGTTTTCACTTTCGACACTCCCCTCTCAGTGAATGAAATTGGATTTTCGCTGACCACCATTGGCTTGCCCAGTTCCATCCCAATCCAACTCTTTGGCCCCAGCCCAAAGCTCTTCGAGGCCATAAAATTCGCGCATTTCATCGTCCATGACGTGAACCATGACATCGATATAATCCAGAACCACCCATTTCGAATCCACTTTTCCTTCAGAATTCACCAGCTTCACCCGATGCTCCTTTTCGACATTTCCGGAAACTTCACGAATCACCGCTCGCAAATGCGGCATCGAGGAACCCGAACAAACAATCATGTAGTCGGTCAGATTCGAAACCCCTCTCATATCCCACACCCGGATGTTCTCCGCTTGGATATCCACCGCCGCTTTCACACATGCCTTAGCCAATTCTTCGCCTTCTATCGCCATAACCATTAATTTCAGAGAACGATTCTAGACGCGTTCCGAATCTTTTTGCAACCCGCTTTCTCATTTACAACCGGATCAGCCTCAGAAACCCATTATGGTAACCAGATCTCGGTCACTGAATTCCTCCAAATGATCCGCCGCTGCTGCCAATAATTCGGCTTGGGCCACGTCTTCAATCCGAGCCCATTCGGCTTGGTCGTCTGTATCTTTTGGCGCCATATTAGATACTAGGGCGGGAGCTTCCTCTTTAGTTGGTGGAACCCCCACAAAATCAGGGTTCTTATCGGTGAAATTGATGAAAATCGAACCCATTAAGACCACACAAGCCGCAACCCATAAATAGCTGGAAATTTTTAAAATCCCAAACCAAACCGGATTCCCAGCGGGCAACAGCCTTGCCGCACGAACCACATCGTCCGCAAAACGAGCGCTGGCCTGCTTTGGAGCTGCTTTTTTAAGCAAACGCCAGGTCACGTCGCTTTCGTTCCATTCATCGTTGGGCTTGTTCTCACTCATTTCCTCTCCTTCAAACCCACCTTCCAAAGAAAAGTTTCGAAAGTATTTTTTACAAATGAATGGGGTGACTGCAGCCTGCCCGAACAAAGTCGGTGGTCGCGCTTCCCCATGCCTTATCTCACTCTCGCTACACCACTCGGCGGTTTTATTAAAACCGCCCTACCATAGCCCCTTTTGCAGTCTTGTGTCTATCCTACACTCCTCGCCTATCCCCCCAAAGCCGCACATGCAGCCGGTCCGACATCCTCACTCTCAAATCCCTGCAACGCTCGGCCAACCAGGGCGCGACTTTGTCAATCTCGGCCACATTTCTGCCCTCGGGCATCAAAATCACCCGACCCAGCGGAATCTCGCTGTTTTTCACCCATTCCATCACCTCAGCCAAATCGTTTTCTTTTTCGACCACAAATTTAAACCACGCCTTTCCGCTCGCCACCAAGCCCCGAATCACCTCCGGTTTTTGTCTTAAATTCTGAGCAACCCCACTGTTGGCAAGTTTAGGTGAAACATTGAACTGCCCCACTGCCGCCATCAGTTCATCTCCCGGCAAACGCGTGCCGTTCGTCTCCATTTCAAAAAACCAATCCCCGCCATCCTTACGCAGCTCCGTGATCAATTCCAATAATCCCTCTTCCTGCAGCAACGGCTCCCCACCCGTCAGCACCACATGCCGACACCCATATTTCCTCACCTCAGCCGCAATCTCTGCCACACCCATCTCGATGATCGCATCTTCTTTGCAATGCTTCTGATAACCCGGCAGACCATCCTTTTCATGCACCCAAGGTGTCCCCAAAAAATTCCAAGTGTGATCCGTATCACACCAAACACAGTGCAAATTACACAGCGAAACCCTCACGAAAACCGCCGGACATCCCACATTCACTCCCTCACCCTGCAAGGTGAAAAATATCTCCGCCCCATCACCCATACGCGCCAACTTCATACCCGCAGTCTCATCCGTCTTTCTCACTCTGAAAAGTTCTGAGTTAAAAAATCCATTCGCTCTACACCTTGATCTTTTATTGAAGTTTAAAGTTTAAAATTTAGAGTTTTGTGGAACATGACCCTTTCCCAATTCATCGCCAAACGCAGCGGTCTCGGTAAACGTCATGCCAAAAAAATCATCGAAGCCGGTGAGATCAGGCTCAACGGAGAAATTGTCACCGATGGAAATCTGCCTCTGGAAAAATTCGACCTCCTCTCTGCTAACGGCGAGATCCTCCAAGCACGCACCGCACGCTACCTTCTTCTCCACAAGCCCATCGGCATCCTCTCCGCGACCACCGATAAAATCCACCGCACGGTCATCGATCTGATCCATGAGCCTTGGGCAAATGAACTTCACCTCGCCGGCCGCCTCGACCGCGCAACCTCAGGACTTGTCATCCTCACCAACGATTCCCGTTTCTCTGAATCTCTCACCTCCCCGGACAAGCACGTCCCAAAAACCTACCTCGTCCAAACCGACCAAGCCATCCCCGAAACCGTCCTTCAACAATTCCGAGATGGGATGTCTTTTGAAAAAGAAAACACCCGCTCCGCCCCAGCGGAGGTCGAACTACTCTCAGAAACGTCCTGCCGCCTGACGATCTACGAAGGCCTGCACCACCAAATTAAGCGCATGTTTCTCCGCTTCGGGATACGCGTCACCCAACTCCATCGCGAATCCATCGGTCCTTACCATCTGGGAAACCTCCAACCCGGAGAGTGGAGGAATATCGATTTCCCTCTTGATTAATTCATTTGAATCAATTAATTGTTTCTCATGAAACAAAATGCCATCAACTATTCCCTACCTGATGATCCAACGAAAGATGCTGAATCACTTGTAAAATCCCCCGAAGCACCATACCTCATCAACCGAGTTCGCGATGGTTTAGCCATGGCAGAATTCCATACAGCTCGTAAAATGCTGGGACTGAGCGAGGAAAAACTTGCCGCCCTGTTGGGAATATCCCGCGCCACATTGCACCGCAGGAAAAAATCCGGTCATCTGGATCGGATGGAATCGGATCGCCTCGTTCGCTATGCACGCTTGTTTCACCGCGCCACCGAAGTGATGGGAAATCCAGAAAAAGCTCGTGCATGGCTGAATGCCCCGGCCATCGCCTTTGACTCGGAGCTTCCGTTAGATTTCGCAGATACCGAGATCGGCGCGCGCGAAGTGGAAGCATTGCTCGGTCGAATCGAACACGGTGTCTTTTCCTGATCATGGCTCAGTTTTTCCGCATGGTTCAATCGCGTTGGGCGAACACCGCCATGAATGGCGAAGGTGCAAGACTCTGGGGTGGGCGCTGGAATCACCCCGGCAACGCCGCCGTTTATCTGGCCGAATCACGTGCTTTGGCAGCACTCGAAATCCTCGTCCATGCTCCACGTGAATTGCTTCATACAGACTGGATTATCATCGAAGTGGAAATCCCCGATGAATGGATCCAGTCCGTGAAACCCAACCAAATTCCCGCAGATTGGAGAAACCTGCCGTCGTCCCCCAGCGCACGCGACTTCGGTTCAAGATGGCTCACGGAAAATCGCAACCTCGCCCTGCGCCTCCCCAGCACGATTATCCCCAAAGAACATATCTTGCTCATCCAACCCCATCACCCGAACGCCTCAAAACTCAGATCCTCCAAACCCAAACCCTTTTCCTTCGATCCCAGACTCCGGAAATAAATCGGTCTTCATAGCGAAAATTCTCCTCAATTCATCAGCCAGAGCTCTGCGTCCCTATGCGGCCTCTGAATTCACTTTGTTTCGTCCAAACAGTCTGGCTTCGCTAGAAATAAATATTCGCTATCTCTCATGGGGTTTTGCGGCTTGCGGTGAAAAAAACTCTGTCACATTCCCGAAATTTGAAGTTTGAGATTTTCCTCACTCCGCCTAGCCTCGCCGCGTGAGCAACTGTAACAAACTAGGAATCGGCCTCGCTGGCTTCGGCACCGTCGGGTCCGGCGTATGGAACACACTTGAAAAAAACGGTGCACTCATCTCAGAGCGCACCGGTAAAGGCGTTTTCCTCGCAATCACCAAAATCCTCGTCCGCGACCCCAAGAAATCCCGCTCCACCACCTCCGCCGTTCCTTCAGAAATCCTCACCACTCACTGGAAAGATCTCGTGAATGACCCAGCGGTGGACATCGTTGTTGAGCTCATCGGTGGCACCACAGATGCCTTTGAAATCGTAGCCTCCGCACTGTTGGCGAAAAAACCCGTCGTCACCGGCAACAAAGCCCTACTCGCTGAACGCGGAGTCGAGCTGTTTGCCATTTCCCGGAAAATGGAGACCCCCATCTTTTTTGAGGCCGCTATTGCTGGTGGCATCCCCATCGTCAAAACCGTCCAAGATTCGTTCATCGGCAACCAAATCCATTCTTTCACCGGCATCATCAACGGCACTTCGAACTACATCCTCGAGCAAATGACCCTGCGCGGCATCGATTACTCCACCGCTCTCCAGGAAGCTCAAACACTCGGTTACGCGGAGGCCGATCCCGCACTCGACGTCAATGGCTGGGACGCCGCCCACAAGGCCATCCTTCTCGCAACCCTTGCCTATGGTTTTCCTATCGATCCCGCGAACATCCATGTTTCCGGCATCGAACAAGTCCGCCCAACCGATATCCGCTTCGCGAAGTCTCTCGGGTATGTGATCAAACTTCTCGCGGTCATTCGCGAACGCGACGGCGGCGCGGTCGAACTCCGCGTCCAACCCTCCTTCATCTCACAAAAACACATCCTCGCCTCGGTCAACGGCGTCTTCAATGCAGTCTCCGTCAACTCCGATGCCGCTGGCGAATCGCTCTTCTACGGCCGCGGCGCCGGCCAAGGCCCGACCGCCTCATCGGTGATAGCCGATCTCGTCGAAGCCGCACGCGATCTCGCACACACTTCGCATCATCGCGGATTCCTCCCTTATCGAGAATCTGGCACGCTTGTCCCCATCGAAGAAACCTCCACCGCCTACTATGTCCGCTTCGACGTTACAGACCGCCCGGGTGTCGTCGCCGAAATCGCCACCGTGATAGCAAAACACAAAATCGGCATTTCAGGCACCCACTCTCCCGTCGACGCTTCAAACCCCGACGCGGAGTTCGTCGACATGGTTTTCCTCCTCCACTCCTGCTCCTTCGGCAAACTCACCAACGCCCTGGCAGAAATCGAAACCCTAAACTGCATCAATTCAACTCCAGTCGTTTTCCGTATTGAAAATTTAGGATAAGAAATTTTTCAACGCAAAGCCGCAAAGCCGCGAAGAACGCAAAGGTTCGCAAAGCCAATTCTCTGAAAAGGTTTAGTGTAAATAATTCCATCCTTCCTACTTCTCTTGAAAATTTAAATTTAATCAATCACACAACCCCAGCTTTGCGTCCCTTAGCGACCTTTGCGACTTTGCGTTGAACCTCTTTCCACAACCCCAGTCTTCCCACTGATCAGTGATCACTCGGCACTTCCCACTTTCCCCATGTCCTACTTAGTCACCATCGGCCTTGAAGTCCACGCCCAAGTCAATACCGACACCAAAATGTTCTGTGCTTGCCGCACTTCTTTTGGCGACGACCCGAATACGAACACCTGCCCCGTTTGCCTTGGCTATCCCGGTGCATTGCCGGTTCTTAATAAACTCGCCATCGAGAAAACCTTGCTGACAGGTCTCGCGCTCGGCTGCGGTTCTCCGGAGTATTCCCGTTGGGATAGAAAGAACTACTTCTATCCGGACATGCCGAAAAACTACCAGACCACGCAGATGGATTTTCCTCTCTGCTTAGGTGGTGGTGTTCCACTTTTCGATGATTGTTATCCGACCGACGCACGAAAAGACATCAAGACACCTAACAAAATCGTCCGCCTCAACCGCATCCACTTGGAAGAAGACGTCGCAAAGTCCACTCACCTCGCCACCACTTCGCTCATCGATTTCAATCGCGCCGGCACGCCCCTGATGGAGATCGTCACCGAGCCGGATCTTGAATCCGCTGAGGAAGCTTTTGCTTACCTGCGCTCGCTCCAGCTCGTGCTTCATGAATGCAACACCTCCGATGCCGACCTCGAAAAAGGCAACCTTCGTTGCGATGTGAACATCTCACTCCGCGAAAAAGAATCCGATCCACTCGGAGCAAAAGTGGAACTCAAAAACCTCAATTCCTTTTCCGCGATCCGCCGCGCGATCCATCACGAGATCGAGCGCCAAACCGAGGAACTAAACGCAGGAATTCCTCAGATCCAATCCACCCGTCGCTGGAACGACGATCTTGGTGAGACCCAGCTCATGCGGACCAAAGAAGACGCGCACGACTACCGCTACTTCCCCTGCCCCGATCTTCTTCCCATCGCCACCGCACCCCTTCTCGAAACCGTACGCCCGCTCGTCCCCGAGCCGCGTTTGGATAAAATCCAGCGCTACGAAAAAGACTTCGGCCTGACTTCCTACGATGCTGCGGTACTCACAGCTGACAGCTATCTCGCAAAATATTTTGAAGCAACCGCCGACCCAGCGATCCCCGCCAAAAAGACCGCGAACTTCCTTATTAATAATCTACTCGGCACTCTCAACGAGCAAGCTATCAGCATCGCTGAATGCCCTGTGCTACCTGAAAAACTCCGCAACCTCTTAGTCTTGGTTGAAAACGGCACCCTAGCTCCGAACCAAGCCAAAGAAGTTTTCTCCGTCCTCTTCGACGCCCCAGATCGCGCACCGAAAGACATCGCCGATGAACTCGGTTTCAAACCCACCTCCGCTGGCGATCTCGAAGCTCTGGTCGATGCTGCCATCGCTGAAAACCCAAGCGAAGTCGAAGCCATCAAAGCCGGCAACGAAAAACTCCTCAACTTCCTAACCGGCCAAGTGATGAAATCCTCCACCACCAAGCCCAACCCCAAACAAGTCACCGACTTGTTAAGAGCAAAGCTCCTGTAAGGAGGAGGGACATTCCTGTCCCTCAAAAAACCGGAGAGCCCCGACAAGTCGGGGCTTATTTTCTTTTCTATGAAGAAAGCCAGCCGGAGGCAGGCTCTCCAGTAGGCTCTCCCATTAATCCCTCTCAAAAAACAGCGTGAACTCCTGGCGGTTGTAGGTCAGATGCGTTTTCACGATCAGGGAAAATCCGTTTCCTTTAGCTATTTCTAACACGTCGTTTTCTAACGTCTCGATGTCTTCAATGGTTTCTGCACCGGTGGTTTTCAGTGTGAACACAGCGAGTGCGCCGGGACGGAGGAAATCTTTCAAGCGTGTAACCAACGTGATTGCCTGACGTGGCGAGCCATTCATATCGGATAGAATCGCGTCATATTTGATCCCGCGCGGTGGAACGAACTCGGCCACATCCTCGCGGAGAAAAATCAGTTGCGGATGATTCGCGAGACGTTTGTCGAGCGGAGCGCGATCAATGGCGGAGACTTCATAACCCCGCATCAACAACTCGGAAGTCATTCCACCCGGACTTGCGCCAAGTTCCAACCAATGCGCGCCTTCACGAGGTAATGGCCGATACATGGAGAGGAAATGCAAACCCTCGGCAATCTTCGCGCCCGCACGGCTAACGGTATCATCAGCGTTTTGCGCGATGTATTTCGTTCCACCCGGATGAATTCCACCTGCTAGAAGAGGAGTTGTGATACCGCAATAGAGACCTTCTTTACCGACCCAACAAAACAAGGTTTCCTTTTTTGGATCCTGTTCCTCAGCCGATTTTGGTGCGCCTTCGGGTAGTTCAAAAACTTGTAATGCCCGTCCTCTTAAATTCGATGCGAGAGCTTTGTAATAACGTTTTGGCGCACCGGGATCGAGTTGACCGACTAAGATCGTTTGTGGATTCCGGCTTTCGAATTTGTAGTAGATCGTCTGCGCGGCTTTCTCGATAAAACCTTCCATCTTCTCTGGATTACAAGGCCATGAATGTTCGATGAGCACATGAAACCGGATGAACCGCGCGGCGGGTGAATCGCAGATGCGTTCCGGTGTTTCCGTTTGAATCAGGAAATACTCGATACCCAAACGCTTCACCTTCTCCGCACCAAGAATCTCCATCAACTCCGCAATCCACGGAGCAAAGACTTCAGAGATGCGGATGAGGTGGGTGGACATGGGATTTTCGGTAGGGTCATTTTGATAAAATGACCAAGAAAACGGCGACAAGATAGCGGTCGTTTTATCAAAACGACCCTACCATTTACTTCCCTCTGTTGCTGCGATCTTCACCACTCACGCTCTTGGCCGCGCGTTTACGGGCGTTGGCATCGAGAATTCTTTTCCGCAAACGGATGTTCAGCGGAGTGGCTTCGACGAGCTCGTCAGCATCGATGTATTCGATGGCGCGCTCGAGAGAGAACCGGATCGGCGGGGTGAGTTTGGAGGTTTTATCCTTACCGGAAGAACGCATGTTATCGAGGTGCTTCTCTTTAACGGGGTTCACTGGCATATCGCCAACGCGTGGATTTTCACCCACCAACATCCCGCCATAAATCGCATCGTTAGGACCCACGAAGAGCACTCCGCGATCTTCGAGAGCTTGCAGCGAGTAGGTGGTAGCAACACCAGCTTCCATGGAAACGAGTGTTCCGGTGGTGCGGGTGACGATCTCCCCAGCGTGTGGGCCATACTCACGGAAAAGGTGCGACATGATGCCATGGCCGGAAGTGAGGTTGACGATTTCCGTTTCGAAACCAATCAGTCCGCGGGTCGGGATAAGAGCGGTAATCAAGGTCTCGCCGGATGGCTCGGTCTCCATGTTTTCCATCATGCCCTTACGGTTGATGAGGGATTTCAAAATGCCCTGAGTGTATTCACCTGGAGATTCGATGTAGAGAGTTTCGAACGGTTCTAACAATTTACCGCTTTCATCGCGGCGGTAAATCACGGTTGGACGGGAAACACAGACTTCGAAACCTTCGCGGCGCATGGTTTCCACAAGCACGGCGATCTGCATCGCGCCACGTGCGGAGACGTTGAAGACACCCGCTTGATCGGTGTCTTCAACTTGAAGAGATACGTTGGTCTTAATCTCGTGCATCAGGCGCTCGCGGATGGCGCGTGAGGTGACGTGCTTGCCTTCTTTGCCGCCGAGTGGGCCGTCATTGATGGAGAACTCCATGGAAACGGTTGGTGGGTCGATCTCCACGAAAGGAAGAGCCTCTTGCTCAGCCGAAGCAGCAAGGGTTTCACCGATGTCGATATTCTCGATACCGGCAGCAATACCGACAATACCGCCTGCGCCGCATCCTTCGGAGTCCTCGGTCGCAAGACCGGAGTAGGTGAAGGTTTTCATCACCTTGGATTGTTGCTTGGTGCCGTCTTTGCGGTGCAGCCAGATGGTATCGCCTTTTTTGACGGAACCACCGAGAACTTTTCCGACCGCCACACGGCCAACGAAGCTATCCCACTCGATATTGGAAACGAGCATGTGGAAAGGAGCTGCAGGATCAGCTGCCGGCTCAGGAATGAACTCGATGATTTTTTTCAGAAGCGGGATGCAATCCTTACGCTCATCATCCGGATGATCCATGAAGTAACCGTCACGCGCGGAGCCATAGCAGAACGGAGCTTCAAACTGCTCCTCGGTCGCATCGAGATCGAGGAAAAGCTCAAGCACTTGGTCATGAACCTTGAGTGGATTGGAAAGTGGGCGGTCAACTTTGTTCACCACAACGATAGGCTTGAGGCCTTCTTGAAGGGCTTTGCGAAGCACAAAACGTGTCTGGGCTTGCGGGCCACCTGCCGCATCGACGACAAGTAAAACGCCATCCACCATTTTCATCACACGCTCCACTTCCGCGCCGAAATCGGCGTGCCCTGGGGTGTCCACGATATTGATCGTGTAACCTTCCCAAAGAATCGCGGTGTTCTTCGCCTTGATGGTAATACCCTTTTCCCTCTCAAGATCCATGGAATCCATCGCCCGCTCTTGGGTGGCTTGGTTTTCACGATAGGTACCGCCGGCTTGAAGAAGTTGATCGACGAGGGTGGTTTTCCCATGGTCAACGTGGGCGATGATGGCGAGATTGCGAATTTTCAATGACATAAAATAAGGCGTTAGGAGGCTTTAGGGGCGGGGGCTATGCAGCGTTTTCCCACGAATGGCAAGGCAGGAATGCGCGTTTTCAGCAGAAGACTTCGAAACGACGTGCAAAAGTCGAGAAATCATAAAGAAAACCAGAGTTCAAATTCACGCGTCTCTCTGACCTACCATCCCATGTTTTATCAGGAAATCAAAAGGCTCCGTTCCATTTCCTACCCGTCCAAAACAGGCCGAGTAAGACAACCAAAACCGCTACCGTTGCCCAATGTGACCACAGCGGTATCCGGTTTTCCAAGGGTTTTGGCTCCGGCAAGGCATCGATTTCGGAAATCAAATCCGCGAGTTGTTGCGGCAAAACACTGCGCGCTCTGGTAACCCTGGAGATTTCCTCCAAAACCTCAAAGCGTGCGGGTTGACCTATTTTTTCAACATCCACTCCCTGAACCATGATCTTGGTCTCGGTTGGAATATCGGGCGATACGGCGGTGATGGCGCGTAATTTCCACTCACCAGGCATATCAATTTTGAACCGTCCTGAATAAGCTCCCCAATCGGATTCGTTTTTCTGTAACTCGATACGGCGGACTTCTCCACCCGGTGAAGTGATGTCCACGCTGACGGCACCCTCCTTCAAAGGAGCGCCATTCGGATCGAACGCATTTGCGTTCAGGTTGACCGTCGCACCGGGCAAGGGTCGCTCGGGAGTGAAAAACATTCTCACACGCTGACCTGCCGCCATGTTACGTTGATAACTCATCCAGCGGGCCACTTGGCCCCAGAAACGGTAGTGATAGAGATCCTCAACTCCACGACGCCAACGCCAGGCGGAATCGATCCCCATGAACAAAACTTTTCCACTGCCTGCCGCCTTGGTGACGATGAGCGGAGTCGGTCCGTAAGCACCGCGCCGATTCGGGTGCACCGCTAAAACCTCGGTTCCCGCCTTTGCACGGAGCACGGGCGCGTGCCAATAGAAGCCGGGAAGACGACGCCAGATTTCAGGATTTTCCTCTTCAGATTCACCCAACATCATCAACAACGATGCCCGACCCTCGGAAGTCAGATTCAGGGATGTCGCAACAGTTTCCGATAATCCCTCGGGATTTTTCTCGTCCAAGCTCACCGGCAACAAATCCGACAATGCGGATTTGGCCAGACTCATCTGGTTGCCTTGGGGTCCTGGCAAAAAAACCACACCTGAAGCCTGGTTCTCTACCAATCCGCGGATCTGCTTGACCTGCTCCTCGGTCAGTTGGTTTTCGCCGATCCCAATATCACCCAATATCACCACATCGAACTTCGATAACGCATCCAAGGTTTCAGGAAATTTCTTGATATAATCCGCTCCATCACCCGCACCCAACTCGGGATGCAACAGCAAACACGAAAGCTCCACCCCGGGATCGCGTGAAAGCGCGTTTCTTAAAAACCGATACTCCCATCGGGGCAAAGTCTCAATAACCAGAACCCGAATCCGCTCAGGCTTTCCCGAAATGGTGAAGTCATGGGTATTGTTAGAAGCGATCAGCTCGCCGTCCTCAACTGGGATCGATAAGGTGAGCTTGGTCGTACCTTCTTTTTCCAACTTCCATAAAATCGAATCATAGTTCTCAACATTCGGCGCAAGGATGACGCTCTTTGTGCGCTCCCGACCCGATTCATCGCGCAGGCGGACAATGGTCCGGACTTGCCGATCGAGTGAGGATCGAATCGTAAAAGGGATCTGCACGTTTTCCCCAACAATCCCATAAGTCGGTGCGGTTACCGTCAGCAAATCCAGATCCGGCAGACGTTTGTCGCTGCCAACGGGGATGGTAAAAATCGGCACTCCTCGGATCCGGTATTTCTGAGCCGCAGCGACAGGAGGCTGCCCCGTGTTGAAATCACCATCACCCAACATCACCACGGCGCGCAGGTTGTTTTCATTTTCCAAGAGCTCGGAAAGAGGGGTATTCATATCACTACCGGATAGCCCTTCCTTGGGCGGAGTGGCAAAGGACCGGATTGAAAGATCATTCGCCCCTCCCACCCGCA
>JBIIFS010000150.1:0-4043 GCA_044237185.1 Luteolibacter sp.
GTCCCGCACCCCAATCTCATTTCCGAATCTGGGCGCGCTGTCGTGTCTTATTACTCCGTACTCGTCTTCAACATCCTGGATGTAACCTCCGCGCAAACCACCGACAAGGAACCGGAGATGCCGAAAAACGCACCCCAAAACCTCGTCAACCTTTTTCACGTCAACAAAACCCTCTCCAAAAAGAATCTTCAAGAGGCCATGAATGACGCGGTCTATTACCGCGACCAGGTCCGCGCCATGTTCCTCTACGGCGCAGCCACCCTGCGCGAGCGCGGCCTTGCCGAAGCATGGTACTGGCACATCCTGACCCGTATTTCCAATATGATCTCGGACATGGACGATGTGCCGGAGGATCTTGTCGAGCTCTCCAACGGCCTCGCCGATTTCTATTATGGGAATTTCTCCCTTTTCCAATCCCTCCCCGATTCATGGGCGATTGACCAACTTTTCCCCATCCTGCCGATCCATCGCCTCAACGAGAAACCCAAACACCGCGCGGTTCTGGCAGACATCACCTGCGACTGCGATGGCAAGATCGACCGCTTTATCGATAAGGAAGATGTCGCGAAAATTCTTCCGCTCCACGAACTCAAAGCCGATGAACCTTACTACATCGGGATTTTCCTCGTCGGTGCCTATCAGGAAACTCTCGGAGACCTGCACAACCTACTCGGAGATACCAATGTCGTCGGGGTCCATCTTGAAAACGGAAAGCCCGTCTATACCCACGAAGTCGAGGGAGACACGGTCGCCGACGTGCTATCATACGTCGAATTTGATCCAAAAGAACTTGTCTCAAAATTCCGTAATTTTGCCGAGAAAGCCGTAAATGACGGTCGGATTTCGCCGAAAGAACGAAAAGAAATCATGGATCTCTATCGGGACGGCCTTGGTGGCTACACGTATTTTGAGAGTTGAAAAAACTCTTGGACTACTAGTGGCGCTCAAAACAAACAGTGCTATCATACGGCATGTCTTTAAAAATGCTGATTCAAACCATCCCTCTTCTGCTGCTCGCACTGCTTGCCATTGCGATCCTTATACCCGCTTGCGCGCCGCATTTCGACAGCTCGACACGGACCAAGGAATACAAAACCGTCCTTACAAAAACCCAAGGCTCAGTGCCGGGAAGCAAGGAATCGCTCAACGCCTTCACCTCGTTTCTTCAGAAAATCGACGACACATCCTACGTGGAGGCTTATGCCGCCAAGGTTTACGCGCCAGACGCCTATCTCAACGACACCTTGGTCACTCACCACGGATCCGAACAGATCAAAGCCTATTTTCTCAACACGGCGGAAACCATGACCCAATACCAGGTCACGGTTGATGATACGGTTTCATCCGGAAACGATCACTACATCCGCTGGACGATGGTTTTCACCGCACCAAAATTAAATGGTGGAAACCCAGTCGAATCCGTTGGCATGAGTCACGTCCGTTTTAACTCGGCCGGACAAGTCATCATGCATCAGGACTTCTGGGATTCCGGCACGAATATCTACGGCCAGATTCCGGTACTCGGTGGAGTGATCGAATCGATCCGCCGGCGCTTTGAAAAATAAAATGTCCAAATCATGACTTCACGCTTCAAAGCATTTACAACTACCATCGGTCATTGGTGGGATTCCGACTACCGGGCGCCCGGTGATCCTGATCCATCGACTCTTCCCGACAAGATCGATTGGCAACGCACCATACCTTTCATCTTTTTGCACCTTGGCTGCTTCGGCGTCATTTGGGCCGGAACTAGTCCGATCGCCGTGTTCGCCGCGCTAGCGCTCTACTTCATCCGCATGTTTGCAATCACGGGATTCTATCACCGCTACTTTTCACACCGCTCATATAAAACATCCCGAACTTTCCAGTTCATCCTCGCCGTCATTGGAAACACCTCCATGCAACGCGGTTCTCTCTGGTGGGCTGCCACGCATCGCCATCATCACAAGCATTCCGACGAAGAAGAGGACATCCACTCGCCACGTGTCAGCGGCTTTCTCTGGTCCCATATCGGATGGCTGACCTCAAAACGGAATTTTCCCACCAATTACAAGGCGATCCCGGATCTCGTGAAGTTTCCCGAACTGGTGTTTCTCAATCGCTTCGATCAAATCGTCCCGATCGCATTCGGCATACTGTTGCTCGCCTGCGGCTGGGCTCTGGAAACTTTCGCGCCATCACTCGGCACCACCATGTGGCAGTTCTTTGTATGGACCTTCTTCATTTCCACCACTTTCCTGCTTCACGGCACTTTGTTTATCAACTCCCTCGCTCATGTCTGGGGAAAACGCCGGTTCAATACCGGAGATGACTCGCGTAACAATTTCTTCCTTGCTCTCATTACGCTCGGGGAAGGTTGGCATAACAACCACCACCGCTTTCCACACTCGACCCGACAGGGTTTCCTACCTCACGAAATTGATCCGACCTATTACATCCTGAAATTCCTCTCCATATTCGGTTTGGTATGGGATCTCCGCCCCGTCCCAGAAGCAGTTATCGAAGAAGCAAAATCTCTAAAAAATTCCTAACTACAGAGAGCCAGACAGCACAGAAGCAAGAATTTGATCACAACCACCTCCGTGCTCTCCGCGGTCAAAATATTCCCATCATCAATCTCTAACTTATTTGGAAAACAAAAACTCCATAGCCATCATCGGCACGGGTATTTCAGGGCTCGCCTGCGCTCATTTCCTGCATCGCCATTACAACGTCACTCTATTTGAGAAAGACCACCGCATTGGAGGTCATTCGAATACGGTCACGGTTTCAGAAGGCGGAAATAAGCTCCCGCTGGATACCGGCTTTATGGTCTATAACGAGGTCACATATCCTCACCTCACTCGACTATTTAAGGAACTTGATGTCATCACAAAACCCACAGCGATGTCGTTTTCAGTTCAACACATCCCCAACGATGTGGAGTTCAATGGCGGATCAATCAACCTGCTTTTCGCCCAGCGCAAAAACCTGCTTCGTGCACGGTTTTGGAAAATGCTTCTGCAAATCAATCGCTTCAACAAAGAGACGATTGAGGAACTCACCAACCCAAGGTTCGGTAATCTCTCACTTGCCGATTACGTCAAAGCGAGAGCCTATGGCGCTGATTTCCTTGATTGGTATCTCTCTCCAATGGCCGCTGCCGTTTGGTCTTCCCCACCCGAACGCATTCATGATTTTCCAGCCAGAACCCTCATGCGCTTCTGGTTTAACCACGGCTTCTTAGGACTCGATACCCAGCACCCTTGGCGAACGGTGGTTGATGGCTCACGCCAATACGTTGAAAAAATCACGGCTCCTTTTAAAAACAACATCATTACCGGAAATCCTGTGCGCAGTGTGAGTAATGACAATAAAGTCACCCTCGACGATGGAAGCTCGCGGCATTTTGACCGAATCATCTTTGCTTCACACGGCGACCAATCACTTAAGCTACTGGAATCTCCCACTCCGCTCGAAAGTGATATTCTCGCTCATTTTAACTATCAACCCAACCGCGCTGTCGTCCACACCGATCCCCGTTTCATGCCCCGCAACAAACGCGCATGGGCATCGTGGAACTACCGCATAGAGCCATCAGGCAAACATTCCACACATTACTGGATGAACAGCCTACAAGGCGTATCGGAAAAGATAAATTACTTCGTCTCCATCAATCCGCCGGGTGAGATCGCACGGGAAAACATCCACCATGAACTCGAATACGAGCATCCCCTCTTCAACAGCGCCGCGATCAAAGCTCAGGATCGCGTCCCCGATCTCAACTTCGCGGGTAACAACAACCAGCGGTTCTACTGTGGAGCATGGCAGCGTTTCGGCTTCCATGAAGATGGCATTTGGTCCGCTCACCGCCTGTGCGAACAACTTCTCAAACAAGACCCGTGGCTACAAATGGACCGCGCAAGGCCACTCGCGCTCAATTCCGAAATCCAAGCATGACCCGCGGAAATTCCATCTACGAATGCCAAGTCTCCCATACCCGCGTCTCTCCAAAGAAACACGCCTTTCAATACCGCGTGTTCATGTTGGCCATTGATCTTGAC
>JBIIFS010000035.1:0-14269 GCA_044237185.1 Luteolibacter sp.
ACGCGAAGCTCGCGGCATTTGGATCGACCCGTCGGGCGGGTGTCAAGGTTGAGGAGGATCCCCAAGTGAGGTTGTTGCTTGAGGCCGAGACTCCCGTGGTGACCATTTTTGGTAAAAGCTGGGAATTGCAAGTGACTGAAATTTTGCGAACCACCGTTGAGGAAAACCAGGCGATGATTCGCGATACGGTTGATTACCTCGTCAAGAACGGCCGTGAGGTCATTTATGATGCGGAGCATTTTTTTGATGGATACAAGGATTCACCAGCGCATGCGTTGGCAACGTTGAAGGCCGCGGCTGATGGCGGTGCGGCCTGTCTGGTCCTCTGTGATACAAACGGAGGAACACTTCCGAAAGAAGTCATGGAAATATGCGCGGCGGTCCGCGCGCATTTGCCGGCCACTCCGATCGGAATTCATACTCATAACGATTGCGAGCTGGCGGTGGCAAATGCGATCGCGGCGGTGGATGCCGGAGCGATTCAGGTGCAGGGCACGATCAACGGTTACGGAGAGCGCACGGGAAACTGCAATCTTACCTCAGTGATTCCCATCTTGCAGTTGAAAATGGGGATTGGTGCGGTGCCGCGTTTGGAAGAGCTGCGTGATCTGTCATTTTTTGTGGATGACGTGTCGAACAATCCTCATTTCATACGAGCTCCGTTTGTGGGTCGCACGGCATTCGCTCACAAGGGAGGCATGCACGTGAACGCGGTTCAGAAACTGGCACGCAGCTATGAGCACATTGTTCCAGCCAGCGTAGGAAATGAGCAGAGCATTCTCGTCTCGGAGTTGAGCGGCCAGTCCAACATCCTTCTGAAAGCCGAGCAGATCGGAATGCCGATCGAAAAAGGCGCGCCGGAAGCCGCGGCCATCCTCACCCGGGTGAAAGAGCTGGAGCACGAAGGTTATTCGTTTGAAGCGGCTGGCGGATCGCTCGAGTTACTGATTCGCCGTGAGCTTGGGAAGTATGAGAAACCTTTCCAGGCCAACGAATATCACGTTAGTTTCCGTCAGTATCGTGATGGTCATGCGCCGGTTTGTGAGGCAACGGTGAAGCTCAGTGTGAATGGTGAAAAGGAACTCACGGTTGCCGAGGGTAACGGTGTTGTGAACGCGCTCGACCTCGCTTTGCGAAAAGCCCTGCTGCCATTTTATCCAGAAATCGCCGAGGTTTCGTTGATTGATTACAAAGTCCGCATCCTCGACAGTCAGGACACGACTGCCGCAAAAACCCGCGTTCTTATCGTTTCGTCCCACGGGGACAAGACATGGGGGACGGTAGGCGTGTCCGGCAGCGTGATTGAGGCAAGTTGGATTGCCTTGGTGGATGGAATCGATCTATTCCTTCAACGTAGAAGACAGGCCGATTGCAAATAACTTCGACTTTTCTGATATAGCCGTCATCCTAGTCCAGTAATCATAAAACCATGTTTTCCATCAAACGCGTATTTTTCTGGTTATCCGGTGCCGGGACCGAGACCCTTGAGCGTTGCCCTAATTGGGAACAGCGTAAATACGTCGCCTTTGGTTGTACAGTTTTGGTGCCCTGTGCGTTTGCCTTCATTGCTTGTGCGTATGCGCTCTCGACAATCTCAAATGATCCGAAAGTCATTTATCCTGTGGCCGGAGTCTGGGCTTTCATCATCCTGACGATCGACCGCGCGCTGCTTGCGGGATACCGGCCTTACCTGTCCATTTTCCGAAAGCTCTCGCAGTTTTCCCTCCGTCTCATCGTCGCGGTGCTGATGGGCATCACCATTGCGCACCCGCTCGTCCTACTTCTTTTTAGAGATACGATTTCATCGGTGATTGAAAAAGACCGCTCAGCTGAAATTGAGGTGGTGCGTTCGGGTTTTGACGGAGAGAAGGAAAAAGTCCGCTCGCGCATTAACTCTCTGGATGGCGGACTCGCTGCTCAACGCGAGCGCTGGAACGAATCCTTTCAGGCGAAATTCATCATTCAGAAAAATCAAGAAGCAGGATCGGCCATCCCCGGCTTGACCTCGGCGCAGCAAAGCGAGCTCAAGGCCGCAACGGATGAAGCCACCGCACCTTTCATGACCCGGCTGGCTGCCATTGATCAACAGATCACCGAACTTACGCCCCAGTATGCCACGCTTCAGGGGGAGCTGACGTTTTGGCAAACGGAGTTTGAACGCGAACTCAGTGGTGAACGTTCCGGTCTCTCGGGCGAGGGTCCGCGGGCCCGCTCGATCCGTGCGGACCAGCTTGAGCCGCGCCGAGTGGAAACCAAACGCATTGGCAGTCTGCTTGAACATTTGACCACAGAGAAAGCCTCTTTACAAACCCATGCGCGCGAAGCCGAGGCGGGTGCGATTGCTCTCTATGAAACACGACTGGAGGAAGTTAAACTCGCCTACCAAGCTGAAGTCGATCGTGTGTCATCGCTCAAACAGAGAGTGGAGCAAGATCAGGCCGAGCAATTTGTGACGCAGCAAAACTCGCTTCGCGAGACGATCAAAAAGCAAATCGATTCACAGCTCGCTGAGCTTGAAAACACCCAGGGCGAGCTTGCAGCGGTGGTCAAAGAAGAGTCCGAGCGGCTCACCGCATTGCGAGCCGAGCCGCGCCGCGATATCCTCACTCAGACACTTGCATTGCACGAACTTTTTCTCGCTGGAAACGAAGGTGGCAAGTTTGCTTTTTATACATACATCGTGTTGACCCTGCTCTTCATGTTGGTTGATACCATTCCGCTGATTGTGAAATTTTTCACCAAACCCGGTCCCTACGACACGTTGGTGGATCGCGATGAAATCACCTTCGATTCCGACCATAAAGCCTTTCGCCAAAGCCGCGGGCGCTACATGGAGCAGCTGACTTCTGGAAATCTGATTGCGGTGACGCGTAACGCCAAGCTTGAGCACGCCCTTGTCGATGGTGTGGATCATACCCGAGCGGCGCGTGAGTTTTTGGATTCGCTCATCGAGATGGAACGTTCTTTTGCCGAAAAAATGCGATTAGAAGAAGAGCGCATCGGTCACAACGAATCCGACAAACGCGCGGCGTTGGAAAACATCAAAAAACGTTTCTATAATGATCTAAATCAGCGGATGGAACTGTTTTTCACCACGCGGCATGCTTAGGATTATTTGGTAGGGCGCCATCGCCGATGGCGCCCTACCTTTCACGGCTCTCCGATATTATCGATCCAACGGCGCATGCGTTGTTCGATCGTATCTTTTTCGGATTTTCCTTGAGTCGCCAGTCCGAGTCTTCCTTGAAACGTGACGCAACCTGCGGCGAGCAGTTGTCCCAAAACCACAGGCGGGCAAAACACCCAGCCATCTTCGTTTGTCTTGTCCTCGAAATTCCAGACACCCAAATTGGAGAACGCACCGATGTTACCAGTAGGTCTGGTCCGATCTTTGGTGAGTAAATTTACTTTTGCCTGATGGGTGAGCAAATGTCCGATATTGAGTAACAGGTGATTGGCGCGATGCTCGCCACGGCGGAGTTGATACAAGATCTTGTCATGAATCATCGCGGGAGTGTCGTTTGGTGCGATTTTGGTTTCCACGCAACTCACGTGATTTTCGGTGTCATCCGGATAAGAAATATCACCACGCAAATTGACCGGTATCATCCATGAAATTTTTTTCTCAGATGTGCGCACCTCGGGGCGGACCGCTTGATCAAGAGCCTGTAGCAAAAAGCTGTTCACGGTGACTCCGAGAACGCGACAGCGATCGAGAATAGCTTGGGTTTCGGTTTTTGTAAAAAGATGCCACGCGATGTTGTTGGATTGGGTGGCTTGTTTCCAGTCGCCGCGCTCGGCGCAGATTTCTTTTTTGCGTTTATCACGCCAAAGCCGCCACAAAGGCAGCAAGAAGCCAAGGGATGAATGTTTGGTTTGTGGAATGGTCAAATTTTTCAAACCTTGTTCACGCAGCAGACGGGCAAAGCCGCCGATTCCATCGCACTCACAATGGGAAACTTCGATCCACTCCACCTCGCCGCCAGAGATTCGTCCGTAGCGGATGCCCATGAAATCTCCTGCTGCTTCCGATGCACGGAACCATGCGGCCGAGGCGTTGTGTGTGGGTGGTGGGAACAAGTTGGGTGGCGGTCAGTTTTTTAGCTACAGTCGAATCGGTCTCGACGTATCGGGGTATACGAGGCGACTCTGACGTTTGAAAACTATTTCTTGAAAACCAGAAAATGCTGCCAAGGGAGATCGGGTTTGTTTTGTACGAAGGTGAAGCCCATGGCTTCGAATTCTTTCGTCGCCTGGGCGGCGGACATCTTGTGAAGGCGTTTGATGGGGACGCGGGTGTCTTCGGCACGGAATTCCAGAAGGTAAATTTTACCACCGGGCTTGAGGGCGGAGTGGATGGATTTCAGCATCTCGGCGGGGTGTGAGAATTCGTGATAGGCATCGACAAACAGCACAGCATCAAGCGAGTTCTCGGGAAGTTGGACGGATTCGATCGTTCCAAGGTGGGGTTGGACGTTGGTGATTTTGCGGGCTTCGGCCTCTTTTTTGAGGTAATCGAGCATTTCCTGTTGGATATCGACGGCGATGACTTTTCCTTTCGGAACAAGCGGTGAAATGCGGAAGCTGTAGTATCCGGAGCCGGCGCCGATATCGGCGATGACCGCATCGGGTGACAGATCGAGGAGGGAGATGGCTTGGGATGGGGCTTCTTCTTTTTCGCGGTCAGATCGTTCCAACCAACCGATACCGGGGTGTCCCATGACTTGGGAGATTTCGCGACCCATAAAGATTTTGCCGATGCCATCAGGGGAGGGAGGTGCGGTCGTGTAGGAGGGAATTCCGGCTTGCAGTTTGAAGGTGCCCGGGATTTTCGGAACGATTTTTGAGGTTTCATTGCGAACCAAGACCAGCGGAACAAGGAACAGGGCGAGGAGAACCAGGGGAATGAGAATGAGGTGGCGGGATTTCATGGTCTTTTTTGTAACAGTGATTAATGGATTTGGTTTAATGGAATAGTTTGACCGTTTGCGAAGGCATCGTTAAGTTTCACTCAATTGGCCGTTTGAACAGCGGCACTGAGTTTGTGACTAAGGATTCATCAATAAAAGTCGGGAAATTCGAGGGATTCAGCTGGATACGCTGTGAAGGCAAGGGTTCTTTTCTGAATAGCCTAGCTATGAAGGAGTTTGGAGATGCGCGGATTCGGGCCGGAGCGTTGCGCTTGGTGGTCGATTTGGAAATATGCACGGGGATGGATTCGACTTTCATGGGAACATTGGCCGGAATGGCTGCGAGGATTTCAGAATATGGTGGAAAATTACAAGTAACAGCCGCAAGTGAGAAAAGCTGTCATTCATTGGAGGATTTGGGATTGGATTTTTTGATGGAAATCAACCAGCCGGACCCGGAGTGGAGTGGACTTGATGCCAAGGTTCGGGATTTGCTGAAAACCAAAGTAGCCGGAGTGAAGGCTGGAACCGTAATGCATGCCAAGCATGTCTTGGAGGCCCATGAGATCTTATCGCAGGCAAATGAGAGCAATGAGCGGAAGTTTTCCGGGGTGGTAAAGTTGTTAGAGGATGAGTTGTCGGAGAAAACGGGACGATCCAGCTGATGGGAATGATTCAGTATTTGTGCCTGGCATTGATCGGGATTTCCTCTGTGTTGGGATGTGCCTTGATTCTGGCACTGATCAATCAGCGCGCGCGCGCGAAGCGTCTCAAGCAGGTTTTAAAAGCTCTCTCCGGCGAAGAGGAGCGGATGTTTCATTTTCTGCATGATCTTGGGACTGCGATTGGAGCGGAACCGACGGATGGCGCGCTATCACGGATCATTGTTGAGGGAATTGTGGATGTCGTTGGAGCCAGTGGTGGAGTGATATATTACCCCACGGGCGATGCGAAATTTTTGGTTCCAGCCTATGTTTCGGAGCAATGTCCACCATTGATTCGTTTGCCGGAATCGGTTTTGGCTGACGCGAAGCAGGATGGGCGGGTGGTCATGAGCCGCCTGAATTTAGAAAGAATCAAAACAGGAGAGGGTTTGTTGGGTCGTGCGTATGTGGCGGCGGATGCGGTTCATATTGAGGATTTGAGCGAATATGGGGTATTGGGAATCTATGTGAGGCGGGAGGTGCCGAATGTGGCGGTGATGATTTCTCCCATGCGATACGCAGGTCAGGAAATCGGGGTGTTGGCGGTCGCGAAGCTCAAAAGTGAAGGGGACTTTTCATTGAATGATTTTGCGGTATTCCGGTCCGTTGCTGAGCAGTCAGCCTTTGCGATCGGTAACGCTCGGATTCACCGGGAAGCGAACGCGAGAATGGCGATTGAAGGGGAGTTGCACAATGCGCGCGAGGTGCAAAGGGTGTTGTTGCCGCAGGAAGATCCGAAGGTGAGGGGATTTCGACTGCATGGGATCAATTTGGCGGCGCGCATCATCAGTGGAGACTATTACGATTATATTGAGCTTAAAGATGGAAAACTCGGAGTGGTGGTGGCGGATGTCTCAGGCAAAGGCGTGGCAGCGGGTTTGCTGATGGCGATGTGCCGGAGTTTGTTGCGTGCGTTGGCACTGAGTCATGAATCGCCGAGCAAAGTGCTGGCTGCAGTGAATCGATATTTATTTCCCGATATCCGCGAGGACATGTTCATCAGTTTGAATTACGGAGTGTTGGATCCGGAGGCGGGGCGCATGGTTTTTGCGAGAGCGGGACATGATCCGGCTTTGGTCTTCCGCAAAGCGACCGGATGGGTGGAGGTATTGCGACCGCGGGGATTGGCGCTCGGTATCGATCAAGGAGAAGTTTTTGAGCGGGTGACCGAGGACTGCGTGGTGGAGATGGAATCGGGTGACTGTGTGTTATTTTTTACCGATGGTGTGAAGGAGGCGATGAATGCAGATGAAGAGGAATTTGGGATGGAACGCTTGTCGGCAGTATTTTGCGAATCAGCGGTATTGGGAGCTGAAGAGGTAGTGAAACGCGTTCAGGAAGCTGTGGAAAAATTTTCAGGTGAGGGTGCGCAGATGGACGATGTGACCATTGTGGCGATTGAGAAGCGGTGACGGTATGAGAGAGGTTCAAACGGCCTGGTTACCTTGGTGTGTGATCTTGGGAGTGCTTATTTTGTATATTGTCAGGTGTGGGGTAGTGGGGTAGACTGAAGCATGAATAAAGAGATAAAAGTGGATAAAAAATTTGCGGAAGATCCTTTGTTTCAGGAGGTAATGAAAGAGGCTCTGGAGATCCAAGATCGGTTTGCTGCAGAACCTATCTATTCCAAGACTGGTAAAGGTTATTTGAAAAGCGTTGGAGTCGAGGAGTTGCGGGCGGCAAAGATCAACAGCAATCTAAACTCAATAAAATAAGGATTTGGCTGGGCGGATACAATCCGCCGCCACGTCGCATTTGGATTTTGGATTGTGAGAGGATGATTTTGGGTTGAAGGTTTGGGCATGGATGCGAACAAGAAAATGGGCGACCTGATGGCGGAGATGCCGGGCGCGAGGCGGGCATTGTTTGCGAAGTATCATCTCGGGGGGTGTCAGAGTTGTGCGTTTGATGAGGGGGAGACTTTGGCGGAACTTTGTAAGCGCGCGGAACTCGATGCGGATGAGGTGCTGGCGCATTTGCTCAGTAGCCATGAACATGATTTAGCGATGCTGATCTCGCCGTCTGAAGTGGCGCAGGGAAAAGCTGAAGTCACTTTTGTGGATGTTCGCACGCGTGAGGAATTCGAGGCAGTGAAGATCGATGGAGCGCAGTTTTTTACGCAGGAGCTTCAGGAGAAACTATTCAAAGAAAAACCATCCGGCCTAGTGGTGCTTTACGATCACACAGGGAAATATGTGTTAGATCAGGTTGCTTGGTTTCGAGGCCACGGAATGCCTAGCACATTTGGAATGAAAGGTGGGATCGATGCGTGGAGCCTAGAGGTTGATCCAAAGGTGATGAGGTATCGAGTGGAGATTTGAAGTTTCAAAATTGCCTGCGGCTATGAGGATAGACTACGTTTAGTTGACGAGTTCGCTAACGCTCACAGGTCATTCAAATCTCAAGGAAGAGGAAGCTATTCATAGGCGGGACATGTGCTTTGGACGGCGACCGATGATCGCCGCTACATGGGAGGCAATGGCTGCTCGGAGATTTCCCAATCTTCATTTTTCTCGATGAAGGTTTTCATGGCCCAATCGTGAGGGAAGAGAGCGACCAGCCAGCCATTGGAATCCCGAGACAGGGCGGTTCCGAGGGAGAGTGAGGGTCTAGCTTCGGGAGCGAGGGGATTGCCTTCTTTGGGTTTGAGCCAGCGGGCAATCGACCAATCGGCGGATTCGATCCGGGTCTCGGCAGCGTATTCGCCCTCGAGCCGGTGTTGGAGAACTTCAAACTGAAGCGGGCCAACCGCGCCGAGCAGGACACTTGAGGAGTTGGCTGGGGTGTCGAGCAGGGTGAATTCCGAAGCGACACCTTCTTTAAGGAGTTGCTCGAGACCACTTTGAAAACGTTTGTATTTCGCAGTGGATTTATTGGTGAGGTAGGAAAAGCACTCCGGCGGGAAGCGTGGGATCTCATCGAATTTAATATCGGGTGATGAAGCTAAGGTATCGCCGATGAGGAGATCGTAGTTTCCGACAAGGCCGACGACATCTCCGGCATATGCATCATCAACCGTTTCGCGATCCCGGGCGAAGAGGCGTTGGGAATTTGCGAGGCGGACGTTTTCACCGGTGCGGGTGTTGTAGACATTCATGTCGCGCTCGAATTGGCCGGAGACGATGCGGATGAATGCGATACGATCCCGGTGCTTCGGATTCATGTTCGCTTGGATTTTAAATACAAAGGCGGAAAAACCTTGGGCGGCAGGATGGACCGTTTGGCTATCGCTGGTGCGTGGAAGCGGAGGAGGGGAAAGCTCGAGAAAACGATCCAGCAGGAGTTGGACTCCGAAATTGTTCGCAGCGGATCCGAAGAACACGGGAGTGAGATTTCCAGCGAGGACTTCGTTCACATCAAAATCCGCGCCGGCGCCTTCAAGGAGCTCGAGTTCTTCACAGACTTGGTTATAGGTAATTTCATCAACCGTGTTTTTGACCGATTCATCTTCGATGCCGGAAACATTCACCGGAGCGCGGAAGGCTCCATGAACGGTGCGTTCGAAGAGATGGACTTTTTTATCTTCCCTATCGTAAACGCCCTTGAAGCGCGGACCGTCTCCGAGCGGCCAATTAACCGGAAAAGCGCGGATGCCGAGGACGGATTCGAGCTCGTCGAGCAGGTCAAGGGTGGGCCGCGCTGGGCGGTCCAGTTTGTTCATGAACGTGAAAATTGGAACGCCGCGACGTCGGCAGACTTCGAAAAGTTTCCGTGTTTGGGCCTCGATGCCTTTGCCGGCGTCAACCACCATCACTGCGGCATCGACGGCGGTAAGAACCCGGTAGGTGTCCTCGGAAAAGTCCTTGTGGCCGGGAGTATCAAGGATGTTGACCACACAGTCTTTGTATTCGAACTGGAGAACGGTGGAGGAAACCGAGATGCCGCGTTGCTTTTCGAGCTCCATCCAGTCGGAGGTGGTAGCTCGCTGGTTTTTGCGGGCGGTGACCGATCCCGCAAGATTTAGGGCGCCGCCATAGAGGAGAAACTTTTCCGTCAGGGTGGTTTTTCCCGCATCTGGGTGGGAAATGATCGCGAAAGAACGGCGTCTTGAGACCTCCTTTTGGAGAGCTGGGGCCGGGGATGCGTAGGAGGAAAGCGACATGCGGGCGGAAACTTCAAATGATCAGCCCGAAACATCAATCATAATGAGGGTCGGGAAATCCCTAAATCGGGGATATTTCCCTAAAACGTGCAGAAATACCCGCCGGAAATCCAGATTGCCAACGCCCCCCGTTCTCGCTACCTTCCGCGCCCGCCCAACTTTCCTAAGTGAGATTGGGGCTGGAATAACAAAAAACAACATTTTGGGATTTCTTGATAACATCAAGCGCTGGCAGCTCGCCAAAAAAGGCTTTTCCGCTGGGAAAAAGCGCAGAGTGCATAGTGAGAACGCAACACTCCAATGGTTGGAAACCAGTCTGGTGATCAAACTTGCATTATGGCTGCTTTTTTCAATCGGGACAACAGCTTTGGTATTGAATGCCTCCGAGCAGTCCACGTTTTCCGGGGATGCCTTCGAGGGCGGAATTTATAGCTTTGTGTTGGCACTCTCAGCGCTGGCAATGTTTCACGTCGGGGCTCCGGGTATTTGCCGCGACAACAGTCGGGTGTTTCTCGTTTTTGGCGGCATCATGTGTCAGTTGTTGCTGGTGGGTTTGGTTATGAGCTTGGCGGATGGCGGGACGATTTCTGAAAATTACCGTTACTTGTTTGTTCCCTGTGCGTTGATGCCAATGCTGCACGGTATTTTATTGGGGCGCACGGCAGGAAGCTTCAGTGCGATTTACGTGAGCTTGATCGGTAGCATGTTGGTTCCGTCAGGCGACGTGATCAATTACATCATTGTGAACTTGGTAGCTGGCATGACCGCCGTGCTCTGCGTGCGGCAGGTCAGGAAGCGAATTCAATTGATCAGAGCGGGAATTTATGTCGGGGCGGTCATGGTTTTTCTCGCGCTGGTTTTGGGTCGCCTTGAAGTCATGGCGGTATTTGGTCCGGAATCGATGGATCGCTTACAAATTTTGGGAACGGGAAGTGCGATTGCGTTCGCCACGGCTCTGGCGGTGGCAATGATTGTCAGTGGCCTGTTGCCAATGTTCGAGTTGTTGTTCCAGCTCACCACCGACATCAGTTGGTTAGAGCTGAGTGATTTGAACCACAAGTTGCTGAAACAAATGCAGCTGGAGGCTCCTGGCACGTTTCACCACAGTTTGGTGGTCGCGGCGTTGGCGGAGGCCGCTGCGGAAAAAATCGGGGCGAATGCGCCGATGTGCCGCGTTTGTTCCTATTTCCATGATGTAGGCAAGCTAAACAAGCCGAGCTATTTTATCGAGAATCAGCACGATGAGGGGGATAATCCTCATGATGCATTAACGCCAACCATGAGCGGATTAATCATCATTGCGCACGTGAAGGACGGGATTGATCTTGCTGTGAAGCATCAACTCAACCCGCGGATCATTCAGGTCATTCAGGAGCACCATGGTGATTCTTTGGTCTATTTTTTCTACCGTAAAGCGCAGGAGCAGAAGAGGTCGGAAATGGAAAAAGTGGATAAACGTCAGGGGAATGTTGAGGATTTGCCGAAAATCGAAGAGAAAAACTTCCGTTATCCAGGCCCGCGTCCAAGTACGCGTGAGAGTGGCATTATTTGCCTAGCTGATACCATTGAAAGCGCATCAAGAACCCTACGCAAGCCCACTCACGCAAAGATCCGCGCGCTGGTAGAGGATCTTGTGCGCGCGAAAATTCACGATGGGCAATTGGATCTGTGTCCTCTGACCATGGGTGAACTCACCTTGGTGAAAGAGTCCTTTGTCAACACACTGCGGAGCATGTTGCATAGCCGCATTGATTATCAGAAGCCTGCGGAGGATCGTGTCGCTACGACCAAGCGGCCTATCGGTTCCGGGCGTGAGAGCGATTATGAAGATAAACGCCCAAGTAAAGTATGGGAGCAGGCTAACTAAAATCATTTTCAGTTATGGCATTGGAAATCATCATAGGAAATCATCAGGAAGCGATCGAGATTCCGGAATCGTGGCTCACAGCGCTTGAGGATGTGGGAATCCCTGCCGCAGCCATGGCGCTCGAAGTTTCGCTCGATGAAGGCAACTCCCTTGAGCACCTCGCGACTTTGGAAGTGGCATTGGTGGACGATGAGATAAGTGAACGCGTTCACATGGACTTCATGAATATCGAAGGTCCGACCGATGTGATCACATTTCATCATGGCGAAATTGTGATCGGTGTAGAGGTCGCCAAACGCCAGGCCGAGGAATACGGCGAGCCTTTCGGGCGCGAAATTTTACGCTATTTCGTGCATGGATTGCTGCATCTTGCGGGACATGAGGATGCTGACGAAGCTGAGCAAAAAGCGATGGAAGTAGCCCAGGAACGCATCATCGAGGTGCTGTGGACTGAAGGGTTGAGCGAGAAACTGGTCCCTTGAGATTTGGAATTTGAGGTTTAAAGTTTAAGCCTTAGAGTTTCTGAAAAGGTAGTGGGAAACGATCCACTCCTGACCGCGGCGGTAGCCCCAGAGTTCCGCGCAGGCCATGTAGAAAATGCGCCAGTAGCTCCACCATTTCACGGCATTCTCGGCACCGTAGGTTTCGGAAATCAGCGGAAAGAGCTCTTCCTTGTGATCGTCCATGTTTTTAAGCCAGGCTTCGGAGGTTTTTTGGTAATGCTGACCATTGACCTGCCAATGTTGTTCGATGTTTAGGTGATCTTGGAAGTAGAGTAAAAGATCATCAGAAGGCATCTGGCCACCCGTGAAGAAATATTTTGCCATCCAATCATCATCATTCTCAATGACATAGTGATAGGCATTTTCGCGATGAGTGAAAATGTGGACAAAGAGTTTGCCATCGGGCTTGAGCCATTTGGAAACACGCTCGAGCAGAATCTGGTAGTTTTTCATGTGCTCGAACATCTCGACGGAGACGCAGCGATCGAAAACCGATTCGCCGATGCCTTCGAAGGTGATCATGTTGGCGGTGATGACCTCGACATTGTGAAGTCCTCTTTTTTCAGCCTCGCCAAGAATGTGTTCGCGTTGGGTGCGGGAGTTGGAGACGGCAGTGATTTTGGCATCGGGGTAGTGTTTCGCCATCCAAAGCGTGAGCGAGCCCCACCCGCAGCCAAGTTCCAAAATACGTTGGCCGTTGGCAAGTTCTGCGCGTTGGCAGGTCATTTCCAGCATGCGTGATTCCGATTCGGCGATGTCGATGACGCCTTCATCCCAGTAACCCGATGAGTATTTCATGTGCGGGCCAAGGCAGCGTTTGAAAAATGCGGTGGGTAGTTCGTAGTGTTGCTCGTTCGCTTCGTCTGTGGCGATTGCGACCGGCATGGTTTTCAACTCCGCGATGTGCGCCATGAGTTTTGCTTGGCGCTTCTCGGGATCGAGTTTTTCAAAAGGAGCGATGGTATTGGCAAGTCGATGACGAATCCCGAGACGAATGACGGAATCGGGTAACTTACCGGAGGCGATGAGGTCGTTAGTGTTCATGAAACTTTAAATTTTAAACTATAAATCTTAAAGAAGAGATAAGACGGAGGTCAGTGTGATTCATTTTTGAGATTTGAAACTTGGTATAAAGGGTGAGGTGGTGCGTTGGTATTCGCGGTAGGCATCACCTTTGCATAGGAGGGCGGCAGCTTCGTTGGGTGGGATGCCGGTGACTTTGAGAAGCAGGTAAGTGATGATGGCGGGAGCGTAAATCGTAGTCCAGCCCCAAGGAGAACCGAGGGCGAAGACGAAGAAACCGATCCAAATGATGGATTCGAAAAAGTAGTTCGGATGGCGTGAGTATTTCCACAACCCGATTTGGCAAACGGATTTTGGATCAGGGTCAGATGCTTTGAACTTGGACATCTGGTGATCGGCTAGAGTTTCTCCGATAAGGCCGCTGCATGCGATCACCGTGCCAAGGATGGGAAATAAGTCATAGGTGGGATAGGGATCAACGGCGATGAGATAGAATGGCAAGGCTAAGACAAAGACGGAGAGTCCTTGTCCCAAGAAAAACAGAAGAAACATGGAGTTCACTTTTCCGTTCCAGATCTCGCGGAGTTTTCTATAGCGCGAGTCCTCGCTCGGGTGGTGTTTGGTAATGCGTCGACTTAGGTAGTATCCAAGTCTAACAGACCACACGGAGATGAGGATGCTGGCAATCAGCGGTTGAGTACTGGGGTTTTCTGAGATCAGAAAAAACACAGCACTTAAACCGATGCAGTAAGCCCAGAACGCATCCACAGGGGAAAAGTTTTTCAATTTCACACACAGCACCCATGCAGCGGTGAAAATAATGAGGTTAGCGATAAGGGCGATAATGAGCATGCAGTGCCTGAATAATTTGTGTCATATTCCTCTAGTATCTCATGGCTGCAACTTGTTTTTTATCAATTCAACTTCCCAGACAAATAATACGCCGACCAAGAGGAAAAGGGGTATAATAAATCCAAGTGTATTTTTCATAAGGTCATTTTACCGCGTTTTGGTCTGGCTCAACAGCGCCTTCAGGAGCCTTCCGCCAGAAGCAAATTTCTGCAGTCGGGAGCCACGGAAGCCAGAGGGAAGTTGGGATGATTGTGGAAAGTAGGGTTTTATTTCCAGCTCGAGTTGAGCTCATCAATTCAACTTCCCCA
>JBIIFS010000151.1:0-3958 GCA_044237185.1 Luteolibacter sp.
AAGCAACTCATCAACCGTTTTCGATTTATTGAAATCGGCAGCTGAAATTTTAGCTAATATGTCAGCACTCGGAGGTAGGCCGTTTAGATCTGCACTGACTCGGCGTAAAAAAGTCGCGTTATCCGCAGGCTCTGGAAATTTCCGCCCTTTTTTTTTGAAGTGCTCAGCAACGATGAGATCGATGGGGTTCGCGCCAGTCGGGCCTTTTGGAAGTTTGACAGTTCTTGACTTCAATGGCGGTTCGTATCTTTCTTTGGCGAAGGTGAATCCCTCCGTCCAGGGAACCCCTGCCGAAATCCAGCGCTTCAATACATCAATTTCCTTTGTATTCAGGGCCGCTTTCTTTTTTTCCGGCGGTGGCATTTTTTCATCCGGATCATCTGAAGTGACAACTTCGATCATCAGGGATTTATCGGGCTTACCTAGCTCAATCACATCGGCTTCGAGCAGCAAAGCTTTGGTATCCATCGATAGCCCGCCTTTTGCCTTGGCGCCCGTATGGCACTCGATGCAGTGCTTATTGATAAGAGGAACCACTTCATGCGCGAAATCGATCTCAGCCTTCAAAGGCAATAAAGATGATGCGATTGATAGAAAAAAGACGGATTTGAAATGATTCATCGATGGAAGGGAATGCTGCAGAAAACCACGAAGCATACAGAAATCAACTTTTAAATCTTTTACGCGCATTCAGCCAGCGGAAAAATATTCGCAAACCTACCAGTCTTTTCTGCCAATTTTTTCCCTAGCGAGATGACCGTCGCGTGTTGCGCCCTCCCCTTTTGCATTGAATTGATCGCTCTAGCGTGCAGTCTTGGCTAGGCAAGGGGGGGAATGCCTCCCCAAATCCTTTTGATTATGGCATCCAAAAAACCATTGGCTATCGCCGACCCAACTTCACGCAACCTCATAAACAGGGTGCTAAAGGAAAATTTTCACCTCTACGTGGGGCGCTACGTGATAGCTTTTTTCCTAATGACCTGCGCGGCGGCCTCCACGGGGGTCTCGGTTTTCCTGATGCAGAACATCACCGCCGTGGTGTTTGGTTCGCGTGAGGCATCCCAAAAGCTTGCCGCGCCGATTTCTAATACGGGCTCATTTGCCGCCGATTGGATACAAAGGATCGGTGCTTATTTCTCGTCGCTTTTTGTCTCATCGCCAGGCCTCTTCCAGATCTTTAGCGTCTCCATCGCAATCATCATCGTTTTCCTGATCAAGGGCCTCTCCCTCTACGGCTCATCGGTCATTCTCACTAAGATCGGCAACAACATCGTTTCCCGCCAACAGCAGCGGATTGGCAATCACGTACTCAATCAATCGCTCGCGTTCTTTGTCCACTTCCCCTCAAGCGATCTTATCACACGGATTTCCCATGGCGCGAATTCGGCACGAGAAGTGATGAATCTCCTGATGACCCGCGTTCAGGATGTGCTCACCGCGCTCGCTCTTCTGATTGCGATGTTTCGTCTCGACTGGCAACTCACTTGCGCGGCTTTGTTCATCTTCCTGCCCATGACCGTTGCGCTCAGCCTGCTCATTAAGCGTATTCGTAATATTGCACGCTCCCAATACCGTAGCTACGTCCAGGTCATTGCCACCATGCAGGAAGCGATCATCGGCAATAAGCTCATTAAATCCTACAATCTGGAAAATTCTATGCGCCAGCGCTTCAATGGGGCGATCAATGGCGTTGAAAAACTTTCTAACAAAATGGCGACCGTTTCGGCCCGTACTAGCCCGATCATGGAATTCATCGGTGGCATAGCGGTGGCAGCAATTGTATTCTACGGAGGTTACCGTAATTTAGTATTGGGCCAGAGCGCTGACTCGCTCATTGCATTTCTCGCCGCCCTCCTGCTCGCCTACGAACCAGTCAAACGCATCGCACGCATGAATGTCTCGCTACACGCCGCATTGATCGGGCTCAAGATGCTCTACAATGTCCTAGATTCAGACTACTCGATCCCTGATGCGGATGACGCCAAGCCTCTGCAGCATTCTAAAGGCGAGATTAGCCTCAAAAATGTCACCTTTTCCTACCACAGCAACCAACCCGTGTTGCACGATCTCTCGCTCACTTGTGCCGCCGGTCATGTGACAGCATTGGTCGGCCCCTCAGGCAGTGGCAAGTCAACCATTCTCAATCTCATTGAGCGCTTCTATGCGGTCGATCACGGTCGTATCGAGATTGATGGACAAGAAATCAGTGAGCTCAAGACCGAATCGCTGAGAGCAAACATGTCACTGGTCAGTCAGGACACTTTCTTGTTTTCCGATACGCTGCGCAACAACATCCGCTTTGCGCGCCCCGATGCAACCGATGCGGAAATCGAAGCGGCCGCAAAAGCTGCCTTTGCCCACGATTTTATCATGAAACAACCAAAGGGCTACGACACACAGGTTGGCGAAAATGGCGGGAGTTTGTCTGGCGGTCAGCGTCAGCGAATCTCCATCGCCCGAGCTTTCCTCAAGAACGCCCCCATTCTCCTGCTCGACGAGGCCACCTCCGCGCTCGACAGCGAATCGGAGAAACAGATCCAGTGCGCCTTCGACACCCTGATGCAGGGACGGACAACGATTGTAATTGCCCATCGTTTCTCGACCATCCGCAATGCTCACAAGATCCATGTCATGCAAAATGGCACACTTGTTGCCAGCGGCTCGCATCAGGAACTTATCAGCGACGAAAAGAGCCTCTACGCGCACCTCTATCGCTTGCAGCATGAGAAAGGAATTGAGGTTTGAATGGGAGCGAAGATCAAATTGGAAGCAAATGCAAAAGCGGCTTTTTTCTCAGCACCGGCGAAACATGATCATGCTCAGGTTGCTTCCCAGTGGTGATGATCTGTTAGGGTCACGCATGGTTGTCCCGATATCCTGAGACACAAACATGCGCGAATGAAGACCGACTGGGCTTTTCAAGGCTTGGTATCTTCGTCTTCAAGCGGAGCTTTAGGAAGCTTATCAACTTCTTCGAGCAGATTGACAATTTCAACACCTCGGATCGCGGAATTGTCATGCTTGAACCGCAGGACCGGAGTGGATTTCAAAACCACACGCTTCATCACGGCCTTTTGGATAGAACCGTGAGCCTTGTTGAGTTTTTCAATGATCGGCTCGGCTGAACCACCAATGACTCCGATCCAGACCCGACCTTCTTTGAGATCGTCTGTGACCTCGACTGCGCTTACGGTGACCATTTTACCGTGCCATTCGTAATCATGTTGGATCACCGTCGAAATTTCACGGCGAAGCAGTTCGTTGACTCGATCGATGCGGCGGGACACAGGAAAAAAATACTTGGTTTGAAAAAGGATCAGAGAGTCTGCGCCACTTTTTCAAGCGTGTAGCATTCGATGATATCACCTTCCTGATATTCATTGAATTCTCCGAGGCGGATACCACATTCGAAGTTGGTTCTGACTTCCTCGACTTCCTCATGGAAGCGGCGGAGAGTGGACATTTTGCCATCGAACACAGGGATACCGCCGCGGATCACGCGGGCGTGGGCTTTACGGTGGACTTTGCCATCGGTAATGAAACAACCGGCGGCTTTGCCTTTGTTGACTTTGAAAACCTGACGACATTCGGCGTGACCTATGATGGATTCACGGGTCAGTGGATCGAGAAGTCCGAGCATCGCCTCGCGAACCTGATCAATGAGCTCGTAAACGATCGAGTAAAGTTTGATTTCAACACCGGCCGCTTTTGCGGATTTTACGGCTTTCGCTTCCACCTTCACATTGAAGCCAAGAATGATCGCGTCGGATGAACTGGCGTAAGTGATATCCGATTCAGTGATCGGACCAGCGGCTGCTGTGATGAACTGGCAATCCACTTTTTCGGATTCAATGGCATCAATGGCTTTCTTGATCGCTTCAACCGAACCTTGAACGTCGCATTTGAGAATGATTTTAAGCTGATTTTTTCCGCCTCCCTCATTGACCATGCTGAAGAG
>JBIIFS010000152.1:0-3935 GCA_044237185.1 Luteolibacter sp.
AGACGAGTTTGCCATTTCTCCGGATCCGCATCGTGCACCTGATGGCCGACACCCTCCTCAAATTTCACCTTCCACCCGCTGGCTTCCAGCGTTTCCCTGAATTCGCCACGAAACTGGTGCCAGAACGTATCCACTGGGATCCGACCCGGATCAGGAAACCATTTGTCATTTTCATCCGCCGCCTCGACGGAGCGCGATATCATGCTCAATAAAAAACGCCACGCCGGATTGGTTTGCATGGATGACAGCCCGATATCGCGCAGCTCGCGCATCGCTCTTTGCTCTCTCGGCGTCCTGCCTTCCTCGCGAGCCGATGCCAAAGGTTTCCGCTGATCGCCACAGCTTACAAAGGCTTCCGCAAAAATCCATTCCTTGGGTTCTTCTTGCCCCATCGATTTCAACAACATCAGCGTCGCCTTATCCACGATGTCCTTACGCACCACCAATTCAAACGTAACATCTCCTCCTCCCTCCATCTTGGCATCTCCCGATTCCTTGATCTCTGTATCCACCGCTCCTCTCCCCAGCTCCATGGCCACCGCCTCGGCAGGAGTCCGCCCCAAACTTTTCTCCAAGTGCTTTGATTTTGCCATTTTTCCCAGCAAGGCAAAACCGTGCTCACAAAACGCACCGGCCTCGCAGCTGCAATCCGTTTCAAACAATACCTGCCCACCTTGCTGCCAAAACGAAGCTTCCGTTTTCTCACCCAAAACGCGTGCCTGCGCCTGAATCTCCTCATCCCCATCCAACTTCAATTCCTGGACTTTTGAAACCAAGCGCCCGCCTATCATGCGCGCCTCATCGCCAAACCGTTCTATCCAGCCCGCTTCCGCCAAAAACTTTTCCAATAGCTTAACCATCAATCGCTAAAAACCTATTTTCCACCTTGCCCACCGTCCATCCTGTTTTCAAAAACGAAATTTGACATACTGACCAGACCAGACCAGACTTATTTTATGAAAAACATTCAAGAAGCCAAAACCCACCTCTCCCGTTTGGTTGAGCTGGCGGCGGCGGGCGAGGAAATCATCATTGCAAAAGCGGGCAAACCCATGGCCAAACTCGTGCCCTACATCCCGCCACAACCCGCTCGCCAAGGCGGATTTCTGGCAGGCAAGATTTGGGAAAGCGACGATTGTTGGGCAACTGATCCGGAACTCATTGAAAACATGACAGGAACCTCCATCGAGCCTTCTACGGCTCATTTCAAAGTTGCCGAATCCAGCGCCAATTACCGCATCGAATCATGAGAATCCTCCTCGATAGCCATACTCTACTCTGGTGGATGGACGATCCCAATCGCATCAACCCAGCCGCCCGCACTGAAATTTCGCAGCCGCGCAACGAGGTATTTGCAAGCGCCGTTTCAATTTGGGAAATCGGACTGAAATGCTCCAAAGGCAAACTTCGCATCCCTGAAAATTTCGCTGATTTTCTTCCAGAAAACGGCATTCAAATCCTACCCTTCACAGGTGCTCACGCTCAGGCGTCGATCAAACTTCCGCCCCATCACGGAGATCCGTTTGATCGAGCCCTCATCGCCCAATGCCAGATTGAGTCCCTGACTTTCGCCACCCGCGATTCCATTGCCGCCAGCTACCGGATCGGCCTGTTAGACATTTGATTTACAAACTCAATAGATTCAGCATCTCACCCGCGGCGACGACCCCAAAAGTAGCCGTGACATGAGTGGCAGTGCCATAGCCGGTCTCGCAGTTCAAACGCATATCCGCGCCTTCAGATTTCTCGCAAGAAACCTCTCCATCGCTTCCCGGATAAATCGGCGGCTCATCTGAAAACACGGCTCGTATCCCCATTTCTCCGGGCTTCGATCCCATGGGAACAGCATCAAAACCATGATGCTTTCGTAAGTTTTTCCTTAACTGATGCAACAGGGCGTCTTTTCCGGAGAAGGCGAGATCCCGCACGCTGATCCGGGTTGCATCGCGTCGACCGCCAGCACCACCGCACGTCACTACCGGTAAGCCACGTTTCCGACACTCGGCGAGCAACAGGGCTTTGTGCCGCATCGAGTCGATCGCATCGATGACACCGTCTACTTCACCACCCAAGACTTCCTCGACCGAGCGTTCTGTGAAAAAACCTTCGATCACCTCTATTTCACATTCCGGATGAATCGCGCGAACCCGCTCCGCCATGGCAGCGGTTTTCTGCCTGCCGATCTGGCCATCCATCGCATGCAACTGGCGGTTTACATTGGTCAAGCAAATTTCATCGAGATCCACCATGCGGATTTTGCCAATGCCCGATCGTGCGAGCGCTTCCACCGTCCATGAACCCACCCCGCCTATTCCAACCACCACCACGCGCGCCTGGGAAAACTTTTCCAAAGCCCGGCTTCCGTAAAGACGCGCGATTCCTCCAAAACGATTTTTTGACTCTTCACTCAACATCCTGCCCAACCTTCCAACTTGCAGACGCGCCTTTCAACGTCCATCTCTAGTCCGTGCCCGAAATTCTCATCACCCTTGGCGACCCCGCCGGCATCGGTCCGGAAGTGATTGATGCCGCTCTTGCCTCCGGCAAACTCCCTGCCGGCTTCGATTTCCGCGTCATCGGCGATCGGAATGCCGGATCTCCCGGGAAACCCACCCGCGAATCCGCCCAAGCCGCACTGTACGCACTGAACGAAGCCGCCCGTCTTCTCCGCGAAAGCTCTGCCGCTGCTGTCGTCACCGGACCCGTTTCAAAAGAAGGCCTGCAATCGGTCGGTTTCCCTTTTCCCGGTCAGACCGAATTTTTCACCCATGCTTTCGGGCTCACCCGGTCCGGCATGCTTCTCACCGGCCCCCATCTTACGGTTGGACTCGCCACGATCCATATCGCACTGTCCGATGTGCCACGCTCACTCACCCGGGAGAGCATCGTCTCCATCGGAAAACTCACTGCGGAATTCTTGATCAAAAAAGGCATTTCCTCTCCGCAAATCGCCGTTTGCGGCCTGAACCCCCATGCCGGAGAAAACGGGGCATTTGGTAGTGAGGAACAAAACGTCATCGCTCCGGCCATACTTGCACTCAATCAAAGCGGTATCGCCGCCTTCACCGGACCTCATGTCCCAGACGCGATTTTTCGTGATGCATCTCAGGGCAAATATCATGCGGTGCTTGCGATGTATCATGACCAGGGACTTATTCCGCTGAAGCTGTTAGATTTTGACGAGGCGGTAAATGTGACGCTCGGCCTACCGAAGCCACGCACCAGCCCCGACCACGGAACCGCTTTCGCGATCGCTGGAAAAGGGATCGCTAGTCCCTCCTCCATGATCGCCGCAATCAAGCTTGCTTGTGAGCTGATTTAGAACCGACCCTATGGCGTCACGCAAAGAGGCGGAAGTTTCTGTTCCTCAACCCACACACTTAACGACCCAATCGCAGGGATGAAGTAATCCGGATTCCAATCGTTCATCGGGTAGTTAGCCAAGCCAAGGGTCACCTTACCACCTTTGAAATAGGTAATTCGAATGGGATAACGTTTGCCTGCTTCAAGGGTGATTTTCGTCAGCACGAGCTTTCCGTCGATATCCTTGCGATAGACTTCCTTGCCATCGATGAGCGCAAGCGCATGAGTAATGTCCTCAAAGCCGACGTGAATCAGGTAGTTGCCAGTCTCCGGAACATCGATGAAAGCATTCGCGACAGGCACGCAAGGACCATCCGTCTCGGGTATCCTTGCCGCGACCGTAACGAGAGCAAACTCAGCGGTTTTCTGACGGTTTCAGCTACGAATAGTCCGCCTTGGGATCATAAATTCCTTTAAGAATGGCAATGCGCGCACCAGCATCGGCTTTTGGATCGGCTGAAACTTCAAGTCATTGCGAATCATTCAGCGACCTTCGTGCCTTTGTAGAGTAAGCCAAGCGCGGCCCAGCAAACGGCAATCATTCCAGCCAGCACCCACCAGAAATTTTCCCA
>JBIIFS010000036.1:0-14060 GCA_044237185.1 Luteolibacter sp.
CGCAAACTCTCTGGTCGGCAGTCTCGCGCATCAAGCCGCCATTTCAAAACACGGACTGCTCACCCTGATCTTCGCAGCGATTGCGGTGATCGGAACGTTTCTCGGAAAACGCATCGCGAATCGTCTGCCGCAAGTTGTCATTCAAAAAATCTTCGGCGGCATCGTGCTGATCACGGCCATCGCGATTCTTGCCGAAACTATTCTGCAACAGCGCTCTTGATTTTCGCGACGTCGACCGCCTCGTAGAAATCATCGTTTACCATGCAAACCGGAGCGGTTCCGCAGGACGCCAGGCACTCGGCGAACTCGACCGAGTATTTTCCGCAAGGCGAAACACTGATCGGGTGATGATGAGAATCTGAGGCGCTGCGATCGATGCCGAACTCTTTGCAGAGATCTTCCATCAACTCGGCACTACCACCCAATGCGCAGGATAAAGTCCGGCAAACGCGGATGTGATATTTACCCGGAGCGTATTGACGGAAACCTGGATAGAAGGTCACCACTTCAAGCACCTTGATCGGCTCAATATCTAACTTCGCAGCCACCCAATCAATCGCTTCTGAAGAAATGAACCCGAACTTGTGCTGAACGATGTGCAGCAAAGGCAACACCGCCGAGCGCTTGCTCTCGCTGTAATGGGAAATACGCTCATTGGCTTCCGCCTCCAGTTCAGAACTGATGGAAAACGGCGGAAAATGCTGACTCACCGAGGTATCGTGACTAACAGAAGATGCTGCTGACATAGATTATTTAACAAGTTGTTCAAGGGCAGCTAGATCTCGTCCGTTATTCGTGACGATATTGCCTTCAAGATCACAAACAATTACGGATGGTATACCTCTGACGCCGTGGTTGAATTTACCTTTGAAAGCACCTAGTTGATCGAATTTCAGATGTGGCCAAGGCATTTTGTTTTTCTCGGCATAAGCTTCCATCGACTTCTCATCACGATCGGAACTGATTAGAACGAGTTCAAAATTTTCATTCTTATGCTCGTTATAGAATTTGACCAGCTGCGGCGTGAATGCGCGGCACGGGCCACACCATGAGGCGGTATAGTAAAACACGTAATACTTCTTCGGCTTCTGGGTAAGCTTGTGATCCTTAAAGCTCTTATCGTCCAAGATAACCAAGTTTTTTTCGATAACCTCATCAAAAACGCTCTTTGGACCCTCTGGTGCCGGTCTGCGGGCCTCTAAAAGTTTTCCGCTTTCTTCATCAAGATCGGTTTTCTTGATGGTGACTCTTTGGCCATTTCGCATCGTAAAAATACCCGCTGTTTCCTCCCCTTCGCCTGTCACTTTTACAAGCTCCAGATCGACGGTTTTGCCCTCTTTGTTGGTCCATTTCGTAAAGGCTGCGGATAAAGGCAGTGCGAGTGCCAGTGAAGTTAAAATTACAAGTGTCTTTTTCATATTCGGGGGATTGGTTTTGAGATGAGCCGGTAATATACACTATCTATCACACTCGCCCATCACGAAATCGAGCGATCCTAAAATCGCCGGAATATCGGAAACCATGTGACCCGGAAGCAATTTGGAAACAATGGAAAGGTTGCAATACGAGGGGCTGCGGATTTTCAGGCGGTTCGGCACCCCGCCGCCCTTGGAATGGATGTAAAATCCAAGTTCACCTTTCGGATTCTCCGCTGCGAAATAAACCTCGCCCTCGGGTGCGTTGATACCCTGGGTCGCGATAATGAAATGGTGAATCAACTCCTCCATCGACATCATGACCCGCTCTTTGTTCGGCAGCATCCCTTTTGAATCCGCCACATTTACCGGACCATCTGGCATGGTATCCAAAACCTGACGACAAATCCGAATCGACTGACGCATTTCCTCCATACGGATCAGATAACGGGCAAAGCAATCGCCCTCTTCCGCGATCGGAATATCGAAATCATATTTCTCATAGCCAAGGTAAGGACTGTTTTTGCGCAGATCCCTGTCCACTCCCGAGGCACGCAAGTTCGGACCGGTCATTCCGAAGGAAATCGCCGATTCACGACTGATCACGCCGATGTCGACCATGCGATCGCGAAAAATCTTGTTGTTATCTAGCAGTTTAGAAATTTCACCGATTGTCACCTCACATTCGGTGAGGAAAGCTCTGACAGCCGCATCAAAGCCCGGAGGCATGTCACGCACTTGTCCACCGACACGAGTATAGGAGGTCGTGAAACGTGCGCCTGTGAGTTGTTCGCAGAGGTTGTAAACTTTTTCACGCTCCGTGAAGGTGTAGAGGAAAACCGTCATCGCACCCACATCCATCGCGCAGACACCGACGCCGAGCATATGGGCGGAAATACGGGCGAGCTCGCAGCACAAGACCCGCAATGCCTGACCACGCGGCGGAAGCTCCCAGCCCATCAGTTTCTCAACCGCGCAAGCATAGGCCACGTTGTTAGCGAGAGGAGCAAGGTAATCCAACCGGTCCGTGTAAGGAACAAACTGATTGTAATGCATGTTCTCCGCAATTTTTTCATCGCCCCGATGCAGGAAGCCCACATCCGGATCCGCAGAATAAATCACCTCGCCATCGAGCTCCAAAATCAATCGCAGCACACCGTGGGTGGCAGGATGGGACGGACCCATATTCAACACCATTCGCTCACCAACTAAATCGTCAGTTTGCTCATGATAGGATTCGACCGCTTTGGCTGCTTTACCCAGCGTATCCGGAGACTCATATTCGGTGGAAATACTCATACGTTCGCGTGCAGGGAATAAGCACCCAAACACCCCATGATCGCAAGGGCATTATCAGTTTTTTCGCCGATATTTATCTCCTCTTCTCATAAAATCTCCTCCCTCCCTGTCAAAAATGGCTCGATGAGCCCTATCACGCCCGAGAATTAGAGGATAGGCATGGCGGATGAAATCCGCCGCCACTTGGAAATCCCTTGCCAAGCTCCGTCCAACCCCTTACCGAAAGCCCACACAATTATGGCCAGCGTCAACGTAATCAACCTCCGCAAGGGACATGCAGTCCGTCACAACAACGAAGTCTGTGTCGTTATCGAACACGAGCTCAAAACCCCTCCCCGGATGGCTTCTTATGTCCAGATGTCGATCCGCAGCGTCGGCTCCAAAAAAGTTTCCAATCTCCGTCTGACATCGAACGACTCACTTGAAGGAGTTCACTTGGAAAAAATCGCCCACGAATATTCTTACAAAGACACCGAGGGCTATCACTTTCTTCACCCGGAAACCTACGATGACATGGTCGTCTATGAAGACCTCATCGACAGCATGAAAAACTATTTGATCGATGGCCAGCTTTACACCCTCCTCATCGCCGATGGCCTCGTGGTCAGCATCGAACTGCCGCTCACCATGGTCATGACCGTTGCGGAGTCCTCCGAAGGTGTCAAAGGCGATTCCGCTAACAACGTTTACAAACCCGCCACCATGCAAACTGGACTAAACGTTAACGTTCCGCTTTTCATCAACCAAGGCGAACGCATCATCGTAAAAACCGAGGACGGCACCTATCAAGGTCGTTCGAACGATTGATAAGGAGGGCGGACATTCCTGTCCGCCTAGTTAATACCAAATCAGAAAAGTGGACAGGAATGTCCACCCTCCTTATTTAAATTCTCACTTCCCAAGCAACTCGGCCAAACCGAGTTCTCTGGCGAGTTCATTGAACTCCGAGATTTCCGCTGCAGTGAAATGCAAGCCACCTGCCGCATCGGAAGCTTTACGGGCGCTGGCTTCGATTTGTCCCGGCAACATGGCGTTACCGTTACCATGCCCGAGAATATCATCGAGCACCGCTTTGAGGTTTTCCATCTGGCTGCGACCTTTGGCAAAATTTCTGCCGGAAAGCGCCTCAGGATGGATCACGTGAAAATAGAATACCGTCGTGGTCTTTTCTTCTTGATCCGGGATTTGCCGCCCGCGAATGGTCGGGATCGAGCCACCGATCAGACCGCCGAAGATCTCGTTGAGAAGTGACATCCCGTAACCTTTGTGACCACCGAAAGGCAACAAGGCCACGACTTCATTCGGATCGGTAGTGGGTTGGCCGTCTTTGTCGACCGCTGCGCCCGGAGGAAGTTGTTTCCCCTCGCGTTTGAGTGCTTGCACGCGACCCATTGCCACGGTCGATGTCGCCCAGTCCATCACGATGGGAAAGCCGTTGGCTTCTTGCGTAGGAATCCCCCATGAATGCGGATTGGTTCCAAGTGTCGGGAATTTCCCGCCGAACGGTACCACTTCCGCCAGTGTGGAGGTGCAGTTGGTATAAGCAAAATAGCCGCGCTCCGCAGCCTCCATCACATAACCGCCGCCCCAAAGATAATGAAAGGAATTGTCCACGGCGATCTGAGCGATGCCGTATTGGTCAGCCAGTTCGATCGCGCGATCGATCGCGCGGTAGGCCACGGCTTGACCAAGCTTTTTGTTCGCGTTCCAAATTTCGGAAGCAGGAAAACGGGATGGTAAAACTTCAATCTCCGCGCCCGGAACACAGCCGCCGGTTGCAGAGCCAAACAAGTGATCGAGATGAAGTGCCTTGAGCGCGTGATGAGTGCGAATCCCGTGACGCGCGGCCTCACCCGCCAGTTTAGTTCCGAGCACAGCCTCCTCATCGGTGAAACCACGGGATTTGTAAGCAGCGATCACGAGTGAGTCGTGAGCTTCGCGGGAGACGGTCAAAAATTCAGACATAGCAATAGGATTGGATGGTGAAAAAAATATCAAACAGCGAGATCGTGTAAACTCATCCCAGGAATTCCGCAAGTGTAGAGAGCGAGGTGCGAGGAGCTCAACCTACTCCGGCAACTCCACCTTATCCCCTAGATGCATCGGTTTGGTATCCAAAAAATTCACGTCCAACCACATCTTCACCCGCGCCCCGATTTCGCGAAGCTTGGTTTTGAAGCCTGCTTCAAATTGCACATCCTGCGCATTATAGCCATAGGCTTTCATACCGTGTGCCTTGGCAAGATAGATCGCACGCTCATTCTGAAACTGCTGGCTGATCACCAAAATCGTGCTCGCTCCGAATATTTTCTTGGCCCTGACCACCGAATCAAGGGTGCGCAACCCCGCATAATCGCAAACGATGCGCTCTTTCGGAACACCCGCTTCGATCAATGCCATACGCATTTTTTGCGGCTCGTTGTAATACTCACTGCGGTTGTCACCAGATACGATGAGGGTCTCGACTTTGCCCGCGTTCCAAACTTCAACCGCGGCATTGATTCGATAACGAAAATATTTATTTTCCCTTCCTTTATAACGGTCTGAAGTTCCGAAAACCAAGCCGACTTTGGCTGGCGGGAGTTTCCCGACATCTTCGAAAATTTTTCCACGAGACGCCCAACTCGCTGTAAAATAAGTATAGGCGACGAATGTGACACCGAAAAAAACACACGCCACTCCCATGAAAAGGAACCTTCTGAGCCAGACAGACCGGATGAATTTCAATTTCTCTCTCATCTTGTTTCGATCCCAGCAGTTTCGTATCCTCCGGGCGGCCATTGCAAGACCGACTTCTCGGTATCCGTGACAGGAGCTCCACAAGGAGGCTCGGGAGCCAGGACGCGGAGCCGAGTGGCGGTTTCCCGGAAGCGTATTTCATTAAACCTGCCTAACAACTCGCCATCGATTTCAACCGGAACGGCAGTCGCGGATGTCACCGTGACAGCCTCCGATTGGAAATAAACGGTCGATGCCGCAAGATCGATTCCACCTTGAGCAATCCCGTGAAGCGCATCCAGCACAAATCGGTAACCGGATTCCTTGAAAACGATCACATCGAGCTTGGAGTCCAGATTACTTGCTTTTCTGAACAATTTGAACTGCCCGCCATAGAGTGATCCGTTACCGCAGAGCACGGCAACACCTTGCTCGCGGCGTCCGTCACAACTCACAATATCCATGATTGGCGGTTTTTTTCCCAGCACCTTCACCGCAGCCAAAAGATAGGCGAGCGGGCCTAACAGCTTTTTCATCTCCCAACGGGTTTCCTCAATTACCATCGCATCAAATCCCACCCCCGCCATTTGCACGAAAGGCGCGTCATTTGCGGAAAATAAATCGATCTCACGGATCAATCCCCTGTCGATCACTTCCAAAGCCTTGTTCAAACTGTTCGAAGGGATGCCAAGTTCACGGGCGAACACATTCATCGTTCCTGCCGGCATCACGCCGATCGCGGTCGAGCTTCCCGCAAGACCCGAAACGACAGCGTTCAAGGTGCCGTCGCCACCGGCGGCAATCACCACCGGCTCGCCGTCATCCGCAAATTTTTTAGCGAGCTCAGTAGCTTCTTTGCCACTGTTGGTGGCATAGAGCGCGAAGCGGTGCGCATGTTGCATCAAAAACTGCCTTGTCCGTGCGCCCTTTTGACTGCGGGCACTTGGATTGAAGATCAGCGGGTATCGCCTTGGTAGAGACATGCGGGGATTATTCGACTATCTTCTCACAATCGGCAACCCGATTCCGGCGTAACTGAAATAAGGAGAGTGGACATTCTTGTCCGCTTTCATAGCCTTCAGCGGACAAGAATGTCCGCCCTCCTCAAATCCAATGCTTGCAAAACCTGCTCCACCGGCAAGCCCATCACGTTGTCATATACCCCCTCTATCCTCTCAATAATCATTTCCCCGCAATCCTGAATCCCATACGCCCCCGCCTTATCTAGCGGTTGAGTCTTCGCCAAATAAGCAAACAAGGTTTCATCATCGAGTTCTCGGAAAAAAACTTCGGTCACAACATGCAGCAGGGTCACTTTCTCCCCCGGCCCGAGGATACAGACGCCCGTGCAAACCTGATTCGTCTTTCCTGATAACCGACGCAGCATGCCTTCTGCCTCTGCCATGTCTTTGGGTTTTCCCAGCGGCTCCCCGTCTAAGAATACCAAGGTATCCGCCCCGATCACCACCGCATCGGGATGAAGTCTGAAAACGGCACTGGCTTTGAGTCGCGCGTTTTCCTCACACAACCCGGCCATCCCGAGACTCGCATCATGAATCTCCTTCGCAGGCGAAGGAATCACCTCGAACCCCATACCCGCCGCGGCTAGCAATTCGCTGCGCCTAGGTGAACCGGAAGCAAGAATCAATCTCATGACGAATTTCCTTAACCCCGAAACGCGTTTGCCGGTAGACCTTTCACGCCTAAACCACGGATTCTCAAAAGCCGTCCCGCATGCTCTTCCACTTCGGACTTGTGAATTCCGGTCGTCACATACAGCTCGCTCAGGTTCGGCCCGCCGAATGCGCATGCGGTCGTCTCCAAACAAGGAAGATCGATTTTTCGCAACTCCAAGCCCGTGCGCGGATCGAAACACGTCACGCAAGCCCCATGGCAAAACGCGATCCATAGATTGCCGTCCTCATCAATCGCCATACCATCCGGCGAGGAATCATACGATTGGGTCGAAACCACGGATCGCGGGTTTTCCAAGTCCCCATCGTCATAATCGAACGCCAAAACCTCTTTGCGCGGCGTGTCGATGTAATAGACCGTTTTCCCATCCCGAGTCCAAACGATACCGTTCGAATTCGTCACCGGACCAAATGCCTCATGCAAAGTCAGATCGGGATCAAGGCGATACAAGCGCGCGTCGCCCGCCTTTTTTATCAGGCTGATCGTGCCTGCGAAAAACCTGCCATCGGGTGAGCACTTGCCATCGTTGAAGCGGTTATCCACTTTGTCAGGCTCCGGATCGTCAATGGGAACTAGATCACCCGTTTGGGTATCTAAAAAAAGAAATCCATCATCGCCCGCAATCACCAACCCACCCTTGCTTCTCGGAACCACCGTCCCGACCCGCCGTCCAACATCCCAGCTCTGCTCGGCTCCCGTCTCCGGATGATAACAATGGACTTTCTTCCCCTCGATATCGACGTAATACAACGCACCCTCCCACCAAATCGGGCCTTCACCCCATTTGGAAACCACACTCCCAACAATTTCAATGCTGATCATGCGGCACACTCTTGCCAAAAGTTTCATCATGGCAACTGAAAACCCATCATGGACCCAGTCCCAATCTCTCTCGGCCGCCCAATTGCCCGTGCTTTCATCCTCCTAAGGATCGAACATCACCATGCCGATCGTTTGATCAACATGACCGAGAAGGAACCAGCTGACAAACTGATCTTCATGCACGCAATATCGCGCTTAGATTGCTCAAGCCTAGGGAACCTCAGGCAAGCGATGGAACACAGACCGCGATATCACTGTCCTTCGTGTAATCCACGCCTTGCAGACCGAAGCCGAACAAGCGAAGGAAGCTCGATTGATAACCCTCAAAATCGGCGAGTTCGTTGAGATTTTCGGTATTCACTTCCGTCCAACGTTTTCCCACCAACTCTTGAATCTTAGGAGACATTTCCCAGTCATCCACACGGATCCTGCCCGCCTCATCGGGTTGCGGGTTTCCATTATAGAGACGCTCGCGCAGCAAACGATCCATCTGCTCGATGGTGTCCTCGTGGTTACCTGCGGCTTTCATCGCTTTGTAAAGCAGAGAAATATAAAGCGGCACGACAGGAATCGCCGAACTTGCTTGGGTAACCAACGCTTTGTTCACTGAGACCCAGGCTTTTCCGGAAATACTCGCCAACTTCGCATCCAACGACCGCTGGACTTTTTCAAGGTCCTCCTTGGCTTTGCCAATCGTGCCGTTCTTGTAAATCGGCCATGTGACTTCAGGTCCGATATAGGAGTAGGAAACCGTCCGCACCCCCTCGGAAAGAACACCAGCCTCCAGCAAGGCGTCCATCCACATTTCCCAATCCTCGCCGCCCATGACTTTCACTGTCTGCTTGATGTCGTCGCCCTCCGCCGGCTCGATCGTCACCTCATCCACCGAACCTGTGCCGGTATTTAAAGTCTTGTTGGTGTAAACCTCGCCGATCGGCTTCAGAACGGATTTATAAACTTCTCCCGTTTTCGGATCGCTGCGCCGCGGGGATGCCAAACTGTAAATCACCAAATCCACCTGACCGAGATCTTCTTTGATCGCTTGAATGACTTCCCGCTTTATCTCATCGGAAAAGGCATCGCCGTTGAACGATCTCGCATACAGGCCGGCTTCTTTCGCCTGACGCTCAAATGCCACGGTATTGTACCAACCCGCAGTCGCGGTTTTGTCCTCCGAACCGGGTCTTTCAAAAAACACCCCCATGGTCGCGGCATTCGCCCCAAAGGCGGCGGCAATGCGCGAGGACAAGCCGTAACCAGTGGAGGAACCGATCACCAAAACTTTCTTCGGACCATGAACCATCAGCCCTCCCCTTTTCACAACCGCGATCTGCTCTTCAACATGTTTCGCACATCCTTCCGGATGCGCCGTGGTGCAAATAAAGCCGCGAATTTTTGGTGAAACGATCATAGACCCGCCAAATTAGCCATCCAAGCATTTCACGCAATAGCAAATCTGTGCCTAAATTGATCAGTAACGAAACCAGTGAGATACCATTTAAGACATAGGTCCTATAAGTCATATAGGACCTATGATTCAATCAAGGCCTTCAAACCACCAACCCGGCAACCATCTGGTGGAATGCTGCCGAAACCTTGCTTTTTGATGGGTCCGTCAAAGCGATTGGCACGCCATCATCCCCGCCGCGTCCGGTTGGAATATCAATCGGGATCTGGGCTAACAAAGGAACGTTCATATCCTTCGCTTCACGCACTCCACCTTCTTCACCAAAGAGATAATAACGTTTCCCATCATCGCCCTCGAACCACGCCATGTTCTCGATCAAACCCAAGATTGGAATATTGACCTTTGCAAACATCGCAACCGCTTTGCGCGCATCGATCAACGCGACTTCCTGAGGAGTCGTCACAATCACCGCCCCGTCCACGGATACGGTCTGAACGATCGTGAGCTGGATATCCCCCGTTCCCGGCGGCAAATCCAAAACCAAAACATCCAGATCACCCCAAGCGACCTGTCGCAAAAATTGCTGAGTATATCGGGTCGCCATCGGCCCGCGGACGATGACCGGGGATTTATCCTCTAACAAAAATCCCATCGACATGAGTTTCAAGCCGTGCGCCTCGATAGGAATGATCTCATCTTGCTCGTTGGCATTCGGACGTTCGGTAGTGCCGAACATTTGGGCGATCGAAGGACCATAAAGATCACAATCGCAGAGCCCGACTTTGAGACCACGCTTGGAAAGTGCGATCGCGATATTCGCCGATACCGTGGATTTACCCACCCCACCCTTGCCAGAGGCAATGGCGATGATTCGCTTCACTCCCGGGATGGAACTTTTACCCACCGCACCGGAGGCCGCTTCCGGCGCGTCTTTGACATCGACATCCACTTTCACCGTGCCGATGCCGGCAACCCCACCCAACACCGCATGCACGTCTTTAAAAATCTGCTCGGGAACCTTCGCATCACGGGTCGCGATCTCGATCTTCACCTTCACATCCGCGCCATCCAATTCAACCGCTTTCACCAACCCAAAAGACAGGATGTCCCTCGAAAAACCCGGATATTTCACCTGCTTCAAAATCTCTCTGATCTGCTCAACATTTATCATAGCGCGCGATCACTTTCATCGATTTTCCCGCAAGCGCAACCTCCAAACCGATACCAAGAGGCTATTCTCTTGCATCTTGTGTCTTCTATCTCAATGTCTTTCGTCTCTTTACAGCTTGATCACACCAACCACTATTCTCCTATCGGTCTTACCGGTTTATGCCCTAATCATTGGCGGCGCCGTGTTGCGTAAAGTTGGAATTCTCAAAGCGACTTACGACGCATGGATCTTTCGCATCATCTTCTGGGTGATGGCACCTTGTTTCATTCTCGATCGCATGCTGGGTGCGGAAATTTTAAGAAATTACTACACCCTAGGTATCGGAATAGGCCTCGGCTTCGCCCTCATCATGGCGGGTATTCTTGTCGGGTATCTCGTCGGAAAAGCCATCGGTCTCGAACACGGTCACGGCATGCGAACTTTCGCTCTCGCCGCAGGCTGCCAGAACTATGGCTACACAGCGGTTCCAGTTGTGCAAATACTCTGGGGAAGCTCCGCACTCGCCGTGCTGTTTGTGCACAACATCGGCGTCGAAATCGCAATCTGGTCGTTTGGGGTGATGCTCTTGAGCGGAGATCGCAAGATCAAATGGAAACGCATGATCAACGGTCCCATCATTGCGGTTGTGATTGGACTGATACTCGTGATGTTGCGAGTTGATGACAAAGTCACGGGGCCATTCCGTGGTGTGATTTCCATGGCAGGAATCGGTGCCTTCCCGATTGCTTTGGTGATGACTGGAGCCGCGATGATGGATCTCGTCGGAACGGAAAAACCTTCATGGAAAATCATTTTCGGCTCCATTTTGGTTCGCATGATTCTGGTTCCAATCCTCATCATCGCCAGCGCTAAATGCATTCCCATGTCGCTCGAACTCAAGCAAGTCCTCGTTGTGCAAGCCGCTATGCCCGCCGCAATGGTTCCGATCCTACTCGCAAAAATCTATGGAGGCCGGCCCGCCGTCGCCGTACAAATTGTCATCGCCACCACAGTTATCTCGCTCTTTTCGCTACCTTTCATCATCACCTACGGCATGCGTTTTCTAGACCTCACACCCTTCAAACTATGAAAGCTTTTGGCGCACTCAATGCATCGATCGATTCCATCATCGAATTCCAAACCGTGCAAGCCGCACTCGTCGCCAGAAAAACCAAAAGCTTTTCTTTTACAGTGACCGCCGCGCTCCCTCTCGTTTCCATCACGGCATGGGAGCTTCTGTTCGAGCGTATGACAGATGGCGACATCAAACCCGGTACCGAGATTCTCGTCATCAATGGCGCGGGCGGCGTCGGTTCGGTTCTCATTCCTCTGGCTAAATCCGCCGGTCTGACCGTCGTCGCAACGGCCTCGCGTAACGAATCCCGCACATGGTGCCAACGACTCGGGGCGGATCACATCATCAATCACCGCGAGCCTCTCCGCCCCCAGATCGAGGCCATCGATTTTAATCACTTTCCCCTCATTGCCAATCTTCACGATACCGAAACCTACTGGAGTAGCTTAAAAGACTTTAATCTCTGGTTCTTACTTTTGTGTAATCCGTGTTTTTCGTGATAAATGATCCTCACATTTGAATCCAATTCCGTCCAACCCATTTCAGCATCACCTAAATTCTAATAGCTAGTCATCACTCGCAAAGCTTTCACTCTTCACTCTTCACTCTTCACTCTTCACTCTTCACTCTTCACTCTTCACTCTTCACTCTTCACTCTTCTTTCGATGTCCGAAGACAACTCATCCGTATCTCTCCAGCCCGCCATCAAGGGTCAGCTCTCGCCTTCCGAGCGCACCGCGCTCTTTCAACGCTACATGGAGAGTGAGCAAAAGAAAATCTTCAACCGCCATCGTGATGGCGCTGGCGGCCTTGAAATTTGCGAAGCCCGCTCCGAACTGATCGACACGATTCTCAAAACGATTCTTCAATCCACGGTCGAGTCACAATCCACAGATGCCGCACCGCTCGCCCTCGTGGCAGTCGGCGGATACGGCCGCGGGACTCTCAACCCGGGGTCGGATATCGATCTGCTTTTTCTCGTTCCGAGAGCCTCCACCAAACTTCCAAAAAACGTTCAGGAAATCGTCCAGCAAGTTCTCTATCCGCTTTGGGATATGGGTTTTAAAATCGGACATTCTTGCCGATCCATCGCCGAGTGCATTCAGGAAGCCCATGCCGATCCGCAGAATTTCACCGCACTTCTGGAAACTCGCCTGATCGCCGGAAACGCCGCGCTTTACGAACAGTTTTGCGAACGCTTTGAAAAAAACTGCATCAAAAAAGGCCAAGCTGCGTTCTTCGAAAACCGTAGCCAGGACCTCCGTTCCCGCCATAAAAAAAGCTCTTATACGGTTTTCCTCCAAGAACCGAACGTCAAGGAATCCTGCGGAGGACTTCGTGATTATCAAAATATTCTATGGGTCGCCCGAATCAAAACCGGCAGCGGTAGCTTACGCAAACTTGCGGAGGATCGCATCATCACCGCGAACACTCTCCGTGAAATCGAGGAAGCCTACGACTTTCTCATGCGTGTGAGAAACGAGCTTCACTATCATACCGGCAAAGCCACGGACATTCTCACCCTCCAACTCCAAGGCATCGTCGCCACCGCATTCGATTATCCGGAGCGCAGCATTCTCCGCCGCACGGAATCTTTCATGCGGGACTATTACCGCCATACCCGCCACCTCTACAATCACACCAACTCGATCATGGAAACCTTCCAGATCCAGCAAGACACGATTGCCGAGAGCGGGCTGACTTCCTTCCTCACCTTCCGCAGAAAAAAACGCGAGCAATTCGACGGCTTCATCGCTCGCGACGGCCGGATCTATCCGGAGAACCAAGAGATTTTCAAAGACGATCCACACCGCATGATGCGCTTGTTCCAACATTGCCAGCTGCGCAATCTCAGACTCTCTCCGCAGATGCGACGACTCGTCGCAAGCCATTGGGAAGATATCGACAAACCTTTTCGCTACCTCAAGGCAAACCGTGATACCTTCCAAGCCATCCTCGAACGCAAAGGCGAGGTCGCCAAAACCCTTCGCCAGATGCATCGTATCGGATTTCTCGGAAGATACCTTCCGGAATTCGGCGCCCTAGATTGTCTGGTTCAACACGAATTCTTCCACCGCTACACCGCAGACGAACACACGCTACGTTGCATCGACGAACTCGACAAACTCATCGACAACACCCATCCGAGTTTGGAAATTTTCCGACGTCTGTTCCACGAAATCGTCGATCCCTACGCTCTCTATATCGCTCTCATTCTTCACGATACGGGACGCTCGGAAAATGTCCGGGAGCATATCGATGGCTCTGCTATGCTGGCGATCAAACTTTGCTCACGTCTCCAGATCACGGGACCTCGCCGTGCTCTCATCATGTTCCTGGTTGATAACCACCTCACCTTCTGGCGCTTCGCAACCACCAAAAACCTAGAAGATCCGGAAGTCATCGCGGAGTTCGCTGGAATCATGAAAAACACGGAATACCTCGATGCCATGTTTCTCTTCACTTACTGCGATACCA
>JBIIFS010000037.1:0-14010 GCA_044237185.1 Luteolibacter sp.
TGGATGGCGCAGGATTGGAATGAAGCGCTCGCGAAGCGTTTGTTACTCCCGCGACAGGCATTGCACGCAGCGAAGCTCACGATCCCCTGGAATGGCGCGGAAATATCATGGGAATCCGATCTTTCAGCGGATCTGGTGGATTTTGTTGAAGGTCGCGCGGTGGATTTCATGTCAGGCGTTGTCATCTGGTCCCGGAAAGGCTAGGGTTCATGCATGGCTGATCTGCATGAAATCGTGACCTTTCTGGATGATGTGCTGAAAACTTCTGAAATCCGGGATTATCCGGGTGCGATCAATGGTTTGCAGCTCGAAAACAATGGCAAGGTGCAAAGAGTGATTTCGGCTGTTGACGCCTCGCTCGCAGTCATTGAGGAAGCGGCCAAAGAAGGCGGATTACTGCTGGTGCATCACGGCATGTTTTGGCAAGGAGCGAGAAGCATCACAGGCTCCTCTTTCAAAAAAATCAAGGCTGCCATTGATGGAAACCTCGCGATTTATTCCTCTCATCTACCCTTGGATTTCCATACTGAAATCGGCAACAATATCCTCCTAGCGCGCGCGATTGGACTGAGCACCATCCAGCCGATTTTATTCAAAGATGGCTTTGCTACAGCCGTCGTTGGAGAGTGGAATAACTCGCGAGATGATCTGCAAACGGCCATCGGAAACGCAGTCGATCGGCCACTGCGGATTTGCTCCTGCGGAAGTGACTCGCCACGCAAAGTCGCGGTGATGACGGGTGGTGCCGGCTCCGAAGTCGGAAAAATAGCCGATCTGGGAATCGACAGCTTTGTGACCGGAGAAGGCCCGCATTGGAGTTTCATCGAAGCAGAAGAGAGGGGGATGAATGTGTTTTATGCCGGTCATTACGCCACGGAAACCTTCGGGGTCAGGGCGCTGGGGCTTATGATCGCAGAAAAATTTCGTCTCAATGCCGTTTTCATTGAGCGATCCGGCGGGCTGTAAGCTGCTAAATTTTCGATCCAACATGCCTCAGCTGATTTCAAAGATGGGTCGTGTAGCGTGTTGTTAAGAAAAATGTAAAAAACACTTGATTGATCCCCCTTAAAATGTGAAATTTTTCACGGCGTTCAAGCGGGCATAGCTTAGTGGTAAAGCGCTATCCTTCCAAGTTAGACATGCGGGTTCGATTCCCGCTGCCCGCTCCAAATCGTTTTTCTCAATATAAACCTCCTCTTAATAAAGCTAAATACTTATGAAACTGCATCTTAACATTTTGATCATCGGAGTATCCATGGCTCTTTCAAATGCCTATGCGCAAACAGTGCCAGCCAATACGGCCCAAGCAAGCGCCCAACAATCGGAGGCTCTTGCTACCGTTGAGTCCGCAACCCAAGCGCTCAAGGCATCAGTCGCCAAAGACGACAAAGATGCGACCCTTGAGCTTTTGGCTGCGGCTTGTAAAGCATTTCCAGAGTCAGCAGATGTATTCGTTAGCGCATTGATCTTGGCAATCAGTGAAATGAACGCCAATTCTCCCTCGATTTCTGCCCGTAATGTCGCTCTCGGAGGTAAGGCGAGCGATGTGAATCCGTCCCTTGTGGGTGAGATTGTTGCCACAGCCATCAACGCAGCACCTGACTCCCAGAATGCTATTGTTGCTGCTGCCATTCAAGTCGCACCAAATGCGGTGGCACAAATCAACAACGCCAGCGCCAGTCCCCTAACATTCACATCCACAGATGGAAAAGCTGGAATTGTGATTGACACTCCCAACACTCCTCCGACACCGGTCTCGTAAATCACGAAACAAGCTAATCAGTCCATTAAACCATTTCATTTCTTCCTCTCTAATTTCTCCGTTTCATGAAAATTCTTTCCACTACTGGTTTCTTATCCCTCACCTTGGCTGTTTCCGCATATGCGGGAGGTCTTTATCATGTTCCTAACGAGGAGGCCGAGGAAGCCTTTCCAATCAAATGGAGTGTGGGGATGTCTGCCGTTTGGGATGACAATACCACACCCACTGATCCCGGACCTGCTGACCAGACATTTGCCCTCAACCCATACGCTGCGATGGAGTTTTCAAGCGCCGCACCCCAGACAACTTGGGATGTCATGGCAAAGCTTGGTTTGCTATACTATCTGGATCAGCCTGCTGCTCCAGATTCGGACGATACCTACGGTCAAATGCGTGCCGGGTTCAATTTGACCCACCGTTTCGACGAAAGGCTTCGCTTCGTCACCCGCAATTTCATTTCCTACGAATTGGAGCCTGACTATTCTTACGGTGTCGCGACCAACCGCCAGTCCAGTGAATACATTTTCTTGGATATCGATAATGCTCTGGGATACCGCTGGACCGAGCGTCTCGCAACCTACACGGGGATCAAACTCACTATGTTGGATTACAGCGAGACTGCCAACTCCGACCGTTTTACAACGACCCTCTACAATCAGTTTAGGTATGTGCTTTCCCCTCAAACCGTTGGCACCGCGACCATTCGTTATGCTCAGACCAACGGTGCCGAGCAATCCACCGATTCGACAGATACCTATCTGCTAATTGGTGCCGAGCATCGTTTCTCACCCAATACGATTTTGATTGGCAGCGCGGGTGCTCAGATCCGCGAAGTGAATGCGGTTGACGGCAAGAACAGCACCAGCCCTTACCTTGAGCTTACCCTCCGTTCGCAAATCAACCAGCAGTTGATGGTTAGCGGATTTGTTCGCTACGGTGCGGAAGTCTATGATACGGTGGTTAATTTGCCTCTGCTGACCGAGTATGATAGCCGCTTGACGCTTCGTTTGGGAACTCAGGCCGCTTATCAAATCTCCGAGAAACTGTCATTATTCAGCGGAATTGACGTGATTAGCGCATCCTTTGAAAATGGCCGCGCGGTTGTGGGCGGTGCTTCCCAACCCGATCAGAGCGAGACGCTTGTCAATGCCTACCTTGGAACCACTCTGAAGCTTACCGAGTATCTTTCCGCATCACTGACTTATAACTTCACCACTGTGGATTCCGACCTGCAAAACCGCAGTTACGATCGCAATCGTATCAGTGTCGGACTGCAGGCTGAATTCTAAATCCCATGACCTAACCAGATAGTTGATTCGCCTTGATCATTTCAAGCTCTCGCGCTATCAAAAGTTGCGGGAGTTTTTTATTCTAATAGCATTCCATTATATTTTCTGATTCCACCTTTACGTTTTTAATGAATTTCACTGAACAGCAAAAAGAAGCCACACTGCACGCTTTCGATTATTGGCAGGTTATCAAGAATCGTTACGGTATCATCCTGTTGACGCTGTCACTCGTCTTCATGACGGCATCCGTCATTACTTACGTGATGCCTGAAAAGTATGAGAGTTCTGCTGTTATCCAGGTCAAGCCCCGTGGCAAAGCATTCGAACCACTGGATAAGGTAACGGGCTCGAGAATTGCAATGATGACTCCGCAGTTTTTTGGTACGGAGTTTGAAATTATCAAAAGTACTAACTCTTTGATCCGGGTCATCAAGCAACTGGATCTCGCCAACAAATGGGAAACTAACAATGAGCAGGCGCTTAATATTCTTAAAAGTATTGTCAAAACGGATAATATTCGAGGTACGGATCTGATTTCCATCACGGTCCGTTACACCGAAAAAGATGATGCGCGCGACATCGCCGCTGAGGTTGCAGAGGCCTATAGAAATTACCGTGAGGAAACAGAAAACGCATCTCTTGAAAAAGGGATAAGTGAGCTGAGAAAAGCTGTCCAAGCTCAAGAGGATGAAACGCAGGAAGCATATAAAGACCTGACAACGCTCAGCCGGATCAAGGATCTCATTTACTACGCGGATCGTAATACGGCAAATCAGGGAGCTCTCAATGAGGATCAGTCTGCGATATACGCCCTTCAGAAATACACGGAGCTTCAGAGCGAATTGTTACAGCTCGAGTCACAAATCAAGAGTCTGCTCCAATTCAACTCGGAGGATTTGTTGGTTTTCGCAGCAGGCTTGGATCTTCCGGATAACATTATCAAAGCTCTCTACCCGCAGTATCTGCAATTGAAGCGCGAGATCGATGGGCTGAAAGCCAATGGCTATGGGAACAAACACCCCACGGTCGTCTCGAACCAGCAGGTGTTGGACACGATGCACGATCAGTTGTTGGAAAGCGTGGTCAATCTCCGCATGCGCCTGCAGGGACAGTTTGATATGCTCAAGCAACGCTTGGCTCAAGCGGAGTTGAAAAAAGACGAGACCAAGAAAGATGCTCTTGAGCGCAGCATTGACACCCGCGAGTATCTTGAGGCAAAGCGGAATTTCGAGCAGAAGCAAGACGTGCTGGATACAATGAAACTGAAGCTTACCAGTGCGGAAATTGATAAAAACATGACCGAGCCAACCATCGCGGTTCATAATGATCCGGCATTGCCCGATTCACCCGTTAGCCCAAACATACCGCTCAATCTCACATTGGGCTTGGTGGTGGGTCTTGTGTTTGGTGTGGGCATCGCGTTCTTTCTTGAATACATCGATACTTCGGTGAAGAGCCTGGAGGACGTGGAGCGCTACCTGCAAGTTCCAGTTTTGGCGGTGATTCCCAAAGATATCGGAATCCTGTTCAAACAACATGGCATGAGTCCGGATGCTGAGGCCTATCGGATTCTAAGAACAAACATCGAGTTCAATCGTAAGAATCCCGAGGCCAATGCCATTACAGTAGTTTCCGGAGGAGCGGGCGAAGGTAAATCCACGACTCTCGTCAACTTGGCATACATCTGCGCCCAAGGTGGATACACGACCCTGATGATAGATGGCGACCTTAGGCGGCCACGCTTGCACACATTCTTTGATATTAACAATTCCATCGGTTTGACCAATTACCTCACCACCGAGTTAATGCTGGAGGATGTGATTCTGCAGAGTCCGGTGGACAATCTTTATCTAATGCCTTCAGGGCTTTTGCCAGCGGACGCGGCTGGTATTCTTAACTCACGTCGCATGTCTGATTTGATTGAAGATGTGAAACAACGCTTCGATCTGGTGTTGGTGGACAGTCCTCCCATTCTTGGTGTGAGTGATGCTTCCGTTCTGGCCAGTGAAGTGGACTTTACCATCATCGTCGTTCAGCACCGCAAACTTCCCCGTAACATGCTCATGCGGGTGAAACAAGCTGTGGAGAATGTTGGCGGTCATGTCATCGGTGTTGTTCTCAACAATGTTGATATTCGCAGTGACAGCCAGTATGAATACTACACAAGTTACTATAACTATTACACACCGGCTGATTCCCAACTGACTGCAGCCATCGTGCCCAGGAGATCATCCAAAAAGGTCACAACTTCTCCAAGTGAACCTGAAGACTCCGATTTGTATTAAGGCTTTTGTGGTTTAACCTGTTTTGAACAATCCTATTTCGAACCCCGCGCTCCCATGAAACCGAAATTCCAGATCCTGCTTGTTTTGTTGATGGTGATGACTCGTGCGTTGTCTCAAATCGAAGCCGGTACATCGGTTCAGATCACCATCATGGGTGTGCCGCTCGAGGAGAAAGGTAAAATAGATGCCATGTATCCGGTTTCTGATACTGGAATGGTGAACTTGCCACACATTGGGCTCATGAGGGCTGCCGGATTAGCTCCGGAAGCTTTGGCGGCCGCGATTCAAAATGCTTACAAGTCCGCTGAAATTTATAACAGTCCGACGATTCAGGTTGTATCCACGACTGGGGGTGGCGGTGTGAAAGATGAACTGGTGGTTGTGGGTGGTCAGGTTCGCCGCCCTGGCCCAGTCAAGTTTAACAACAACCTCACGATTTATCAGGCTATCCAAAATGCCGGTGGACCGACGGAATTTGGCAGTATGAGGCGTGTCACCTTGTTTCGGGGAGGCAAGCCCAAGACCTACGATGTGACGGATCCTGAGTTTATGAAACTCCAGGTCTATCCTGACGACACGATTGACGTTCCACAGAAAGACTGGCTCGGTCGATAATTTCAACGATTCCAGCAGGTTCAAACTGTTATGAATATACAGGGCAGGTGCATTTCATGTTCTGTGATTTTGGCGGGTTTGTCGTTGGCTGAGACGATACCGCAGAGGTTGCTCGAAGGGCTTGCATCCGAGCAATTCAAAGTGCGTGAGTCATCCCAGGCTGAGATTGAAAAATGGGTGGATGAAAAAGGACAGGTAGCGGTAGCCGCCATTTACAGAGTTCATCGTGATTCGGAAGATCCCGAGGTGCGGTTACGGTGTCTCCGAGCGCTGCGATCCATAAGTGATAAAGATTATTTGAATGACGGTCAGGGATACCTCGGGCTTCAGTTGGGGGATGAGATACTTGGTTTACTTGGGAATGATAAGCCAAAAACGGGTATCAGGGTCAATTATGTCATGCCCGGAAGTCAAGCGGAGCTGGCTGGAATCAAGGCGGGTGATGTAATCGTCTCAATGGACGGTAAAAAAGTAGGACCTACGGATGAATTTATCAAAATCGTTGCCTCATACAAGCCTCTGCGAAAAGTGGTTTTTACCATCAAACGTCTCGGTGAGGATCCATTGATAGAGGTTACGGTCATTCTCGGAAAGCGTCCCGTTCAAGATTTGAGAATGATGTATTACTCCGACCTTGGGAAGTTGGAACAAGACGCAAGGGACAAGCATTTCGAGGAATGGCTGAAAAAACAAAAAACGGCTGAGTGATAGATTTTCAGGCTCATGCGGGCTTGGAGATCGCTAGTCTATGGACAAGTCACCACCGCGGTGGGTGCGGCCGCCGGATCAAGTCGGCTTCCAAGAGCCTCACGAATCGTTTTTAAATTACGAACCACTTTGACAGCTACGGATGGTTGATCATTGACTGAAAATTCGACGGCTTGATCGAGGTCAATCAGTTCGTCGGAGAGCAGAAGTTGCGTTCCTTTCGGAACATCTCCGGAGATTTGGATTTTCTGTCCATCGATTGCCGCGGTGATCTTTTGTTCCTTTGCTGCGGTTCCCTTGGGGATTTGTATCCAGTAGAAACGGTTATGGGTCACATCGTCCTGATACCAGATGATTTTAGCAGGCCATGGATTTCGGGAGAATTTTTTCATCCAAGGCAAGGCCTCGGTGTCCTTGCGATCCATCCAATGACCCAGGCCGGGGTAGATGCGGGACATGTGCACATAACCCTCGGGATCGGATTTCCGGAGTTCGAGGATCTCCGCGGATTTCTCCACCGCGACTTTGTTGCGGTTCACCGCAGCGTCATTGCCGCCCATGAAAATACCGAAAGGTAGATTTCGCAGGCCGAGAAGCGATGCCTCGTTCGGATGGCCGGCCATCATCGATGCTGCGGCAAAGTGATCCGCCATGCGCGGTGCGACTTGCCAAACCCCATCACCGCCCGCTGAGTAGCCCATGAGATAAATTTTATTGGGATCGACCCCTCGCAAAGCGACCATGTTTTCGATCAGGCGTGCGAACAAAGGATCGATGTGTTCTTGATGCCACATGTTCCATTTGTCGGTGGGTGCGCGCGGTGCGATGTAGATGCCTTCATCGGGTTGGTAGAGCTGGATTTGGTTTTGCCATTGTTGGTGATTGATGTGTGCGGGTGCCTCGCCGCCGCCGTGCATGGAGATCCATAACGAACGGCCTGTCGCAGGTGCTTCGCCAAAAGTTTTTTCCAGCCAACGCATCGTCTTATCACCGTGAACGATGGTTTTTTGTTCCAACTCGGCGGTGCGTTCATCTTTTTCAGAAAAGACAATCGAATCGTAAACATAATGGATCGCACGCGCAGCGAGTTCTTTGGCAAGGGATTTGGAATCATCGCTAAAATCAGGTGCTGGCTGGAGATCTTTGATGCGGATGTCTTGGAGATTGCGATCCGCCTCCTTTGCGATGAAGGGAGCGGTTTCGAGTCGTTTGCCCTTGATCTCAAAATACAGGCGGTAGGATTGGCTGGGAGTGACAATCTTGCGTGCCACATCGTTCAGATCCGCCGTGCCAGATTTGGTTTCGAAATCACCGATAGGGAAACCCGAATCGGTGGTAAGCTTCCCTTTGATAGCGATCCTCTCATCGCCATCGAAAAATCGAATGCCGATGGTCGTGGGAATGGACGTTACTTTTGTTTTGTAACGCGAAGTGACATTCACTCCTCCCACGTCGGGATTCCGTTGTGACCACATCATTGGGAAAATGCCTTGGTCTTTTTTCCAAGAGCTTGCGTAGATGGAATGTGCGGGATGATTTTCATCGGCTTTGGAAGCGTTTTCGATGAACCAGCCATGATTGAGGCCTTTTGGATCGTGTTCATCTGCTCCCGTGAAATGCCAGCCATTGTCCCAAACTTCCACCCAAGTGTGATTGCCACTTTTGTCCCACCACATCGGCGTTCCAGCAGCACGGGCAGGAATTCCAACGGCACGGCAGACATCGACCAAGATGATGGAAAGTCCCGTGCAAGTGGCTTTGCCTTGAGCGATCGATTCTTTGGGTGACTGATTGGTGCGTTCCCGTTTGGTGTTGTAGTGGGTGTTGATGAGTTTGAAAAAATCCCGATTTAGAATTTGCACGGCCTCGGATGCCGATTTGGCATTTTTGACGAGTGGGGTGGCTTTCTTTAAAAAATCAGCTCTCCATGGATCGCGCGGTTCATCGAAAACGGCGTAAGGTAAAACGTCGTTGAGAAAAATTTCTTCCGGAACGTCTTTTGCCCATGGGAAAGTGTTGCGGGTTTTAATTGCCAGATCAAGGTTCTCGACCAGGAATTCCGCAGTGAGGGATTTCTTGTCAGCCTCAGACATGTGACTGGCCAGAAACCGTGCGGCCTTCTCACCCAAAGCACCGTGAGTCTTGGCTGCCATCTCGATGAAATCATCGGTGGGAGTTGCGATGGCATATGCGGCAGAAAACAGGAAAAACAGGATGCGTTTCATCAAAGGGTAGGCGTCGATTGTGAGATATTCTGCCTGGCTGTCAGGCATAAACAATTCGGATTCAAGGCTGTAACCGATATAAAGCTCATGTCATCAGAACTGGAAATAAGTGAAATCGATCACTTGCAACAGCGGGATTTACAGCTAATCTTCGTCGTTATGAAGGTATCTGGGATATTGCTGGTTTGTTCACTGTTGTTCGGTTCTGCCGCACACGGGCAGTTGGCCACCGAGTTGTTGGCAAAAGGTTTCGAGCGTCCCGTTTGGGCGGGTGCGCCTCGTTCTGTCAAAGACAAGCTCTGGGTCATGCAGCAGGCGGGGACGGTGTGGATCGTCGATTTGAAAACTGGCAAGCGATCGGAAAAACCGTTTTTAAAAATAAATGACCAAGTCACCCGAAAAGGTAACGAACAAGGTTTACTGGGTTTGGCGTTTGCTCCGGATTTCGATAAGACGGGACGTTATTATGTCAATTACAACGAAGCTGATGGGGATACGTTGATCGTGCGATTTGTTTCAAAAGATGGTCTGACGACGAATGTTGAGACAGCCGAGAAAATTTTGGAATATGATCAGCCTTTTTCGAACCATAACGGCGGATGGTTGGAATTTGGTCCCGAAGGATATCTATACATCGCCACGGGAGATGGTGGATCCGGAAACGATCCGAAAAATCTCGCACAAGACATGAGCTCGCCGCTTGGCAAAGTGTTGCGCTTGGATGTTTCCGGTGAGAAAGGCTACAAGGTGCCCGACACCAATCCTTACCGAAACGACAAGGACATTCATCCATTGATCGTTGCCAGGGGTTTGCGTAACCCATGGCGTTGTTCTTTTGATCGGAAGACCGGTGACTTATGGATCGCCGATGTTGGACAGAATCATTGGGAGGAAATCAACGTCATCTATCTCAAAGACCTCTCGAAAAAGAATTTAGGCTGGAGATTGCGTGAAGGCGATATCGAAACTCCTGCCAAATCCGCTGGTGGTGATGCTCCATCCGATCACGTCGGGCCTGTGTATGTTTACAAACATGGTAATGGTCCGGAAGAAGGTCTTTCCGTCACCGGCGGCTATGTTTACCGCGGATCGAAAATCCCGGGCTTCGAGGGTCGTTACCTTTTTGCGGATTATCAAAATCCCCGGATCTGGTCTTTCATCATGAAAGGTGGCAAGGCAGAGGATTTCAAAGATCACACCCATGAGCTCCAACCTGAAGGTGGAAGGATCAATCTCATATCATCCTTTGCCGAGGACGCCAGCGGAGAACTCTATCTGGTCGATCACAGCGGTGCGGTTTATCGGATTATTGCAGAAAAGGATTGATGATCTGTAAATGCTGGATGCGTCGGTTGTGTTGGAGGTCTTCGGAATAAAGAACCTCCGCGCCAGAGCGGAGTGCTGCGGCGATGATGAGGGAATCGTAGAATCGATATTGGGTTGCGGATTTGATCTGGAGGGCAGTTTGCCAGATGCTGAAATCTGGATAAACGCTGCAGTGAGGTTTGAGTAAAAGTTCGATCAGATCGTTGAGATACTCGTGGCTCAGGGGTTCTTTGAATCGATGTAGAGAAACGTTGCAGAATTCTTGAATCACCTGCCAACTGATGTGCCAAGGTTGGCTATCCGAAATGAGTTCTCGGGCTCGTTGTTTTTTATCGGTGGCATCCCGTTCGAATGCATAAACGATAATATTGGTATCGAGGAAGTAAGAGCTAGATGGTGGCATGAATTTTTCAGTATCGGTTCATCTCATCACGAGTGTAAGGTCCGCCAGCGTTGTATTGATTCATTTCATCCATCAATTTATCGATCTTATGTTTGCGCTCATCGCGAGCAGCGAGTTCGGCGAGCCAGTCACGAAAGAGCACATTTAGAGTGGTTTTACGACGACGGGCTTCTTCCCGTGCTTCCTCGATCAGACGTTCATCTGCGCTGAAAGTGATGTTTTTCATTACACGAATTTAGTGCACACGAAACTCGTGTGCAAGGGATAAGTTTTTTGTAAATTTGCTTAAGGAAATCTAAATCTCGAAGCTACGCGCTATGCGGCGCCTCGGCTTCTGTGATTAATTCACGGAGATTCTGGTGTTTTTTGGAAAGATCTGGGTCTTCATGGAAAACCTGATCGGCGAGGGCGCGGGCTTCGCGGATGAGTTGGGTGTCGGTGATGAAATCGGCAAAGCGTAGGTCGGTGAGGCCGGATTGTGCGGTGCCCAAAACATCGCCAGGACCACGCAGTTCGAGATCGGCTTCGGCGATTTCGAAGCCATCGTTGGTTTTTTCTAACACCGCAAGTTTTTCGAGAGCTTCGGGCAATTTAGAATCGGTTAGAAGAATGCAGTAAGATTTGTGTTCGCCTCGGCCGATGCGTCCGCGGAGCTGGTGGAGCTGGGCGAGGCCGAAGCGTTCGGCATGGTGGAGGATCATGAGGTTGGCGTTCGGGACATCGACTCCGACCTCGATCACTGATGTAGCGACGAGGGCTTGGGTTTTTCCGTTGCGGAAATCTTCCATGGCGGCGTCCTTTTCATCGGGTCTGAGTTTGCCGTGGATGAGCCCGACGTTTTTCGAACCCAGGCGTTTCTGCCATGCGGTGAAAGCTTCGGTGGCAGATTCGGCTTTGATGGAATCGCTTTCCTCGACCAAGGGATAAACGAGATAAGCTTGGCGACCTTCGGCGAGCTGGGCTTTGACGAAATCCGTGATGTCTTTTTGTTTCGGTTTGGTGCGGAGGGCGGTGATGATTTTTCCCCGACCCGCAGGTTTTTCATCGAGTAGGGAAACATCGAGATCACCATAGATGGTCATCGTCAAGGTTCGTGGAATCGGTGTGGCAGTCATGACCAGAACATCGGGAAGAGTGCCCTGCCGGATCAGGGCGGCGCGTTGGACGACACCGAATTTGTGTTGTTCATCGATGACGACTAGGCCGAGGTCGGTGAATAGATCCGGATCGTAAAGCAGGGCATGGGTTCCGATGAAAATCGTGGGTGCGTGGGATGCGGCGATCGTGGACTCGTGTTTATTCGCTGTGCGGAGAACGAGTTTCACGCCCAGCGGCTCAAGCCATTTTTTGAAGGTGAGAAAATGTTGTTCGGCGAGAATTTGAGTAGGAGCCATCAGCGCGGCATCAGCGCCGGAATCGATGGCGAGGAGCATTGCCGCCATCGCGACAAAGGTTTTCCCAGCTCCGACATCGCCTTGGAGCAAGCGGTTCATAGGGCGGGGATCGCGCATGTCGGCGATGATTTCTTTGATGGAGCGTTTTTGTGCGTTTGTGAGATCGAAGGGCAGGCTCGAATAAAAAGCTTTGAGGAGGGTGGTTTTTTTGCCAAGCACGCGGCCTTGGTGCGAGCGGTAGCGATTGCGTTGCCAAGCGACGTTGAGCTGGAGCTTGAAGAAAGCCTCGAGCGCGAAGCGGCGGCGGGCGGATTTTCCGGATTCAGCCGAGGTGGGGAAATGGGTTTCTCTTAAACCGGCTTTCCGATCCGACTCGCTGACTCGATAGGGAAAATCGTCCGCATGGCTGATGGTTTCGGTCAAGAGGTGGATGATCTCCCGCAGCCGGCGCTGGTTGATGCCGGAGATGTTTTTGTAGATGGGGACGATGCGGTTGAGATGAACGGCCTCGGATTCTCCGATGTCATCGATCACTTCGATCTCCGGGTGATCGATAATGAGGCGTCCGCCTTGTTCTTTGACTTTTCCGTAAGCTATCACTTGTTGACCTGCGGCGATGACTTTCGACATGAACGGCATGTTGAACCATCGGCAGGTGATTTTTCCCGAGCCGAAAATACTGCCCGAGCCGTCCATGACGATGGCTTCGTAAAAGCGAGTTTTGCCAAATCCTTTGTTTCCGGCATCGATTACGCCACCGGTGAGGCAGACGGCTTTGGCGGTGGCTTGGTTGGGAAAGCGATCGAACTGGCGGCGGTCTTCGTGGCGCTTCGGAAAAAAATCTAACAAATCTGAGACCTTGGTCATTCCATAAGCGAGGAGTGCCTGAATTTCTTTCGCCGAGAGCATGGGCAGGGATGAGAGTTCGGTTTGCCCAGTGATCACGAAGGAGAAAATCAAATTTCAGGCGGAAAACTTCAAGGAAGAGTTTTGCGAAGCTTTTCCATAGATGGGGGCAATGGGTCGAAAGTTAAAGGTCCACCTTCATAAGCCGCACCAGCGGTTCTGGCCATGACTTTAGGACTTTGGACTTTTGACCCGCCGAATGTGGTTCTCGCGGTTGAGTGATAAGAAAAGCTTCACATTGCACGGTTACCGGTGATCGCCGCGACGAAAGACTTGCGGGATTGCTTAAGGCGGGTAGGTTTTCGGGGTATTCGCTGATTTTATGCCTGAACTTCAAACCATTCTCAATGTTGCCCTGCTGATTTTTGTGGTGGTGATGCTTTTTAATCTCATCATCTTTGTGCATGAGTTGGGGCATTTTCTGGCTGGAAAATGGCGTGGGCTGCAGATCGATCGTTTTCAGATTTGGTTTGGAAAGCCGATTTGGAAAAAAGAATACAAGGGTGTGCAGTATGGTCTGGGTTGGATTCCGGCGGGTGGTTTTGTTGCCTTGCCGCAAATGGCTCCAATGGAGGCGATTGAAGGGGGAGACAAGGATCGCAAGCCTTTGCCACCGATTACCCCGCTAGATAAAATCATCGTCGCCTTCGCCGGGCCGCTGTTTTCGATTTTGCTCGCGCTTGTGGCGGGTGTGGTTGTCTGGGGTATTGGCAAACCCAAAGATTTCATTCCGAGCACGGTGGTTGGTTATGTGGAAGAGGGTATGAAGGCTGAAAAAGCAGGAATCCGCCTTGGTGACAGGATTCTTGAAATCAATGGCCAGCCGGTAAATGGTTTTGCGGGATCTCTGGACAGCATCACCGAACGCATCGTTTTGAGCAGCGGAGACAAAATCCAATTCAAAATTCAGAGACCCGGCGTTGAAAAGCCGATCCTTCTCACAAGTGGATTTGACAGGCCGAAAAGCCGATGGTTTCAGAGAAGTGGATTGCGCCAGGTGGGCCTGGGACCTGAAGGGCCTGCGTTGGTCGAAGGAGTTCTTGAAAACAGCCCTGCAGCCAAAATGGGTTTGCAAAAGGGTGATCGGATTTTGAAAG
>JBIIFS010000153.1:0-3906 GCA_044237185.1 Luteolibacter sp.
TTCAGTCCAGTTTCAATGATTTCGTTTTTCCTGGCCATCGTATCATTCACTTTCCTTCATGTCGTGGTCGGCGAATTGTTACCGAAGTCGATTGCGATCCGTCGATCGCTTGGAACCACGATGTTATTGGTAGGTCCTCTGCATCTTTTTTATAAAAGCTTTTTTTTGGTGATCCGCTTCTTCCAGGGAACCGCAAACTGGTTGCTGAAAAACATTTTCCGGATTGATCCGATCCATGAGGGGGAATACGTGCACTCGGCCGAAGAACTCGCGATCCTGGTGACGCATTCCGGCAAGTTCAAGGAAGTGACCGATACGGAGCGGGAGATTTTGATCAATGCCCTCGAGCTTAATGAGCTCTGGGTGCGTGATGTGATGACTCCTCGCAACGAGGTGATCGTGCTGGATGCCGACGAGCCTTTCAACAAAACTCTGGCAATTGCGATCCGTAGCAAGCACACCCGTTTCCCGCTGGTGAAAGGTCACCTCGATCAGTCGATCGGTCTGATCCACATCAAGGATTTGTTCAAGTTGATGAATGATCCGGATCCCGATCTGATGCGGATCAAACGCGAATTGAAAATGGTTCCCGACACGATGCCGTTGGACAGCTTGCTCAAGTTTTTCCTCAAAGAGCACGCACACCTTGCCATGGCTGTGGATGAGTTCGGGACGCCTGTGGGAATCGTTTTCCTCGACAACGTCATCGAGGAGTTGGTCGGAGATATTCAGGACGAGTTCGATAACGAGCATTCACCCTTTGTTCGCATCAATGATGAGGAATTTGTGGTCGAGGGGTCCGTGACGCTCAATGATTTGGAAGGCTTCGCACCGCAACTTTATCTGGAAAGCGGCGAAGTGACGACCGTGGGTGGTTACATTACTCAACAACTCGAGCGTTTTCCAGAGGTAGGCGAATCGATCGTGATCCTCGGCTACGAAGCCAAAGTCACCAGCACCGATGGCCGCCGCGTCGGACAAATTCATTTCCGCAAGCTTGAACAAGACGAGACCACTCAGGAAGCGAATGAAGATTCGGAAAGTGATGCGGTCTGATCAAATGAGCCTTTGAGGGATTGGAGGGGTCTGTTTCATCCATCCTTTCACGATTCATCCCGTCATGACGGAATTTTAAGCGGGTCGAGCTTGCGGAGTTGGGGAGGGAAGGGTAGATATTTCGCATGTTGGATGAGATACGTGGATTATTGATTTTACAGGACCGCGACAAGCGCCTGCTGACTTTGGCGAAAGACTTGGCGAAGTTGCCGCAGGAGGAAGCTCGGGCCCGAGCGAAGCTTGCGGGGGATGAAGCGGCGGTGAAGCAAGCGAAGGATGCCCTGAATGAGGCCGAGCTGCGGGTGAAGAAAATCGAAATGGATGCGGAGACGCGCCGCACCACGGTCAAGCGTTTGCGGGTTCAGCAGTTCGAGACCAAGAAGAATGAGGAATACAATGCCTTGGGTCACGAAATCACGAGGTATGAAAAAGAGGTGGATGAGTTTGAAACGAAAGAGCTTCAAGCCATGGATGAAGTGGACAGCTACCGGACCCGATTTCAGGCAGCCAACGAGGAGTTGGGAAAAACCCGTGCGATTGTGGATGCGGATCTTGCGACGATCCATGAACGCCATACACGGATGGAGCAGCAGCAGACCGAACTTCGTGCCGAGCGCGACAAGTTGGTGCGGTCGGTATCCGAAAATATCCTGCCTCTTTACGAAAAATTATTGAAATCCAAGGATGGCACCGCGATCGCAACCTTGCGGGGTGGAAAATGCACGGGCTGCAACATGAAGGTCATCGCCTCGACAGCCATTGCGGTACAGAGTGAGAAAGAGATCACGCAATGCGAGAACTGCGGACGGATCCTTGCCATGGATGAGTGATGAGCAGGCAACTTGAAACGGAAGTTCTCAAGGGGGTATCGCGTTCGTTTTACCTGAGTCTCCGTTTGCTTCCGCGTCCGATGCGCCGCGCTGCTGGGATCGCTTATTTATTAGCGAGGACGAGCGATACGATTGCGGATTCACTTGTCGGATCGTCTGAGGAGCGGATTGAAACGTTGTTAGATTATTTGAATCAAGTCAGGGGAAAAGCTGCGTCTCACGCATTTCCTGAAGATTTCTATAAAGGCATCTCCGACAAACGAGAATTTGCGTTGTTGGTGAGTCACTTGGAAATTCTAAGTGCGCTGCGTGGTTTGGATCCGGGTGAGATCGCGCTGATTGATGAGGTGTTAGAAACGATCATTAGCGGTCAGATTCTAGATCTCAAGAGATTTGGAAATGCAGGTAGTGGAATCAGCAGTTTAAAGAATGCCGATGAGTTAAAAGATTACGCGTGGCGGGTTGCGGGATGTGTGGGTCTGTTTTGGACGCGGTTGGGATTTCTGACGATGGGGGAGAAGTTTTCCACTCATCCACAGACAGAGCTTGAGCAGTGGGCGGTAGAGTATGGAAAGGGATTGCAGTTGGTAAATATCCTGCGGGATTTTCCAGAGGATAGGCGGATGGGTCGGTGTTACCTGCCGGTGACGGATGCGGCTGACGACGTATCATGTTTCACTGAATTTCAAAAATGGAGGAAGCTCGCGCTGGAGAAAGTGGCTCACGGGCGGGTCTATGCGGAAAAGCTGTGCGGCTGGCGTTTACGGCTGGCCAGTGGCTTGCCGGCGGTGATCGCGGAGGAGACTTTGGAACGCTTGAATGTGAAGGGATTAACTAATTTGGAGCCGAGGGTCAAAGTTCCGCGTTGGAAATTGTATCATTTGCTTTTACAATATACGTTAACCTGAAATAATCGAACCGCAATGGGAGCGTAGCCCCGGCAGGCCGGGGTAAACGGAAATGGACGAACACGAATAAATAGCTGCTGTTACGTATCTTTATAACAATGAAAATTTCAAACAAGTTTGCGGTGTATTCCGTTTGTGTGGCGGCCATGGTGTCGATCTCGTTTGCAAAAGCACCGAAAGGTTGGGAGACGGATGTTGATGCCGCTCTTGCTCTTGCAAAGAAGGAAAAAAAGGCAGTGATGTTGGAGTTCACGGGATCCGACTGGTGTCCTCCCTGCATGATGATGGGGAAGGAAGTGTTCTCAAAAGACGAATTCGTTAAAGCGGCCTCTGAAAAGTATGTGTTAGTGCACTTGGATTTCCCAAAAGGCGACAAGGCATTAGCTGAGAAAAATCAGCCGCTTCTGGAAAAATATAAAGTTGATGGGTTTCCGACGGTGGTATTGTTGAATTCGGAGGGGGTTGAGTTCAGTCGTTTCCCCGCATCCAAATACCCGAAAGTCAAATTGTTCCTTGATCAATTGACCACAGCTCTCGAAAACAAGGATCTAGATTAAACAATTATAATTATGAAAAAACTGATAATGACCTTAATGGTGTCTCTCGCAGCGGTCTCATTTTCAATGGGAGCGGAGAGTTTGTGGATGCACGACTTTGAAGCAGCCAAGGCAAAGGCTGTGAAAGAGGGAAAACCGATTTTTATCAACTTCACAGGCACAGATTGGTGCGGATGGTGCATCAAACTTGAGAAAGAAGTTTTCAGTCAAAAAGCCTTTCAAGATTACGCGAAGGGAAACCTGGTTTTGGTTGAAGTCGATTTTCCAAGGAAGAAAGAACAAACTGCAGAGCTCAAAGAGCAAAACAAAAAGCTCGATAAGGAATATGGTGTTGAGGGCTACCCGACCCTGTATTTATTGGATGCCCAAGGTAAAAAGCTCACCGAAGACATCGGCTACCGTGAGGGTGGGCCAGAGGCATATGTCGCTCACTTGAAGAGTTTGCTAAAAAAATAAATTCAGGAGATATTCTCTGTTCATAAACCCTGCCCAGTCCATCGATTGAGCAGGTTTTTTGCAAAAAAGGGTTGTGGCACGGATCGAGCACTCAAAGTG
>JBIIFS010000154.1:0-3890 GCA_044237185.1 Luteolibacter sp.
TGAGGTCGCGATTCGGTGGCCATGGAAAAGTGGAGACTTTTCTAACAAAAGGATCGGCGGTGATAAAGCGATCGACATCCGCCTGACGAATCGAAGAGCGGATGGCGTCGTGGGAAGCGGTGAAGTTGAGGTTTACTGGAATTTTCCCCGCGAACAACACCGCGAGGTTGGCAATCAAGCCGCCTTTTCCGGGAGGGAGCACGATGGCGACGCGTGGTTTGTCGGTCTCCCTGATGATGAATTTAGAGAGTGCGATGGCGACGGGCAGAATGTTGGAGAAAGGGATATCAGAGTCATCCGCGCCATCGACGAGTTTGATGGAAGAGTTGGCTTTGAGTCCGTGCAGCAGGGCGGTGGCGAGTGAGCCATGAACGATGGCGCGCGAGTTATAAGCCGCCTCGAAAGCTTCGAGCATGCTTTCCTGAAAGCTTGGAAGATTGATCTCTTTTTCACTCAACGGCCGTCCGATGGAGATGACGGCGTGGGGAAGTGATGAGATTTTTTCGATTCCGAGGCACGATTCGCGCGGGCAATCGATCGCGATAGGGAGGGTTGGAAGTTTGAATGAAACGAGAGTTTTGAGGTGTGAGGAGGGAATGTGGATGGGAGTGGCTGGGCGGGTTTTTGCACGGCCTGGCACAAACAACAAGATGCCGCCACCGGCGAGGCAAGCGGCGAGCTCTTTGCCTGCAGCAGCCGGATTTTCGTCCTTGATGGAAAACATCGCACCTTTGTCGGAGCGTTCCATATGACTGCGCAAGGCGGGGTCAAAAGAGTCGTTTTCCTCGATCAGGTAGGTGATGGTTCTCCCTTGAAATTCTTTTTCAAGATGCAGGAGTTGTTGAAAATCGAGTCGTCCAGGTATGGCAAGAAAACCAGTTGTCGGGATGCTTGCAGCATTTTGAAATTTGATGGATGCGGACATTTTTGTGAAAAACTCTGCGCGAAGATTAGGTTTATTTGACGCAGACGCACGGTTTTTCTGCATGAATTGCCACTCTACGGGGTCTTTTTAAGTATCCCATCTTCATATCGTGATTTGATGATTTGAATCTTGAAGCTTGGAATGGATGATTTACAGTTCGGATATGGCTCAAGCGGATCATACGGCGGAAATGGAAAAGGAATTGGCGGATCGTATCATGGTGCTGGATGGCGCGATGGGAACGACCATCCGGACCTATGGGCTTGATGAAGCTGCGGCACGGGGCGAGCGGTTTGCCAGCAACGACAAAGATCTCCTCAACAACGGCGACATTCTTTCGATCACACAACCGCAGGTGATTGCGGATATTCACAAATGTTTTTACGAAGCGGGATCGGACATTTGTGAGACCAATACCTTCTCGGCAACAGGGATCGCGCAGAGCGAGTTTTTTGTGGAGGATCCGCGTGAAAAAGGCGGGCGCAAGGATCCCGAGTTTTTTCAGAAAATTCTCGAGAACGATTTTTTGAACGAACTGGCCTGGGAGATGAATGTCAAAAGCTCACAACTCGCTCGTAAAATGGCGGACGACATTGCTACAGACACGGGGATTAAACGCTATGTGGCTGGGGCTATCGGGCCGCTGACGGTTTCATTGAGCAACTCGCCGGATGCGGAGGACGCGTCTTTCCGAGTGGTGACTTTCGATCAGGTGTTGGAGGCGTATCGGATGCAGGTGCGTGGATTGATTGAGGGCGGATGCGATATTCTTATGATCGAAACGATCTTCGATTCGTTGAATGCAAAAGCTGCTGCGGTTGCGGTGCAGGATATTTTCGATGAGCAAGGTATCCATCTGCCCGTGATCATTTCAGCAGCGGTTGGTTTGGGTGGAGAAACGATGATTTCCGCACAAAAAGTCGAGGCGCTGTGGAATGCGTTCGCGCACACGAAGCCCTTGGCGATCGGTTTGAACTGCTCGCTCGGCCCGGATCTGATGCGGCCGTTTTTGGAGGAACTCTCCGAGGTAGCGGGGACGTATGTTTCTGCCTATCCGAACGCCGGTCTTCCAAACCCCTTGGCACCAACCGGATTTGATCTCGAGCCACCGCACATGAAGGATTTCATGAGGGGCTTTGCGGAGAGCGGCTTGATCAACTTTGCGGGTGGATGTTGCGGAAATACCCCTGAGCATGTCCGAGCGATTGCAGAAGGAGTGAGGGGCGTGGCTCCGAGGAGGGTTGTGAAATGAATATTTTCAACGCAAAGCCGCGAAGAACGCAAAGGAACGCAGAGGAATAAAAGATGAAGGATTTTTTAAATAAACTGTCGAACGATGTGATTGGTGCTGCGATCGAAGTCCATCGTGAGCTTGGAGCTGGACTATTGGAGTCCACTTATGAAGCATCGTTACAGCATGAGCTGAGTTTGCGGGGTGTTTCTTCAGCAAGACAGGTGATGTTACCGGTGACATATAAAGATTTGGAGTTACCGGATTCCTATCGAATCGATCTATTGGTAGAGAATGTTTTGGTAATTGAAATCAAAGCGGTTGAGGCCGTCATTCCCGTTCATTCCGCGCAACTCCTGACCTATCTCAAAATGTCTAAAAATCATCTGGGACTTCTCATTAACTTTCATACCGTCAAACTCGCCGAATCAATCAAACGAGTCGTCCATCAATTTCCTAACTCATAAACTTTGCGAACCTTGGCGTTCTTTGCGGCTTTGCGTTGAAAAATTTTCTATCCCATAATGAATCCAATCAAACCAGCACTCAGGCTCTCTGGAACAGAGGCTTACAACCACGATGAGGGAAAAGGTTTCCTCATGATCGGGGAGCGGACGAACGTGGCGGGGTCGCCGCAGTTTGCGAAATTGGTGCGAGCCGGTGATCTGGAGGCGGCGGTGGAAGTGGCGCGTCAACAAGTTGCGAACGGTGCGAACGTGATCGATATCTGTTTTGACGATGGCCTGATCGATGGCAAGGCGATGATGGCGAAATATCTCAACCTGCTCCAAGGTGAACCGGATGTCGCACGGGTGCCGATCATGGTGGATTCGTCGAAATGGGAGATTCTTGAAGAGGGACTGAAGCATCTGCAAGGCAAGGGAATCGTGAACTCGATCTCGCTCAAAGAGGGCGAGGAAGTTTTCAAGAAAAACGCCAAACACATCATGAAATACGGCTCCGCTGTGGTCGTGATGGCGTTCGATGAAAAAGGCCAGGCCGCAACTTATGATGAGAAAATCCGCATCTGCGAACGGGCTTATCGGATTCTTGTGGATGAAGTTGGCTTCAATCAAAACGACATCATTTTCGATCCCAATATCCTGACGGTTGCAACCGGTATCGAGGAGCACAACAACTACGCCTTGGACTTCATCAATGCGACCCGCTGGATCAAGGAGAACCTACCGGGCGCCAAGGTTTCCGGGGGAGTTTCTAACATTTCATTCTCTTTCCGTGGTAACAATAAAGTCCGCGAGGCGATGCATTCTGCCTTCCTATATCATGCGACCCAAGCGGGCATGGACATGGGTATCGTCAATGCGGGGATGTTGGAGGTTTATGATGAAATTCCGAAAGATCTTTTGCAGTGTGTTGAGGATGTCTTGTTGAACCGCAGGGATGATTCCACCGAGCGTCTTCTGGATCTAGCCGAGAGCTACAAAGGAGTGGGTGGCAAGAAGGTTGAGGAAGACCTTTCGTGGCGTGAGGAAGAAGTCGAGAAGCGTCTCGAATACGCGCTCTTGAAAGGAATCGATCGGTTCATCGACGAAGACACCGAAGCCGCGAGGCTCAAATACGGTAGGCCGCTGAAAGTCATCGAGGGACCCTTGATGGACGGCATGGGAGTGGTTGGAGACTTGTTCGGCGCAGGTAAAATGTTTCTTCCTCAAGTCGTTAAATCCGCCCGTGTGATGAAGAAGGCTGTGGCTTGGTTGTTTCCTTACATGGAGG
>JBIIFS010000156.1:0-3717 GCA_044237185.1 Luteolibacter sp.
CAAACGCAAGGTGAACGCGAATCTGATGCATCCGTCCGGTTTTGGGGAAACAACGGACCAAAGCAAACTTTCCACCGTTGCGCTCGAAGCGACTTTCCACCGCAAATCCCGTGGTGCAGTCTTTTCCCGAAACATCGACCACTTGCCTCACCCAAATATCACTCGGTCCGAGCTCACCCGCTCGGCAAATCGGCGCATCACACTGCCATGCATTCCACTCCGGCCATCGGGAAACAATCGCGAGATATTCTTTTTTTGCCTCGCGTCGCTCGAAAATCATCCCGAGTTCACGCGCAGCGGACGTATGCTTGGCACAAAGGACCAAGCCGCTGGTTTCCCGATCCAGCCGCGTGATGATTCCCAGGCAAGCCCCGTTCTCCATCTCGTAAGCATAGAGTTTTTCCAAGCCACCTAAAAGAGTTGGCTCGGGCTTTTGATTCGCCGGATGCACGATGAGCGGGGCGGGTTTGTCCACGACCACCCAGTCATCACTCTCGTCAATCACCCGGAAATCTGGAATCACTTGAAGAGCCATTGTCTTGTTCTATTCCGTTTTAAGAATTCGGAACCACGAAAAACACCAAAAGCACGAAAAAATCAGGAATGTCCGCTTGTGGGGGCAACTCCACATGGACCGCGCGACTCCAGTCGCGCTCTCAGCCAGCAGCGCGACTGGAGTCGCGCGGTCCATCATTCCATTTCCTTTCGTTACATTCGTGTTTTTCGTGGTCCAAAAAAACACGCCGGAAACCCGTCTTTGAAAACAGGTTTCCGGCGATGATCAAAAATGCGTGCGTTTCACACACCCTAGCGAACTAGGACTTGTAGCGGAGACGCTTTTTATGGCGGTTCTGCTTCATGCGTTTCTTGCGCTTGTGCTTGTTGATCTTTGTTTTACGGCGTTTCTTAATGGAGCCCATGGTATTATACGGGGTTGGAGTTCAATGAAAATTAAAGGACGAGTTTGTTGAGAGGATATTCGATGATCCCCTCTGCCCCAAGCTTCTTGAGGTCGGGGATCATGTCGCGAACGAGAATCTCGTCAATCACGGTTTCTACCGCAACCCAACCTTCTTCCGAAAGTGGCGAAATCGTCGGACGGCGGAGAGATGGCAATTTGGCGAGCATTTCGTTGAGACGATTTGCAGGGAGGTTCATTTTAAGACCGACTTTGTCGCGTGCGAACAGAGCGGATTTGAGCAGCATTGAGATGCGCTCCATTTTTTCGCGTTTCCACGAATCCGCCGCAGCAGATTGGCTGGAATAAAAGTGAGGAAAGGAGGTAAGCAGGGTGTCGACAATACGAAGTCGGTTTGCCTTGAGCGTAGATCCGGTCTCGGTGACATCGACAATCGCATCGACCAAATCAGGCACTTTCACTTCGGTTGCGCCCCAGGAAAATTCGACTTCGGCTTTGATTCCCAGCTTGTCGAGGTAGCGCTGGGTAATTCCGACACCTTCGGTCGCGATGCGTTTTCCTTCGAGATCTTGCGGTTTCTGGATCGGAGAATCTTCCGGCACCACCAACACCCAACGAGTCGGGCGTGCCGTGGCGCGCGAGTAAGGCAACTCGGCAAAATCAACAAGATCCGCCCCCCCTTCGGAAGCCCAGTCTAAGCCGGTGATTCCGCAATCGATGAAGCCTTGTCCCAAATAGCGTCCGATTTCCTGTGCCCGGATCAAATAGATATCGAGTTCTGGGTCGTTCGAGGCAGGACGATATCCACGCGATGACACGTAAATCTCGTATCCCGCCTTGGCAAAGAGCTCGATCGTTGGCTCTTGCAGGCTACCTTTCGGAATCGCGATTTTAAGACTGTTGGACATGCTAGAATAAATCGCGGTAAAGCGAGGGGCGGTGTTTTTAGCCGTGAAATCTCAGGAATCAAGCCAAGTTTCATGAAAAATGCAATGAATCCCCTCGCAGGTCTATTAAACGCTGAATTCGAAGCGTCAGCCATAAAACACTGCGTGACTGCGATTGAGCTAAGCGCAGATTTTTTCGGTGATTTTTTGCTGAACGGTATTCGGCGAAAATAGAGATTTTCTCTTCGTCGCTAAATCGACTTTTTTATCAGGTATTTCTTTATTTGTATGCACAATCCCCCTTATCGAGTGTCCTGTTTTTTTAAATTTAAGCCACATCTATCCTCACAATCTTTGTCACGCACGGCCACGACAATAATTGTAAAAATAGCATGTGGATTTTAACAGTGAGCTGTCATCAAGATATTCAGTCGTCGTCGTCAATTCACTACGAAACCCCCTCCACCACACCCCCGCCTAACAATCTCCCTCCATCATAAAACGCCATGATCTGCCCAGCGACCAATGCACGTTGTGGCTTATCAAAAATGAGTTTCACGCGCGCGCCATCCAAAGCTTCCAGCTTTGCGGTCTCGGCTTTGGCTCGGTAACGCGGTTGGGCTTCCACTCGTTTCAGCGATGGAATCGATTCATTGATCGAGGAAATCGTACCCACAACGCACTGCTGAAGATATAGACCAGCTGTGTCCTCCCTATCCCAACCAATCACCAACTGATTCTCTGCCGCTTTTTTCCCAATTACCACGTATGCCATTCCTTCTTCGGGTGATGCGACGCCGTGGCCCTTACGCTGACCGATTGTATAAAAGTGCAGGCCTCGATGTTGTCCCATCATGCGTCCCGCCGAATCGACAATGTCACCCGGCCTATCCGGCAAATAATGCGCAAGGAAATCACTCATTTTCACTTGCCCAAGGAAACAAATTCCCTGCGAATCTTTTTTTTCCGCCACTGGCAGATTGAAGCGACGCGCCACTTCACGCACCTCCGGCTTGAGCATTTCACCCGTCGGAAACCGCGCGTGTTCCACCTGGCGTGATGTCATCAGTGATAAAAAGTAACTCTGGTCCTTGTTCGGATCCGCCCCGCGTAAAATCGCTGCCTGACCATTTGAAAGCACACGCCTACGGGCATAGTGGCCCGTCCCCACCGCCTCGAATCCCTGTTCCAGGGCGTAGTCCAAAAACACCCCGAACTTCATCTCGCGGTTGCACCAGACATCTGGGTTAGGAGTCAGTCCCTCATCGTAGCCATTCACCAAATACTCAACAATCTTGTGCTTGTAACTATCCACCAAATCAACCACCCGAAACTCGATCCCCAACGTCTTCGCCACCGCATGCGCATCTTCAATATCCTGTTCCCACGGACAATCCCCCGGAATCCCCTCATCGTTCATCCAGTTCTTCATATATCCACCCACCACCTCATGCCCCTGCTCCACGAGTAGCGCGGCCGCAACCGCACTATCAACGCCACCCGATAAACCAACCATCACTCTGGACATGGCAAAACTCTAAATTCTAAATCTTAAATTCTAAACCCTAAATTCCAACTAACTCTCACCCCTCACTTCATGCGGAGGCCTCGGCGATTCCCACCTACCAAAATCCGCGTCCATCTGTGTTTATCTGTGGTTCGATTTTTTCACAAAAAAACCTCGCGGTGGTATTCACCGCGAGGTTTGAAAGTTTGGGCCGCCGTCGCCCCGAACCCGCATCGGGGAGGAGGGATGCTGAGCGGTGGCCGCCCGGAAATTTATCGAACGCATTTTATACGTCTAGCCATCCTGAAAATCTTTCAATCAATCATCAAAAAAATGTTATTTAAGGCGATTCAGGATGCGATGGCTCGACAGGCGTCTTTGAGGATAGCCCGGGAACGACTTTT
>JBIIFS010000157.1:0-3713 GCA_044237185.1 Luteolibacter sp.
TCGGCGCGATTGAACTCAAAGAGCAAATCACTGGGCAGAAGGGTTTTTTTGGAAAGCAGAAGATTCGCGGGAAGATTGAGAAGTTGGTCAAGCGATTCAACGCCATCGAGCTTGCCTTGATCGACCCATCCTTGATTACCCTGTTTGATCAGCTCATCGGTGAAATTAGCCATCTCGCCATCATCCACTTTGACCGCACCCGGATCGACGATGATTTGTCCGACCGCGGCAGGCTGAAGCTCGGTGGTCATTCTCCCGAACTCAGGGAGATTGGCTTCGAGGTCAAATTTCGATGAGATCTCATTGACCGTCTGACTGACGTCTCCACTGGCGAGCGGATTGGACATTTTGATCGCGTATTCCGGATCGACGACATTCGGTGAAATATCGATATCCACCTCTTTGGGAAGTATTTCCAGCAAATCGATTTCATCCAACAAATCCGCAGTGTCATTTGGCGGAGTGAGAAGGGTTTCAACGGGAGGCAGGGATTCTTGCACGTAGGGCTTCACTTCGACCCGCCGTATGTCGATGGGCTCGGTGATGAGTTCATTGGCCGGCGTGATGCCGAAGGCGATTTTCACTTTGTCCAGGGAGAAAAACAGCGCCACATGGAGCAGTACAGACACAACCATGGCGACCGCCGCCCAGCGCCCGAGATGATCGGGGCCGGGGAGTCGGTAACTATCGGCATCGCGCGCTGCGCTCCAACGAAACTCCTGTTCCATAATTCCCATCATAAACCATGCTTGCGGGCTGGCAATCCCGGAAAAAAGGACTAGTGTTATAAACGGCACCAATCCTGCTGAAACCGAATTCAACTGCCCCATAAAAATATGCATGCAAAGAAAACGACCTCAAAAGTAGCTGCAAAAAAAACTGCGGCCCCCGCCCCCTCGAAGAAAGCTCCTGCCAAGAAAGCAACGAAACCAGCTGCGAAAAAGGCTGCAAAAAAGGCTGCAAAGCCCGCAACCGCAAAGTCGTCTGCCAAGAAATCCGCCAAGAAGCCAGCAACCGGGAAATCGTCTGCGAGTTACGACGCCGTCGCGCACGCAGCCTATTTGAATTACCGCCGCCGGATGGATCTCGGTCTTCCTGGTGATCACGATACCGACTGGCTCGAAGCGGAACGCTTAACCCGCGGTTGAGCATGCTGCAGCCTTTCAAGAATCAGGTCCGAATTGAAAAATCCGGACCTGATTCATTTAGCGATTGTCATCTCAACAAGTTTGTCGATAGTCAGGATATCTTGATTAAAAGTGTCGTCAGCAGGCCGCCTTTTGATGGCGTTGCCGGGATCCTTTCAGATCCTGTGAGTTTTTTCTCCTTTGAGACGAATACTGCACACACTGACACCGGAAACTTTTCCGCTTCCAACCGTAACTGTCATTTGAAACCCCATGAACCTAACTGCCGAGTCCATGCAACCCGCCCTTTTTGATCAAACCAACGCCGCAGCCCCCGCGAAAACCGCTCGCAAAGCCCGCCGCACGGCCAGCAAAGCCGTGGAGGAATTCGGACTCAAGGCTCCCTCGCCGATGGGGAAAAACTATGTGCTCGATACGAATGTCCTACTCCATGACCCGGGTTGTTTGGAGCGGTTCAAGGAAAACCATATCTGCATTCTCGTCGATGTTCTCGCCGAGCTCGACAAATTCAAAAGCGAGCAATCCGAGCGCGGCGCCAACGCGCGCCGCGTCCACCGCCGTTTGACCGATATCTTTGCTACGGCAGCCGTAGTAACTGCCGGCACGCCCACCCAAGGGGGAGGTACGATTCGGCTGGTGATTTACGATCCCATCAGTTGCCCGGACAACTCGGAGCAACTCAAGCAGTTCTATCGGATTTTTCCGGATCGCGAACGGGTCGATCACCGCATTCTCGCCGCCTGTTTTCTTCTCAGGCAATTCAATCCTGACGGACAAGTCGCGCTGGTCACCAAAGACATCAATCTTCAGCTCAAGGCACGCGCGGTCAATATCGAGTGCCAGGATTATCTGAATGACAAAGTCGATGCCCGTGAAGTTTCCAACTACGATGTGCGGCGGGTGGAAGTGGACGCATCCGAGTTGCATCGTTTCGCCAGCAGCGGAGAAATCGAACTCCAGCAGGAAAGATACGAAGGCATTGCGATCAATGAATATGTGCTGCTCTGCAGTGGTGAAAAACAAACGATTCCGGCACGGCTGCAATTCGACAACCGCTTTGTACGCCTGAACATTCCCGAAGTTCTGAAAATTCCCGATGGTCAGACCTTGAAGCCACTGAATCTCGGGCAACGCTGTTTGATCGATGCGTTGCTCAATCCGGACATTTCCTTGGTGACCTGTTATGGTCATGCCGGAACCGGCAAAACCCTGGTGGCGGTCGCCGCCGGTTTGCATGAGATGTTCAATCGTAAATACAACGGCATCACAGTCAGTCGCCCGGTTGTTTCCATGGGAGATCAGCTTGGATTCCTGCCCGGTTCACTCGATGAGAAAATGCGTCCATGGCTCCAACCCATTCATGATGCCCTAGATCTGTTGATGCGCCCCAATGTGCCTCTTGGTCCGAAACGCAAACAGCAGAAGTCAACCACAAGCGGCCTGGCTGCCAAAAAGCCTTACGAGGTTCTGATGGAGCAGGGTATTTTGGAAATTGAAGCGCTTTGTTACATCCGCGGCCGCTCGATTCCGAATCGGTTTTTCATTCTGGATGAAGCTCAGCAACTCACTCCACAGGAAGCCAAAACCATCGTGACGCGTATGTCACGGGACTCGAAGTTGGTGTTGGTGGGTGATCCCGCGCAGATTGACAATCCCTATGTCGACAGCCGCAGCAACGGCCTGGTTTACACCCGCAATCGATTGAAGGGTCAGCCTTTTGCGGCACACGTCGCACTCAACCGTGGCGAGCGTTCCGAGCTTGCCGAGGCTGGCGCACAACTCATGTAGCTCATGGGAATTTCCACTTTCATCACCGGGTCACTCGCGCAGTGCCTGTTGTTCACGACCGCTATGGGTGGCGAGCTTATCACCTTGCCTGCGAAAAATCTAATTCTGGATTTGGACGCGGCCAAGGGGATCGAACTCGCTGATGGTGATCGGGTGGTGGTATGGCGCAATCAGGCACCCATCAAAGCTGAATTGGTTTTCGTGCCGCAAGACAAAGGTCGCAAAGAAGCTGGGAGCGGCAGGCCGACCCTTAGGAAATCCGCTACGGAAATCAGAGGGCTACCTTCGCTGGTTTTTCGCCAACAAGAACTGGTCTGCAAAGACGAGGATTTCTTCGACGGTTTAACAAAGGGCAAAGGTCATACATGGATCGCCGTGATTGCAGTCTGCCCTCAACGGGTTGGAGTCAAAGATGTGAATTCATTTTTTGGAAATTTGCGCAATGGTGGAAAATACGAAGGCGTATGGGGATGCGCAAACGATGACAATACAGTTTGGTGGGGAACCCGAAATGGAAAGACTTTTGGTCGTTTTGATCAAAACAATCCTCAAGTGCTTGGGCCGTTGTTAGAACAAGGTAAATTCCACATCATCGCTAGACGGATGACCGCAGGAACTAAAACCGCGACACTTAGACTGGTTGCCAAAATTCCTTACGCAAAAGGGAGATTTTTTAGGTTTTGAATTTTGCCGCTCTCGCGGGAGTTTTGCTACAGTCCCGGCGATGGAGTCACGATTTGATCCCGCCCTCCGGCGGCCCCCTGCGGGCTCTGCGCT
>JBIIFS010000158.1:0-3697 GCA_044237185.1 Luteolibacter sp.
CCAAACATCTCGCCAACACGAAGCAAGCGGATTCCGCCGAGCTCCTGTTCGAACGTGCCACCGCAGATTCCTCCACCGCCTACGAGGCCTTCGTCGAGCTCACCCGCCTCCACGTTTCCCAATCCCGCTACACCGAAGCCCTCACCGCCATCGACAAGGCCCTCGCCCTCAACCCCACCGAATCCCTCCGCTCCTACCGCCAAGCCCTCCAGAAAACCCTCACGGCGGCTGAGTGAGTTCCTGATTGGCTGGAAAAAACTGTAAGATTGAGTATGTCTACCCTATAAAATATGGTTACCCATATGAAAACAACCATACAGATTTCTGATCATCTGCTTTTGCGCGCAAAGGCACGTGCCAAAAAAAAGGGATCACGCTGCGCGCCTTATTGGAAGAATCCCTCGCCACCTCATTAAACGCGCCTGTTTCCGCTCCTAAAATCAAACCTGTGGTTTTTAAAGGCAAGGGTTTGAGACCGGAATTCGAAGACGCACCTTGGGAGAAGATCCGTAACACTATCTATCCATGATTGCGGTAGATACCAATCTGCTTGTCTACGCCCATTGCGAAGATTCTCCCTGGCATGTAAAAGCCTTGGCTACAATCACGGATCTTGCTGATTCAGGAACTCCTTGGGCTATTCCGTGGCCATGTGTCCACGAGTTCATCGTTATTGTGACACATCCAAAAATTTACGTTCCTCCTACTCCACTTAACATCGCCCTCGATACCATTGAAGCATGGTCTTCCAGTGTCGCACTCAGATTCATAGGTGAAGGACCCAGCTATTTTGAACTTCTCTCCTCGCTAGCGAAAGCTGGCAAAATCCGGGGCGCCAAAATCCACGACGCACGAATTGCAGCAATTTGCCTGCATCATGGAGTCAAAAAGCTTTGGACGGCAGATCGGGACTTTTCTTCCTTCCCAAAATTAAAATGCGAAAATCCTCTCATTTGACCCATACACCGAGTTTTTTAGCAAAATTATGGGTATTTCGGCACCACAAGAGAGTTTGCTCTTGCAAAAAAGCTCGGTCTCTGGTTTCAAACCCAGCTCGTCTCCGACTTAATAACCTCTTTTGAGCGAACTCGCCATGTCCTCCGATCCTGAGAATCTCGTTTCTTTCGAGCAAACACGGCCCGCCTCGCAACTACCCGGCTCCACTATGAAAAGCGAACTTGTCGAACAAGCTGCAGAAATTGTCACTGACCCATTGGTCCTTATTAACCTTGTATCTCAAAGGGTTCGCCAGCTCAACAGCGGGCGCTCACCTCTGATTCCAACCGTCCCTAGCATGGGCACTGCCGATATTGCCCTTACTGAAATCATCGAAGGTAAGATCAAGCTCGTGCACAAGCCGATGGCGATCTAATCGGGATCTCCCGTTTCGGGTTGATTCCTCCAGCAGATGAGTGCCGAAATCGCCACCAACCGCAAGGCCGGTCGGGATTTCAACATCCTCGACAAATACGAAGCCGGGCTGGAACTCAAGGGCACGGAGGTCAAATCGATCCGTGCCGGAAAAATCAATATTTCCGATGCCTTCGCACGCGTGGAAGGTCATCAGGTTTTTCTATACGGCTGTGATATCCAACCATGGCAAACCGCCGGCGAGTGGTTTAACCACCAAGCAAAGCGCCCGCGGCGACTATTGCTGAACAAACGAGAAATCCTAAAACTCGCCGCCGAGACTGCCATCAAAGGCTGCTCCCTCCCGCTGCTGCGAATGTATTGGAAAAACCGCCGGGTCAAAGTTGAGATCGGGGTCGGCAAGGGAAAAACCCATTCCGATCAACGCCAGGATCTGAAGAAAAAGGTCGAGCTACGTGAGGCCCAACGCGAGATGTCACGCTTCAACCAACGTTGAATCTCTCATTTCGCTGATCTCGGTTGTTGATTCGGTGTCGACAACGTTCAATGTAGCGCCTTACATCTTGACGCAATCTCATGCCAGAAACCTCCCCTGCCACCCTCAACGATGTCACACGGCGCTTAGTCGAGCAGCTCCGAAACCACCCAAAACGCGTCGTTTTTACCGAGGGAGAAGACATTCGAGTGATCAAAGCAGCTGCGCAATTTGTAGCACTTGAAGCCATTTCTCCCATCCTCCTTGGAAATCCGCAGCATATCAAAGCTCTTGCCGCGGAACACAACATCCCGATGAGCTTCATCCGGGTCATCGATCCAAAAACCTCTTCAGATCTCCCGCTGTTTCTCAAGCGCGCGCAAAACATGGCGCGCTACCGTGATAACCCACAGCTCGTCAATGAAGAGACCATCACTCGCCCTCATCACTTCGGTGCGATGATGGTGCAATACGGCCACGCGGATGCCATCGTTGGCGGCAACCAAGCCATCCCCGCTTATTATTTCCGCGCCTTGATGCAAAACATCAAACCGGATGCCAAAGTCGCACGCATCTTCGGTGTGACGATGCTGGTCGCTCCACATTTTCCCCTTCTCGGAAACCGACCGCTGTTTCTCGCCGACACTGGCCTAATTCCATATCCAGATGTTACTCAGCTTTCTAACATTGCGATCGAAACGGGCAAACTCGCCCTGCACTTCCTCGGAAGAACCCCGCAGATCGCTCTGTTGAGTCACTCCACTAAAGGTAGCTCGAGCACACAAGAAGCTCAAAAAATCGCTGCTGCTACAGCTCTCTCGCAAAGCCGGGTCTTGGAAGAATTGCTGGATCTCCATATCGATGGCGAACTTCAAGCCGATGTCGCCATCGACCCGGTTGCTGCCGAAACCAAACTCCCCGATGCCATCAGCCGACTTGGTGCGGATGTATTGGTTTTTCCTAACTTGGATGCTGCTCATATTTCAGCAAAGCTCCTGCAGTACCTCGCAGGTGCTCAAAACTACGGCCAAATCATCCTCGGACTCTCTCGCCCCGCCGCGCAAGTTCCACGCACCGCCAGCGTCGAAACCATCTTCGGAACCACCGCTGCCGTCGCCGTTGAGGCGATTAAATATCATCAGCTTTATCCGGATAGCGATTTTTAGAGCTCCTAAAATCTGATCTTACTTACGCGATCGATCGTAATATCGTCATACGGCTACCATCTGTATTCATGATGTTTTCAAAGTCATTTTGCGTGAAAAAGGCGAGGATCATTTGGGGTTGTTAAGGACGGTGAAAGTTTCCAAATAGACGTTTTCTGACCAGAAGATATCAATTGGAATGAGTAGGATTCCTCCAAAAACCTGCCCCAAATCCTGCCCCTCATTCATCGCTGCCAACCCCACTTCGGACTAAGCTTTTTGAACCAAACATCCCTTATTTTATCTTATTTCCAGTCACACATTCCCAATTTCAAACATCCACCATTCCACCTCGAATCTGTTGTATGCCTGGCAGTTTATTGTTCCACCTCGAATCTGTTGTATGCCTGGCAGTTTATTGCTGCAAGATCAACCTATAGCATGCACTATTTGGACTGCATGAGGACCGCGCGAGTCCAGGGACCGCGCGAGTCTACTCGCGCTTTGATTAGACCGGTTGCAAAAAGGGTCTGCAAAAAGGGTCTGTCCCTTAATACTTTTGGCAAACAGTCTAACACCTGACTCTTTATTTTTCCCTGCGGCGGCGCAGCAGAAGCAGCAGGCCGAGACCGCCGAGCAGCGCGGCTTTGGGCTCAGGGATGGCGGTGTAGGTCAGCCAGACTTGGGTATTGTCTCCACCGATCGT
>JBIIFS010000039.1:0-13022 GCA_044237185.1 Luteolibacter sp.
ACCTTGAAGCCCGGATCCTTACCGCTCTCCGACATTTCCTCCAAGAACCAACATTGGTTGCCTCACAGTGCCGTATATCGGAAAACTTCTGAGAAACGCTCTATCTGGCTAAAAGGGAACAGGCCATGGTGCTCTCCGGAGATAGGCCGTTGAGATCGATTGCAGAAGCTAAAGATCTGGAGGTTCACGGCACGCTATGGATTATGGATCAACTTGTTTCAAATGCGCTGCTCAATCCATCGTTGGCGGCAAAATAAACTGCCAGGCATACAATTAGTTTTGAGCTAAGATTTTTGGAATTCATGTCTTGAGCGCGATCACGCCGAATCGAGATAAATAATGGGATTTGGAGTGGTGAAAAGAGATCCTTGCGCTTGAGTTAGCAGGGATGAAAATGGGGAAAAGTTGGGGCAGGTTTTGCGGGTCAGAGGGTTGATCCAGGCGTAAGCGTGACCCAATCGGCGATCATTGGTGAGAGGGGAGCATGAAATTGGGGTCTGAATTGGGGTTAGATGCGGCGTTGAAATCAAGGGTAATTTGTGCTTTTTTGAGGATGTCGGGGTTGAAGGGTTTTTCGCTTTTTAGGACGCCGTAGATCAGGTGGAGGAGCTTGGTCATAACCCTAAAAAGGAAAATTGGCGTGTTTTTTGAGCCTCATTGGCTGAGGAGTTTGATTTTTCATTTTGTGCGTCGTTAGACTGTTTGCCAAAATCCTCCTATTGGAAGGTGTAAATGACAAAATTCGGCACTAAACAAGCATCTCACATGGAGGTCACAAGTAAAAAGAGCCTGATTTTACCTAACAGTTGGTTTTGTAGGAAAATCTGAGGCTATTATTTTCTTGGCTCTTTTCTTCGAGAGATGCGGTCGTTTAGGTCGTGGACCTTGGGTCGATATTGATTAGGAAATGTGAAAGAAATGCCGATCGCTATCAGGGAAAGCAGGATGATCCCCCAATCGCCGATGACAGAGTATAGAGTGGTGGTTGGGTTGAGGGGGATGCTGAGTTCGGTGAGCAGGTTGTCGCGGACGAAGCATTTGCCGGTTTCATCTAGGATCGCTTGGTTTTTCCTGGTTTTGGGGTGAACGGTGGAGCCTGTTGTGTCAATCGCGGCCGAGACGCCGGTATTGGCGCAGCGGAGCATCGGGCGGCGGAACTCGATCGCGCGAAAGCGTGAGTTGGCGAAATGTTGGGCGGCTGCTTGGGAGGTTTTGAACCAACCGTCGTTGGTGAGGTTCACGATGATTTGGGGAGCGTTGCGAATGAATTGGCGAGTCAGACGCGGCACGGTATCCTCGAAACAGACCGTGGGAATGATCTGGATGGTCTGCCCCTTGAGGTCAACCTCAAGAGGCTCAAGTGAATCGCCTGCGGTGAATGATCCGTAATATTTTTGCCCCGATTGTTGTTCGTAAATGGTTTTGAGGAATGGAAAGGTATCGAGCAAAGGTATCGTTTCCCCGAAAATGACGAGATGATGCTTGCGGAAGGTTTGGATGTCGCCAGTGGGAGTTTCAACGACAATCGAATTGTAGATCCTGGCGTTTTCTTTCTGATAGAGACCGTCTTCACGCGCTTCACCTTCGATTTCGACGGCGCCGTAGATGAGCTTGAAATTTCCTCCCGCTTCACGGACGCGGGAGATGGTATCGATATTTTCACGATAGGATCCGAACTGGCCATCTGCGGTGCTGAGGAGGCGTCCGTTGAGAGCGGTTTCCGGCCAGAGCACCCAGTCAGGCGCGTTGAGGTTAATCTCGCCTTCGGCGCTTTTTTGCATCGCAGCTTGCAGGTTTTTTTCATCCTGATCGGCGATGTTTTTCAGGGCCCGGAGAGTTTCTTCCTCATAGGCCAAATGCACTTGCTCTGAGGGCCAGAGCACTTGGGCTCCCTCGTGGGGAATGTTGATTTGGACCAAGAGCGCTTTAAGGCTTAGCGATGGCTTGGCGGTTTCGAGAGAAATTCTTAGGATGCCATAGCCGAGCAGAGCACCGATCGCCATGGCGGCGACCATGAAATCCCAACGCGGGGGGCGGCGTATGCCCTCGGCGGTTGCGCGGATCAGACGACGTGCGCATTGGACGATGACGGCTTGGAAAAACACCAGCATCAAGGAGAGCCCGGCGACACCTAAAAGGTCGGCGACTTGAGACATCGCGAGGGTTTCATGGAAGGCGACGCCCAAGCCGTTCCAGCTGAAGCCCGTGAATACCCAACCCCGAGCGACTTCCAGGCCAGCAAAGATCGCGGCGTGGGTGAAGGCATTGAAAAGACTGCGTGCCGGAGTGTCGCTGATGCCGTTTTTCTGATGCCATGGATTCCCAAGCGATGCGGCAAAAGCCCCGAAGATCCCCCAGTAGATAGCGAGATACCCTGCAAGCACGATCGGACCAAGCCATGAGACGGTGGATAACCAGGAGACTTGGATGCCGAAGCTGATTGCCCCTGCGAGATAGCCGATGAGAAAACCTTTTTTCGCGCGATGTTTGCCATTGATACTCCAGAGGGCGATGAGCAAAGGAATCATGCAGATCCATGCAAACATGGAAAATGAGAAAGGCGGAAACAGTAACGCGGTCATCAAGCCTGAGACAATGATGGCGATGAGGCGAAGAATGTTTGCGCGGCGTAACATGGGGTCAGAGCTTGGCTGGATTTTTGCCGATGCCGAGCAGAAGCAGCAGGACGCGCCATGATTTTTCAAACGATGACTTCCAGGGCAGGGCGGGGCGCAGAATGGTCCAGTCGTTTTGCTCGGCAATTTCGGTGAGCGCGGTTTTCGGATTCACCACGGTGGCTTGATGGCAAATTTCCAACATCGGCAGATCTGCGATACTGTCGGTATAGCCATGGGAATGGATCAGCTTGCCCTCATGGAAAAAGGACGGCGGGAGTTGTTTGCGCAGGCGGGTGACCTTGTTTGCGCCTTTGTGATTCACAAGATCGGGGAACAAGAGATGGTTTTCCAAAACCGTTCCCAGCGAGAGATCGAAGCCGAGAAGTTTGCCAACTTCCGCCACATAGCACTCTGGGCTGGCAGAACTCAGGATGGTGAAATGTCCGGCTGCGCGGTGCTTTTCGATGGCTGATTTCAGTTCCGGGTAAATGCTGGGCAAAAGTTTTATGGCGAAACTTTGAGAAAGTTCGGCGAGTTGTTCCGGTGGCATCTTCCAGAGAAACGCATGGAAAACGCGCTTCATGTTTTCTGTTCCAAGCAAGCCTGCGAAGGGCAGAAATTTCAGGAACAGGATCACAGCGAGACCACGGAGCGGCTGTTCATGGATGACGTGATGGCGGAAAAGCAGTTGGCAGTCCCAAGCGAGCAAGGTGCCGTCCATGTCGAACAGCGCGATGCCTTTGGGGGGATTGTCTGTTGGATTCATGAAGATTATTTAACCGCAGATGTGGTAAATTTTCATTCCCAGAAACCCGCATGATTCGTTTTTAACCAAGATATTCAACCAACTCAAAAGAACCCATTTTTTCATCTCGATCTGCGTTCATCTGTGGTTAATTTTCTGCGATGAAGAAAGCCGGTGAGACACCGGCTCTCCATTAAACGTATTGAAGTGCTTTGGCGCGATCGTTGATCGCCGCATCGTTGTCGAGCAGTTCTTGGATCGGATCCCAGCGGCCCGATACCAGAGCCTCGCGCGCGGATTCCGGCATGTTTACCGCGAAGTCGAGACCGCTTGAACTGCGTACGCGGAGTGCTTCGACATCGATCGTGATTTCAGTAGTCGGATCGCTCTCAACCGCGGATCGAAGTGCGGCGATATCATCGGCTGCGGCCATCACGCACGGCATCGCGAGAGTGGTGGAGTTGCCATAGAAAATTTCAGCAAACGACTCGGCGATCACGGCGTTGAATCCGTATTTGCGGAGAGACTGCGGAGCGTGCTCACGGGAAGAGCCGCAACCGAAGTTGACGCCAGCGATCAGGATCGATGCGTCTTTGAAGCGCTCGTCGTTGAGTGGGTGACTGGTTTTTTTGCCGGTTTCGGAATCGAAACGGACATCGTAGAACGCGAATTCTCCGAGTCCGTCGAAGGTGACGCATTTCATGAAACGAGCCGGGATGATGCGGTCGGTATCGATATCCGCACCGGGAATGAAAACTCCGGTTCCGGAAACTTGTTTGACGGGGTCGAGGGCCATAATTTGAAATTCTAAATTTTAAGTTCTTAATCGTTCAAGCGACGGCGGCAGCTTCTGTTAGGTCGAAGAGTTCGCGGGCATCGGTGATCTCGCCTTTGATGGCGGCAGCTGCGACCATGACGGGTGACATGAGGATGGTGCGTCCGGTTGGGGAGCCCTGGCGACCTTTGAAATTCCGGTTTGAAGAGGAAGCGCAAAGTTGATCGCCGATGAGTTTATCGGGGTTCATCGCAAGGCACATTGAGCAACCTGCCGCGCGCCACTCGAAGCCTGCTTCGCGGAAAATTTCCGGAATGCCTTCTTGTTCGCATTGGATCGCGACGATTTGTGAGCCGGGAACGGCGATCGCTTTCACGTTCGCTGCGACTTTGTGGCCTTTGATGTATTTCGCCACTTCGCGGAAGTCGGAGATCCGGCCGTTGGTGCAGGAACCGAGGAAGGCGACATCGATTTTCACGCCTTGGATCGGAGTGCCGGCGGGAAGTTTCATGTAAGCGAGAGCTTCTTCGATGCTGGCCTTTTGCTCCGGGGAAGAGGCGGTGAGGGGGTCAGGAATGTTTTCTGTGATGGAGATGCCTGCGTCCGGAGAAATGCCCCATGTGACGGTAGGCTCGATGTCCTCGGCGGCGATTTTCACGATGTCATCGAAATGGGCATCGGTGTCCGAAGCGAACGACAACCAGCGTGCGGCGGTTTCTTCGAAGTTCTTATTATCCACGTATGGCCGGCCTTGAAGGTAAGCGATGGTTTTGGCATCGGGATTGACGTAACCGCAGCGCGCACCACCTTCGATGGACATGTTGCAAACGGTCATACGCTCTTCCATCGACATGCGGTCAAATACATCACCGGCATATTCGTAAGCGTAGCCGATGCCGCCGTTGGCACCGAGCAAGCGGATGATGTGCAGGATGACGTCTTTTGCATAGACACCCGGACGAAGATTGCCGTTGACCTCAATGCGGCGGACTTTCATTTCCTGCAACGCGATGGTCTGGGTCGCCAAGACGTCGCGGACTTGGCTGGTTCCGATGCCGAATGCGATCGCACCGAACGCGCCATGGGTGGCGGTGTGGGAGTCGCCGCAAGCAATGGTGGTGCCGGGTTGGGTAATGCCTTGCTCCGGACCGACGACATGAACAATGCCTTGCTTGCCGGATTTGAGGTCGAAATAGGTGATGCCGAAATCATCGCAGTTCTTGCGTATCGCATCGATCATCTCCGCAGCGAGTGGATCGGCGGGTTGATCTTGGTTCTCGGTAGGGACGATGTGGTCGATGGTTGCGAAGGTGCGCTGGGGAAATTTCACTTTTAGCCCGAGATCGCGCAGCATGCCGAAGGCTTGAGGCGAAGTCACCTCGTGGATGAGGTGAGTGCCGATAAAGAGTTGTGTGCGGCCGTCACCTAAAGTGCCGACGCGGTGTGAATCCCAGACTTTTTGAAACAGACTTCTTCCCATGGCTTAAACCGCCGTGATTTGCGGCGGGGCGGGAATGTGGATAGGAGATAAGGAAAACTCAACCCTCAAAATGCGGGTTTTTCTCTAAATATCGGATATTTTAACCGCAGATGGACGCAGATGAACGCAGATAAAGATGTAATGTGATTCATGTTGGTTAAAATGGGTCAAATAACGCGAATTTTCAGATTAAATTTCCCCATCTGTGTCCATCTATGTCCATCTGTGGTTTAATTCCTTTTTAACCATCATTTGATCAAAATGAGACGATTCCTGAGATTTGAATTTTGAAGTTTGAAATTTCCCGCTAAACCTCGGGTGTGGCGACGACAAAGAAGAAGATTTCCGAGAATGCGAATTTCCATGTGATCGTGGGTAGCGATGACGGCATGGTCAGGGAGGAGGCTCTTTTGCTTTACAATGAACTCACGGGTGGAAATGACGATGGCTTCACGCATGAGACCATCGACGGTAACGCGGATAACTCCGAGGGTGCTCATGAAATTTGTGCCAGCGCGTCACAATCTCTGATGACCATGCCGATGTTCGGGGGGGACAAGGTCGTGTGGTTGCGGAATGTGAACTTCCTTGGTGATGATGTCACCGGTCGCGCCCAGCGAACCGAGGCAGGTGTGGAAATGCTGCGTGGAATTCTGGAAAAGGGGTTGCCGAGCGGGATCAAGTTTCTGATCTCCGCTGACAAGATCGATAAGCGGAAATCGTTCTGGAAATTTCTTGAGAAAAGCGCGGCGGTTCAGAGTTACGATAAAATCGATATCAGCAAGGATGGCTGGGAAGATCAGGTTGGAATGTTGGTTGAGGGGCGAGCGAAAGAGCTCGGCTTGAAATTTGAAAACGAGGCGTTGGAGTTATTCATCATGCTGGCTGGAGAGCAGTCAAAGCAGATCACCAATGAGCTGGAGAAGCTTGATTTGTTTCTGGGGAAAGAACGCCGGGTCGTAACGCTAGACGACGTACGCACATTGGTGCCATTGAGTCGGGAAGCCCTGATATTCGAGATCGGGCAGGCGATCCAAAAAGGCAATGTGATGCGCGCCATTCAACTCATTGATGAGCAACTCTCGGCCGAGGAATCCGCCATCGGGATCATGCGCGCATCGATCATCAATGTGGTGCGTAACCTTTACATGGCAAAACTCATCCTCGAAAAATTCAAAGCTCCATCAGGAAACTACGGTGCGTTTGCTGGCGCGCTGAACCGCTTGCCAGCGTCGGATCGCGCATGGTTGCCTCAGAAAAAAGATGGCTCAGGTGTGAATGTTTATCCCATTTTCCTGGCCGTGCCGAATGCGAAAAATTACGATCTCGATGGGTTGCAACACGTCATGGAGCAAACTCAGCGCGCCGATCAAGCTTTGGTCACCACCGGACTCGATCACCGGATGGTGCTGCACCGCCTGATCGCGGAGATCGCAGCGGCGAGGAAGGAGTGATGATTCTCGTGGCGGCGGATTGCATCCGCCATGCCAAAATACTCATGTTTGAATGGCATGGCGGATGCAATCCGCCGCCACGATCTACCAACTCACTCTCGCTCCAATCACCACTCCGAATCCAGGCTCGTTTTGTCCGGAGCCGTGGTTGCGGTAATCTTCATCGGTGATGTTTTCGATGGCGCAGTTCAGGTCGAGGTGCTCGTTGACCTGCCAGCCCGCACGGATGGAGCTCACGACATAACCCGGTGTGCCGTCCGTAGGGATGCGCTGAGGATCTGCTGCTTGGTCTGCGGCGGTGATGCGGTTTTCTTGGGTGGCGGCCAAAACACGACCTTCTATCCAGTATTTCTCAGATTCGGAAGTCCAACGCAGTGCAAGGGAACCGGTGAGAGGGAGTTGGCGGGTCATGGGTCGGCTGCTGACGGGACCGCCGATGAAACTTGGGATTTCGTTTCCACCTTCTTGCCAAGAGGTGAAACCGGTGAGTGTCCACTGGGGTTGGAAGCGCCATGAGCCTTCGAGTTCAATACCGTAGATGTAACCGTCATTACCGTTGGTAGTTACAGAGGGTGCTCCCGGTAGAGCTGTGGCGGGGACACCGGCGATGACGTCTCTGATCTGGGTGTAAAAAATAGCGGATTGCAGGGACAAATTCTCGGAGCTGCGGCGGGCGCCGACCTCGTAGGTGATAAATTTCTCGGGTTCCACATCGAGTGAGCCGAGTGATGAAGTGCTGGCTTTGGATGTGAGATTTCCGGAAAGGTCATCCAGATTGGGGGCGCGGAAGGCTTCTGAGATTCCACCGAAAAGATTCCAACTTTCATCAATGCGATAAAGCCCACGGAGAGAGCCGACCACGGAATCCCAGTTCTGTGTTTCGTTGGTGCGGACGGTATTGGTGTTATCCGTAAAACGGCCGAGCTCGGCATGGGCGTAGGTGTATCGAATGCCGGGGGTGATTTCTAATCGCTCGGTTGCCTTCCACTGATATTGCGTAAAAAGACCAAAGAGATCATAGGTCGAGTCATCGGCGATGGGGAGGCTTTCCTTGTAATTGGTGCCTGAGTTATTGTTGTTTGAGCCGGAGGAATTCACCATGTCGTGATAAAAATCGAAGCCATACACGAGCTTGCCTTCACCGATTTCTGATTCGAGAGTCAGGTCTGATCCGAGGGTTTGGAGATCGATGTTGGATCTGCGGATTGAGCTTCCACCTGCCGGCAAGCGATCTTGAAATTCGGAATCTGCGGTATTTTGGTAAGAGAGGGTTGCCGACCAATTTTTAATGAAGTCTTCGGACTGAGGATTCGATCCGGCATAGCGGATATAGGTGAGGGAGCGCTCTTGATCGTAGGTGTTGGCATTCCAAGTTCCGGGAGCGGCGACGTGACCGCCATGTGTCCAACCCGGATTATTCAATGTGCGGTGCCAGCGGGAAATATCGTCCTGATTCACATATTGATGCGCAACGGTGAGGGTTGATTCAGAACTGACAGCAAAATCAAAACGGAAATCCAAGTCCTCCTCGGGATATCCCGTGCCACGCATCAGACCGTCGGATGAGTCTTCGATGTCACCAAATTCTTTTTGTGAAAGCCCGAGCCAGAAACCGTATTTTGCACCAACCCCAGCTTCGGTTTCCAATCGACCCGTGTGGCTTCCTTGGCCGTTGCTGCGGTATTCATAAAACGTGCTGCCGCCATAGTAGCTTTTTGCATCGGGTCGCGAACGGAAGTCCGAGGATTTGGTGAAGGCGTTGAGAGTTCCTCCAACCGCATCCGATCCATATAGCACCGAACCTTGGCTGCGGACGAGTTCGAAGCGATCGATGGACAGGGGATCGACCGTGTTCCAATACTGCACGGGACCGCTGCGCAGGGTGGAGTTGTTCATTCTCACGCCATCGACCAACAATAGGTTTTGTCGTCCTGTGAAACCACGAATGAAGGGCGAGCCGTGACCGTGCGCGGTTTTTTGAACGAGCACGCCCGGTGTGTATTGGAGTGCGTCCGGTAAGGTGCGACGTGTGCTTTGACGAATGAAATCGGCTTCCAGGATGCTGGACGAATAGGTCGAATTGCTGGCTTCCTGCCCGCTACGGGTAGCGGTGATAATTAACGGATCTAGGAAATCCTGTGCAAAAATCGGAGATGCGCACAGAGGTAAGAGAAGGGTCAGAATTCGTTTCATAGATGAATTAAATCGACTCTTTGCTAGTGTCCGCGGTGATCATCAACAATGATTAAAGATGGATAAAAAATAACCATTGTTTGTTATTGAGATGTTTGAATATTCGGTTTCGCTGACTTAAACTCGACATATACCCTTAGAATTAGCAGATTCAGTTCGATATCATCCATGGATAAAAACCGTCCACATTCTTCTGGATCTCGATCGCTCGCAATGTGGTTGGTTGCGAGTTTTGGTGCCTTTGTGCTCGTGGGATCCATGGCCTTGATGGCGTTTTTTCAGCATCTGACCAAGGTCGAGGAGGAGGTGGCGCTGGAGTCATTAGGAAAAGCGAACGCGCTGTTTTTAGATCAAAGCAACTTCCCGCAGACGAGGTATATGGCGGATCAACTGGGGCGGGTGATGGGGGCGGATGTGGAGTTTCGTGAATCAACGGGTAAAACATCTGCGGATGGAAGGGCGAGGAGTGGGACTGATTTGTTAGAGGTTGGGTTCAAGCTGAAAAATGGCAGCGAGGTCTGGTTTTCCAGAAAGAAGAATCAACCCGGAGCGATTCCGTTTTGGAAACGTATCGATGCACAACTGGCATTGGGAAGTTTCTGGGCGCTCTCGCTTTTGTTTTCCGTTTTGATTGGCCGCAAAGTCACTCGACCGCTTGCTAAGCTCGCTGCCGTGATTCCGCAGATTGGCGGAGATCGACCTTTAAGTGGTTTGCCTGTTTCTGGACCTCAAGAAATCGTTAGTCTAGCAAATGCCCTCGCCGAAGCGCATGGGTCTTTGGTTAATGAGCGGGAAAAACGCAGGCATGCGGAACGTCTGGCTTTGTTGGGCAGGATGGCGACCAGTCTTGCGCATGAAGTCAGAAATCCCGTTGCCGCGATACGCCTGCACGCACAGCTCTTGGAAAGAGCATGCGAAACGGCTGAAAAGATGTCTGCAACATTGATTGTGAGTGAAGCGGAACGCATCGAGTTTCTCGTCAATCAATGGCTGCGTTATGCAAAACCGGAACCGGTAAAATTCATGCCGGTTGATGTTGCTGCGTTGGTTGCGGATGCCTGCCATGGCCTGAGCTTGCAAGCCAAGCATGCAGGAGTGGCGATTCATCAGGAAATAGCCACCGACTGGCAAGAGCATGAGGTGAAAGGGGATAGGGATCGATTGAGGCAGGTGCTAAGCAATCTACTGTTAAATGCCATCCAAAGCATGCCGAAGGGCGGCGAGGTCACCATTCGGGTCTTGCGCGGAATGTTAGAAGTAGAAGATCAAGGCGTGGGATTTAGTTTACAGGCACTGGAACGGTTCGGTGAACCGTTTCACTCGGAGCGAGAGGGAGGTATGGGTTTGGGTCTTGCGGTATCGAAGGAAATCATCGAATCGCACGCAGGAAAAATTTCTGTCGAAAACCTGCCAGATAGAGGTTCTTGCGTGCGCATCGTCTGGTCTAAGCCTCAGAATGAAAGATAAGATTTATGGCAGCGATTTTGATTATTGAGGATGAGCACGCATTGGGAACCGCTTTGTCGTTGGCAGCACAGCGCTTGGGTCACTCACCGGTTCTTGCGGCGAGCGGAGCAGCTGCGCTTGAGCGGATCAAGCAGCAGAAGTTTGAGGCGATTGTTCTGGATATCGGATTGCCCGATGTCAGTGGGATGGAGATTCTTGAGAAGATTCGCAAATCAGGCTCAAAAATCCCAATTCTGATCATCACCGCCCACGCGACCTTGGATCATACGATCACGTCGCAGAGGTTGGGAGTGGCGGATTACCTGATCAAGCCCTTGGATTTGCAGCGCTTTGAAGAAGTGATTTCCACCTTGGTCACCAAGAGTATTCGGATCGCCGAACCATACGAACCTGCCGCAACTTCTTTGATCGGCGCATCAACGAGCATGCACCGGGTCTTTTTGGGAATCGCGCGTGCCTGCAATGGTGACATGCCAGTCATGTTGCATGGTTCATGTGGCTCGGGAAAAACACTGGCGGCGCGAGTGATCCATATGAATGGCAACCGGAGTAAAGAGAGATTGCGCATGGTTGAATGTGCAACGATTCACCAGGAGTCGTCTCTGCAGTCATTTTTGGCGGATTACACCGGCACGCTGGTGCTCGAGGGAATCGATGCCCTTGAGTCATCCCTCCAGGCGTTTCTGGCCAAGCTGATAGGGGAGGAAAAAGTCCGGTTGCCGAGATTGATCGCCACCTTGCAAGTGGATCCGCGTGAAGCTCAGAGCAGGCAGGTTTTGAGGTCGGATCTGTTTTATGCGTTCAGCTCATTATCCATTGAGATGCCGGCATTGCGTGAACGGACAGGTGACATCCCTGCGCTATGCCGCTTTTTCCATGGTTTGCAGAGCGCTGCTTCGTCAAAATTTGAAATGACCGCAGCTACACTCTGCGCCCTGCAATTTTATGACTGGCCGGGTAATGTTCGTGAACTGCGCCATGTGATCGAGCATGCGCTCGCCATGAGTCATGGCGGGCCTATTTTACCAGGGCATTTGCCACCGCATGTTTCTCAGGCCCTGTATGCGTCGGGTGGTAAAGTGGTTTCAGGCGAGGTGGATCGCGTTGTGGCGCGTTGGCTCGATTCGCAGCTCGAACTCACCGATGAGTCCGAGTGGCAATATGATGCGTTGTTGGATCAGATGGAAGGAGTTATGTTACGACATTTGTTAGAGCGCTTTGACCAACGTCCGACGCGACTGGCTACGGCGCTACGCATGAATCGAGCGACTCTCAGGCAGAAATTACGCCGGGCGGGGCTTTCTGCGGAGTCTTGAGGCGGGTTATGGATTATACTTTCCGCATTGAACGATTGTGAATCAAACGAAACAGGACGACACCGGCAGTGGCACCGATGAGTGCGCAGAACATATCCGTTTGGGTATCCCATGTATCGCCCTGGGTGCCGAGAAAAGATTCGGCCGCCTCGCTGGAGATCAGGGCGGTTCCCCATTCGATCAGTTCGTAAATAGCACTGACGGCCATGCAGAAGCTCACGATCAAGACACTCGTCCAACCGCGCTTGGCGAAGATGTGGTTTCTCATGAATACCTCACGACAAATAACGGCAGGAGTGAGGCCCTGCAGGAGATGACCGAGCCTGTCATAGTGATTGCGTGACAGATCCAAGAGCTCTTTTACCCAATCGCCAGCAGGCACACGGGCATAGGTATAATGACCGCCAATAATAAGCACGATCATATGCAGTCCGATCAAAACCAGGGAGAGGTTACATAATCTCCATTTTCTTGCTTGAGCGATAAAGAGGGCGATAAATCCGGCAAAGACGGGAAAAATCTCAAGCCACCATGTGAGTCGGTCATAGGGTTCGATGCCGGACCAAATCAGTACAGGTAGCACCAACAGCAGCAGAATGAAGTTGGGGTGGCGCATCATGGATCAACTTTAAATCTTAAACACAGCCATCCCACAGCATAAGCGCGGTGTTGCGCAAGTCTTGAATTTACAAGGCTTGATGGTCTGATTTGGTGAAGGCGATTGATTATTCCACGAGGCATGAGATTGAGAATCTGCTTGAGGACAGTTACGTTTTTTACAACTTCCGCAACTTTGATTAATTGTCCGGGTTTTTATGCATAATGGGAATTCCCATTGCTCATTCACACCCAATTGCCAAGTCATGAAAACAAATCCATTAATCATTGTTGTAGCTGCGATCAGTCTCGCGGGAGTCGCCAACGCAGAAGAAAAAAGAAAGCCGATCCGGCCGGATAATCGTGTGGAAAGGCCG